>JBDKRP010000188.1:0-2334 GCA_039683275.1 Methanoregulaceae archaeon | reverse complement strand
CTGCGATCCCGGGTTATTTTCCTGTTCGTGAGCGGGCGCAGGGACGAGCACGCGAACTCCGCCCGCAGGCGGGCTTCACACGTTACGACCGAAACATTCCGGAAACGATCTTGGTTGTTGGGAAAATTTCAGCGGATCATTGCGAGGGAATGCGGCCGTGCTCGTCCCTCCCTCCGCCCGTCCGCAAAACAGAAACCTGTCCGGGATCTCGCCGATTCCTGTTTTACTCTTGGGAGAGATATCCTGATTTTACTCCTTCAGGTGAGATCCCAATGAATTCTCTTGTTTGTGAGCGGGCGCAGGAACGAGCACGCGAACCCGCCCATCAGGGCGGCTTCACACGTTACAACCGAGACATTCCGGAAACGATTTGGGTTGCTAGGAACTCTTAGGGTCGGGCATGCGATCCCGCACTGAGTATGACTTCACGCACACTCTATGCGGACTCTTGCAGGATTTTCCTGAATCAAATACGGCACGGGAAAAATTGATCGGACAATAAAAACCGGAAAAAAGGGCAGAAATTCGGTCACCCGGTAAGCGGCAGGAGTTTCCTGACCAGCCGGTCGACCTGTTCGGGTGCGGTCCCGATATAGTTGTCCGGATCGAGAAGCCGGATGATCTCATCACGGGGGCAGAACTTCAGGACTTCTGCATTTTCCGCGAGGGCATCGACAAGCGCCCGGTGTTCTGCGAGCGCTTTCATGCTCGCGACCCGGACCGCTTCATGGGCGTCCTGCCGGTTCATTCCCTTCTCAGTGAGTGCGATCATGACCGATTCCGCCATGTTGATCCCGTGCAGGATGTCAAGGTTCTTCCGGATATTCTCCGGCCGGATGACGAGGCCTTCCATGACCCGGGTCATCAGCTTCAGGATATGGTCGGCAAGGACCGAAGTCTCAGGGAAGAGCACCCGCTCGCAGGAGGAGTTCGTGAGGTCCCGCTCGTCCCAGAGCGTGTTGTTCTGGAGCGCGGGTTCGATCCCTGCCCGGACGATCCGGGCGAGGCCGCAGACCTGTTCGCTCTTGATCGGGTTTCTCTTGTGCGGCATCGTTGAGGAGCCGACCTGGTTCTTCCCGAATGCTTCCTCGACCTCCGCGATCTCGGTCCGCTGGAGCGAGCGGATCTCGATCCCCATCTTGTCGAGCGTTGTCGCAACATTCGCGAGGAAGAAGACATATTCCGCGTGCCGGTCCCGGGAGATGACCTGGTTTGAGACGTCGACCGATGTCAGGCCAAGGAACTGCATCATCGATGCCTGGACTTCCATCGCCTTCGGGCCGAGCGCAGCCTGGGTCCCGACAGCCCCCGTGAGCTGGCCGACCTGGACCCGGGGCTTCAGCTGTTCGAGGCGTTCGATGTGCCTGCCGATTTCCGCCGCCCAGATAGCGAACCGGAGCCCGTACGTGGTGGGGACACCGATCTGCCCGTGGGTCCGGCCCACGCAGACAAGACGGTTCGTCTCCTGCGCACGTTTCAGGAGGACTGCAAGGAGCGCCCGGAGCTTCGTATCGATGAGGGCGAGCGCATCCCGGAACTGGAGGCCGGTCGCCGTATCGAGGATATCGTTCGAGGTCGCGCCGTAATGGATCCACCGGCCCGCGTCCCCGGAAACCTCCGAGATCGCTTTCACGATGGCCATCATGTCGTGATTGATCCCGGCCTCGATCTCCTTTGCCCGGGCAAGGGATGCTTTCCCTGCGTTCTTCTCGATCTCTTCCGCCGCTTCCTTCGGGATCATCCCGTGGAGCGCCTCCGCCTTTGCGAGTGCGACCTCTGCCGCAACAACGCACCTGAACCGGTTCTCCTCACTCCAGACCGCACGCATCTCGGGAGTGCCGTACCGGTATTCGATCGGGTGGATCGCCATAAAAACAGGTACGTGTTCGTTCTTTATCTCATATGGCACTTGCGTTTCCGGTGATCAGGGATCCATCAGGTGATGGGGGCACTCCAATAGGGAAATTCCCAAGAAACAACCGACGCGGTTATGCCAAAAATCAAATCAGATTTTATTCCCTCAACGGATCATTGCGAGGGGAAGCGGTCGTGCTCGTTCCTCCGCCAGTCCGCAAAGCAACAACCGTTCCGGGTCGTAGTATCCGAAGTTGAACATCTCCAGACGAGGTTATCGTCCAGATTCAACAGGTGAAATTACAGCATAAAATTGCTGGTGAGTTCCCGGTTTATTCCCTTGTTCTTGAGCGGGCGGAGGAACAAATATAGCTGCATTCCTTCGCATCGATCCGCTGATCATAAGGTATATCGATTGATTCATTTTTTAATAGTATTATATATTTATATGATTTTACAAAAAATGACCACCCTGATGAT
>JBDKRP010000187.1:0-25443 GCA_039683275.1 Methanoregulaceae archaeon | reverse complement strand
CTGCATCGCAGAGGCCTTTCTCATCGAGGTGTGACCCCATGGTCACGATGGCGACCGGGCTGTTAGCATCGCCCGCGTGGAAGTCTCCCTGGACGATTGGCCACCCGCTTGCTGGTGATTTCTTGTCGACCATTGTGATCACCCCATCATCTGGAATGCTATGATCCCAGCAATGAACAGGCCTACGGCAAGACCGTACCAGTACGTGGAGAACAGACCGGCGATGCCGATACTTTTCTCACGGCCCGGGAACGATGCAAGGTAGTTTCCTTCACCTGCGAGCATGTTCACCATATCGTCACTGATTGCTTCAAGAACCTCTACTTTCTCAATAACTGGTGCAAGCGATTCCCCTGCGGAAGTCACGACACCTGCCATCGGGTCGGCAACGAGGCCAAATTCAGGAAGTACCTGGATGTATGCCATATCAGTGTCCCTCCACATCAGGGATTGGTTTTGCATCCAGCCAGGCCGCTGCGTCGCGTTTCGAGAGGACGAAGTACTGGTGGTACGTGAAGACCCAGCCGATGAGAGCGACAATCAGGGAAATTACTGCAGATCCCGCAGAAATCAGTGCGAACGACATTACTGCACAGACAAACATCGAGATAAACCCGCACTCAGCAGTGAGCGTGAGCATCCTGTCCTGAGTCCAGCCCGGGCCGAGGCACGCGTTGAACGGGTGCTGGATAGCGATTGCACCGAGCAGGAACGCGACTGCAATAGCACCACCGGCAATGAATGTTGCCTGGTAGGATGGCAGGGCGATACCGAAGATGCTGATCGAGTTTGTCGTCAGGTCCGCGAAAGTAAATCCACCGGCCGTGAGAGCAGCGAATCCCATAAGAGAGAGTGCTCCTACGACCGACATTTCGGTCAGAGACCGGATCATGGTCGGGATTTTCATATTCAGGACGTTGTTTGCGAGGTATCCCAGGACTGCACCAATGACTGCTGCGAGAATCAGAGCGACAATGGGTGCAAGGATATTGAATTTCGTTGCAAACAGCATTGCAATGACACCGGAACCGAACGCGATCATACCCGCTGAGGGCACACCCGTTCCGATACCGTAACTGCAAAGGACCTTGATAGTGTTGCTGCCCCAGATGAGGGCGGCAATTGCGGCAATCCCGCCGAAGAACGAGAACATCTCGGTCTGCGTAAGGACGTTTAAGTACGTGAGGTAGATGCAGACAAGCGAACTGACGAGTCCGGCGATCATGATCTTGTCATGGGGGATACCGCCTTCAATAACTTCAACTTTAACGGTCATGTCAATCACCTCACTTCATGATCACAATCAGGATTGCGACGAGTCCGCAGAGTGCAGAAGCTGCAGCGGAGGCAACAATGGAGCGTGGCCAGCGCTTGAACTTCGGGTCGTGGGGACCTTCGATAGTACCTGTGATGTTGTACGCGGTCAGCACGGCGTTGACCAGGAACATACCAATAGCGAAAATCCCGGCAAGCGAGATTGCAATCGGCAGGACCTGGGCTTCAGTTGCACTGAGAATGGTCGGGAGCGAGCCTTTGTACAGGTCCAGGAGTTCCATATAGATGAGAGTTCCTCCTGCACCGGCAAAGAGACCTCCGGTAACACCTCCAACAAAGGAGACGAACGGAAGACCGTGTCCTTCAGTACCCTGGCTCTTGTATTCAGCCTGACTGTCTCCGGTGATCGGGTCGTTCTTGACCTTACCGGATGCAGCGGGAATACCCATACCGTACACGTAGACGACGTTCACCATCATGCAGGTGATTGCCATCATGAGTCCTCCACCGATTGCACCGGTGATGGTTGCCATGACGATTCCCTGTTCTGCTGCCCATGCCCCGCCGAAGAGACCGGCAAGACCTCCACCAGCGGCGAGCATTGCGACACCGGTTGCGATACCGGGTGCCTGGCCCATTGCTGCGGGAGCACCTCCGACCGGCACAAAGTGAACGCCGAATCCAATCAGGACGCCACCGATGACAATGCCGATAAGAGTGATAAGAGCGGGAGTTGACCCAAGGAAATACATTACGCCGAGAATGACCAGGAAGAGGATAGTGCCGATGACCATCGCGACTGGATTGATTGCTGCCCCGGCCTGGGGCTTTGCTGCGACTGCGGTCATGAGGATCCCTCCTCAACAGGCTTCGTGTAAGGACCGTAATTCTTGCGGGCCCAGACTTCGATGAACCGATCCGCAATCGTGAAGACCAGGATCATCAGGATACCTACAATGATTGCGCCCCAGCCGGCACCGACTTTCTCGAAAATGACCGTACGCCAGAGTTCGAGGAAAACAATGAGACCAAAGCAGATACCGGACGCTGCACCACCGAATTTCTGGGTGAAGTATCCGTTGTCAAGAGAGTTTCTCTCTCCGGCTTCCGCGTAGCGGACGATGTTACCGGATGCTGCAATCGGGACGCCTGCACCGAACTTCTGGTTCTGGTACTGGCGCTCTTTCCCATAATACGGGTTACCGGTTGCTGAACCTGCTGCACCGAGTGCAAGGCCCCATACGAGACCGAGAAGCGGCAGCGGGAACGGGTGGCCGAGAGCCGAGTTGATCAGGTGACAGAGCGTTACCGTTGCAAAGATTGCAATGAACGCATGTGCCATCGTGACGGTTGTCATGGACTTCAGTATATCTATGTATACCGGTTGTCCAAACTTGGCAAGACTTGCAGTCCTGCCCAGGTACGCGGTAGTTGCATAGATGCCCTGTACGAAGGTTGCGATGATACAACCGAGGACAATTGCAAGAACCGGGTTAATCTGCATTGCCATGAATGCCCAGGCAGCACCGGCACCGAGCGTACACCAGAGGGCGTATGCCGGGGGTTCGCCTGCGACGGCCTTGTTGAAGATACGGTGAACGTATCCCATCTGCGGAGCGAGCTGAACCTGTGAGTTCGGGTCTCCCTGCGACCCGATGTTCGATTCAGTATCTTCCGCAGCACCGGCTACGGTGGCAAGAGCTCCTGTCAATGCAGTAATTCCAATGCCAAACACAATGCTTTCCATTTAGCCTCCTCCCTGCGTGCTGAAGAGTGCACGAGAGTAGTCAAAATGCGTTGCCACTCACAATGAGTATACTACAAACCCTTTGTGGTTCAGTAATGGGTTGGTGGATACTGAATTAAAGGTTTCGAAATTTTTTGCATTCGGCGCTTTTAAACTGGTTAAATTTGGAAAAAAAGGACAATTTTTGCGTGTATCTAGTAAAGCAATATTACTTTAATACAATTAATGTTGATTTGTTTTATCATGAGTTCCCCGGTATAAATCGGCCCGGGCTTATGATACGTTGAGTAAAATTAGATGGTTTGATCTCGGTTGGGTTTACCGACATTTACCAATCTTAATAAAAGCCTGGGCAATATGTAAACAATAATTTCCAATAATCTTGATACGTTCGTTCCCCTATTTTATTGGGGATATTTTCATGGCTCGTTTTCCATACTGGTTAATCTGCATTAGTGTTTTTCTTGCGTGTGCTCTTCTCTTTGCGGGGTGTTCTGACAAGGAAGTCCCGCCACCGGTGCCAACACCAACTCCGAGTCCGACACCGACACCGCTACTTCCGAAGTTCTCCGCAGGAGATGTGATAACAACTCCGGGATCAGGACCCGCTTTGTCCTACCTCATTCTTGGTTATGATTCTGCGACGGATAAGTACACGGTTGCACATATTAAACAGAATCCCAGCGGCAAATGGGGATACCGGCCTGACGGATCTTCGGAAAACCGGAATCGTGTCGCAGTTGAGAATATTTACACGGTCCGGCTTACAACTGTAGACCCTGATACAATAGAAATCATGCCAACTGCGACAGTAACTCCGGTTCCGACATCAACATCCAGGACAAGTTCGGTATCTGCTACAAGCACTGCCACTCCGACACCCACTGCTACCACGGGTCCCGCTCCTCTCGTAAAAAAGACCGATCCGGATTATGCTGTATTCAATACAACAGTAAGCGGTGTCCAGATTACAGGAATGAATTTTAAGGAGAATGCGACCGTTCAGCTGACTTTGGCAGGGAATTCCCCGATCAATGGATCAAATGTTCGTTATATAGGCCCCAATCAGATAGTCTGTGATTTTGTTATAGGGGACATACCCCATGTTGCCTGGAATGTTGTAGTCATAAATCCCGATGGACAATCCGGTAAACTTTCGAATTACTTTACTATTCGTTCTGAGGGCTGATTTCCTATTTATTCAGAATTTTTTTGTCCATCCGATTATCTGTAAATTCAGATTGTATCCTGATTGATCCTGTCTATTTGATCGGCAATATCTGTGAAAGAGAATTTGATGGGAACCTTGCATATCCCCGGATATCCGCTCAGGATATTTCATTAATATCGGTGTCAGATCGTTCCAGAACGCGGTTCCTGCTGGCTCGCACAATGGAATGTCCCGAACCCTTCCACCATCTGCCGTGCATTTATCCCAATTACCTTCCTGCCGGGGAAGAGTTTCCTCAGGATCCGGAGTGCCTCGGCATCGGCAGGATCCTGAAACATAGGGACTATGACTACGGTATTTCCAATATAGAAATTCGTGTAACTTGCCGGGTACCGTTCACCCTCCGCTTCGACCCTGCGGGGCATGGGGAGCCTGATTACGGTAAGCGGATTCCCATCCTGATCGGTTGAGTTCTTCAGGATCCCGTAATTCCGGCGCAGTACGGCGAAATTCCGGTCAGTTTCGTTTTCCTCGTAAGCACAGACAACCGTCGTTGGATCACAAAACCTGGCAAGATCGTCGATGTGGCCGTCCGTATCGTCTCCCTCGATCCCGTCTTCCAGCCAGATCACCTTTACTGTACCCAGATACTCATGAAGGTATTTTTCAATCTGCCCCTCGTCAACACCAGGATTCCGGTTCAGGTTGAGCAGGCAGGACCGGGTAGTCAGGACCGTGCCCCTGCCATTCACCTCGATAGAGCCGCCTTCGAGAACGATTCCGGGTTCAAAGACCTGTAATCCGAGCCATTCGTTCATACGGCCCGGAACTTCCCCGTCTTTCAGGAGGTCATCATATTTTCCTCCCCAGGCATTGAACCGCCACCGTACGAGTGCTTTCTGACGGAGTGCCGGGTTCAGGACAAATGTTGGCCCGTAGTCCCGGATCCATACATCAAAGTAATCTGTGATACGGAACGTTACCTGTGTGGCGGACGATCCGATTGATTCAAGCATCTTCCGAATCCGGGCTGCCGTTTCATCATCCCGTACCAGGAGTTCCACCCGTTCCGATCCTTCCATTGCAGCAATAAACTGTACATAGGATTTCTCCACATCTGGAAGGTGAGGAAACGTATCGTCATTGGCGGGCCAGGAGATCCAGACCGCGTCATGGAGCTCCCATTCGGCAGGCATGTGGAACCCCTGGTTTCGGGGAGTATCCCCGGGTCGTACTTCCGGTACGGCACCTTTGAGGAATGGCAGGGTAAGAGTCCCGTATGTATCCGGTCTCCGGTTCCGGATGAATCCCCAGGAGTCCCGCACGCTCCTGTTCTGGGAAAGATCTATCTTTGCAAGGACCAGTTCTTCCCCGTCACCGGCACGGGCCAGGATCTTTCCGAAAGCATCGCAAACGAATGAACCCCCGAAAAACCGGATTCCTCCCTCCCGGCCGACCCGGTTGACCGCGGCAACATGAATGCTGCTTGCAATGGCATGGCTTCTCTGGATGATCTCCCAGGCCTCCTGCCAATTCCCTTCCACGGGTACCTGTTCGGAAGGATGCCCGATAGCTGTCGGATAGAAAATAATATCGGCACCTTCGAGAGCCACAGACCGGGCTGCCTCCGGGAACCACTGGTCATAACAGATGAGAACTGCTATCCTTCCGAAGGGAGTATCGTGAACCAGGTAACTGCTCCCCGGATAGAAGTACTCCTTCTCGAAGAACCCGGGATCCTGCGGGATATGGACTTTCCGGTAAGCCTTACTGGAGGTGCCATCGTCGCCTATCACTACTGCTGAATTGTAGAACTTTCCATCCGGAGCTTTTTCGAAGAACGGGACAATGATCACGACCCCATACCGTTTCGCAATCATTGCAAAGGCATCACCCGACTCTCCCGGGATGCTTTCTGCACAGGCTGAAACATCTCTTCCGATATACTGGGGGAAGTACCTGTTCCGGAAAAGCTCCGGCAGACAGATGATCTTTGCCCCATGCCGTGCCGCTGACTCGGTTTTTCCCACTGCCCGCCTGAGATTCTCATCCCGGTTTTCTCGTATCTCCATCTGGATGAGTCCGATTGTAATTGTCTCGTCCGTCATATGTCGTACAGGTATACGGTTCCCCGTCCGGGAAAATATTGGTATCTCCCGTACCTTGACCGGAAATCTTTCGGAATCCATAAGAGAACGCTGCCCGGGTTCCTGTACGAGAAAACGGATGTGGCCTCCCGGAAATCCGGAGTTTTGGGAAAGAGAATTGAAAAATGAGAAATACGGGTTTTGCCGGAACCGGTTTTCATCGCATCTCCAGCAGGTACCAGGTAATCTTTGCATCGGACACAACAATTATCCCATCTTACCGGAATCTTACTTGCATGATCACCGTTCTGTACGTGGATGACGAGCCGCTTCTTCTCGACATCTGTGCACTTTATCTCAAAAAGAACGGTGATATGGAAGTTATATCTGCTCCTGGCGCCCGGGAAGCACTCGATCTCCTTGCCACCCGGAATATCGATGTCATTGTCTCCGATTACCAGATGCCGGAGACGGATGGGATTGCGCTCCTCAAGGAAGTGCGGCGGATAAAGGGGGATATGCCGTTCATCCTCTTCACCGGGCGGGGCCGGGAAGAGGTTGTGATTGAGGCTATCAATAACGGTGTGGATTTCTATCTCCAGAAAGGCGGTGCTCCGGCAGCCCAGTTTGCTGAATTGACCCACAAGATCCGGCAGGCTGTTGATCGAAGGAAAGCGGAGCAGGAACGGAATGCAGCGCACCTGGAAATGACTGCGGCCTATGAAGAACTGAAATCTGCAGAAGATACGCTTGTCTCCCAGAACAAAGCACTGGAAGAGTCGCGGGATGCCCTTCAGGTGAGCGAACTGCGTCTCGAAGCCCTGATACGATTTTACCAGATGGGTAATGCATCCCTCCGTACCCTGACCCTCCATGCAATTGAGGAAGCGGGAAGTATCACCGGAAGCCGGGTGGGGTACCTTGCGTTTCTGAACGAGGACGAATCCGAGATGACGATGTATGCCTGGTCCCGGAGCGCAATGAAAGAGTGCGGTATTGAGAAAAAACCTATCCGGTACAAGGTGGATAATACCGGCCTCTGGGGAGAAGCAGTCCGCCAGCGCCGCGCAGTCATTACCAACGATTACTCCGCACCAAATCCCCACAAAAAAGGGTACCCGAAAGGACATGTTCCGATTGAGCGGCATATGAATATCCCGGTATTTGAGGGAGATCGCATTGTTCTCGTCTCCGGAGTAGCCAACAAACCTGCTGATTATACCGGGAATGATGTCAAGCAGCTTACCCTTCTCATGAGCGGCCTCTGGAACGTTATCCGGACACGGAAACTGGAAGAGGCGCTGGATGCTGAGAAAAAATGGTTCACTTTTTTCATGGACCATAACCCGGCCCTTGTGTACATTAAAGATGCAGACCTGCGGACCCTCTATGTAAGCCCCAAGTTTGAGAAACTCCTGGGAAAGCCAGCCTCTGAATTACTCGGAAAGACACCTCGTGAGCTTTTCCCGGGGAAGATCGGTAGGAAAATGGAAGCGGACGACCGTGAAGTACTCTCGAATGGTGTTCCGATGGAGTTTGAGGATGTGTTCGGAAATCGCCGATATCACTCGTACAAATTCCCGGTGAAGGTGAATGATGGCAATGTCGTAGTAGGTGGTTTTACTATCGATATCACCGGGCAGCGGGAGATTGAGGAGAAACTTGCAAGGTCTGAAGAAACATATCAGGCTCTCGTTGAGCACATTCAGGACGGGCTCTTTATAGTGAAAAGCGGGAAAATCCGGTTTGCAAATTCCCAGTTCGCTGCGATGCTTGGATATAATCCTGAAGAACTCCTCGGCACGACGGTTATGGATATCCTCTCACCGGATGACCGGACCCGGGCCAGGGATTACGACCGCCGGCGCAAACTCGGCGAGAACGTTCCCGTGGTGAGTGAATGCAACTTCCTGCGGAAAGGAGGCACGGGAATGCTACCAGCCCGGGTTAACGTCGGGATAGCCCATTATCCGGATGGTGTCGTATCCATCGCAACAGTACGGACTCTCACCGAGTCGCAGAGATCGGAAGATATCTTTCTGGAACGTGAAAAATTGTACCAGGCCCTGATAGATACGACAGGAACCGGCTATGTTGTTCTCAATACAGAGGGAAAGGTTCTGGAAGCGAATGATGAATATGTCCGGCTTACCGGTCGTGCAACTCAAAAAGACATTCTGAAAAGATCCGTTTTGGAATGGACTCATGAACATGACCGGAAACGGAATATGGACAAGATAAGGGCCTGTATTGAAGAAGGAACTGTCAGGAACCTGGAACTGGATTATGAGTTCCCGGACGGGACTATTCACCCGGTAGAGATCAATGCAACCGTTGTTCCCGGAGCAGGATCAGTACGCATCCTATCCCTCGTCCGTGATATTACGAACCGAAAAGTGCGTGAACGGGCAATCCAGGTTACGGGAGAGAAACTGAGTCTCCTTGCTTCGATAACCCGGCACGATGTCCTGAACCAACTCACTGTTCTCGAAGGATACCTGGATCTCTCCCGGACTACAAATAAGGATCCGAATATGCGGGACTTCATCGAAAAGATGGATGCTTCTGCCCGGGTTATTGAAGGCCAGGTTAAATTCATGAAAGACTATGAAGATCTGGGCATGAAAGCTCCGGTCTGGCAGGATCTACGGGAAGCAGTACTCTCTGCAGCGCGGAGTGGAGAGGTAGCAAGTCGGCTTCAGGTAACCTGTCCGCCGGAAGGAATTAATGTGTATGCGGATGGCTTGTTCCAGAAGGTCTTCGTGAACCTTTTTGATAACACGCTCAGGCACGCGCCCAAGGCGGATTCAGTGGACGTATCCGTAGGGGAGGATAAAGGGGATCTCCTGATAACCTACAAAGATAACGGGCCTGGGGTCTCCCATGAGAAAAAAGAGACGATCTTTCAGAAAGGATATGGGAATCACACCGGTTTCGGACTCTTTCTTATACGGGAAATCCTGCTGATTACCGGAATTTCTATCCGGGAAACCGGGGAACCGGGAAAAGGGGCACTATTTGAGATCCGGGTACCGAAAGGGGCCTGCCACGGGTGGGTGCCCCCCAGGTAGCTACCTCTTCCGGTACTTTTGAGCGGAACGTATTTTTCTCACCGAATTCCATTAAATTGGCATGAAGCTCAAAGGAATTCTCCTGCTGGCACTCGTGGTTGCCATTCTCCTGGGAACCACCGGCTGTACTCAGACTTCCCAGACCAATTCCGTGAACAGTACTCCTGCCGGGACTCCCGTTGCAACCGTGACAACCGCGACCATGACGACAATTCCCGCGACCCCAGTACCTGTTACCCCTGCGGAAAAATTCGTTCGTCTTGAGACAACGATGGGAAATATCTCGATAGAACTCGCATCCGATATGCCGGTAACCACCGGGAATTTTGCGTCTCTCGTCCAGAAAGGATTTTATGATGGTGTCATATTCCACCGGGTTATTGACGGTTTTATGATCCAGGGTGGAGATCCTACCGGCACCGGGTATGGCGGGCCTGGTTACACAATATCCGATGAATTCTCGAAGAACCTCAGCAATGTCCGGGGTACAATCGCGATGGCAAATGCCGGGCCGAATACCGGCGGCAGCCAGTTCTTTATAAATCTCGTGAATAATACCCGTCTCGATTCCAAACATCCGGTCTTCGGGAAGGTAATTGACGGGATGGATGTCGTTGATGCCATCGGTAAGGTTCAGACCGACAGCGACGACAGGCCAGTCACAAATGTTACTATTGTCCGGGCAGTCCTGTACTGAGTGTCGGACATCTTCCCGCCAACCCGTTCTTTTTTGTAAGTCCCGGGAATACGTTATTCCGGTAGGAATTGAAGCAACTGTATACATTAGCATACATGTAATGTGGCCTCTCTTTTCGCCCACAAGCTCCAAACCTTTTCAGTGCCAACTATCAGGAAAGACTTTCCTATCCATGGCGTATACCCCGACTTCTCTACCCTGTGCGAAGCCCTTTCTGAAATGGGCCGGCGGAAAAACCCAGCTCCTCCGGGAATTTGAAGAGCGACTGCCACCCGAACTGGAAAACGGAAAGATTGAGATGTACGTCGAGCCCTTTATTGGGGGCGGGGCGATGTTTTTCTCCCTGAACCGGAAGTACCGGTTCCGGCGCTCGGTTATCTGCGATCTCAATCAGGAACTCATCCTTTGCTATGCGGCAATCAAGAGTTCCGTACGGGATCTTATTGGCAGGCTGGAGGAACTGGAATCTGCGTACTCAAACCGGGATGATGCAGAAAGGAAGGACCTGTATTATGCAATCCGCGATACGTTCAACCGGGACCGGCCGGGTTTTGATTTCTCGCGGAAAAACCCGGGGCGGGTGGAACGGGCAGCCCAGCTCATCTTCCTGAACCGGACCTGCTACAACGGGCTCTTCCGGGTCAACCGGAACGGCGGATTCAATGTGCCGTTCGGCAGATACAAAAATCCTGATATCCTGAATGAAGAGATCCTTGAAGAAGCTGCGAAGGTTTTGAGGAACACGCGGATTATCCACGGGGATTTCACCTTGTGCGGGAAGTATGCGGATAAAGGCACTTTTGTGTACTGCGATCCTCCCTACCGCCCGATTAATCCAACCTCTTCTTTTACCCAATACGCAAAAGGTGGATTCACAGACAGCGATCAGGAACGGCTTGCCATGTTCATCCGTGATCTGGATGCGAAAGGTGTCCGGGTAATGCTGAGCAATTCCGATCCAAAAAATGCGGACCCTGATGACCCTTTCTTTGAGAACCTGTATTGCGGCTTTTTGCAGGAACGAGTCCCGGCAAGAAGAAGCATCAACTGCAACGGGAGCCGGCGCGGGGTTATCAATGAACTCATCGTGACCAATTACCGTTCCTGCCCGTGATTGAAAGGTTCCCTGGTGAAGGTTCATTCTCCCGGGACTCCCCCGCAGTGATACCGTCTGCCGTGCCGGATGCAGATCCCCGTTATTCCGGAATCGCATCCCTGTCCCGGAACTAGTTAGAATTAAATAACAATATGTAATAAGAATTTAACAAATGGGGGTCGGGCTTACCGGGAGTATCCCACTTCCTTTTTATCCCCTGGGGAGAATACTCATTGGATGAAGTACCATGAAAAAAAATAACCTATGCATTCTTGTTCTTCTTACTGCTCTGCTCTTCATCTTACCTGGAGCGGCAACAGTGCCTGTTGCATCCTTTGTAGCAAACGTGACCAGCGGATCAGCACCCCTCACAGTTCAGTTTATCGATGTCTCGACGAATACGCCGAGTGTATGGGTCTGGTCCTTTGGTGACGGCGGGTACAATACATCCCAGAACCCGGTGCATACCTTCACAAGTTCCGGAACCTACAATGTCATGCTCACGGTGACGAATGCGGATGGGACTTCGAATATTACCAAATCCTCGTACATCTCAGTAAGTGCACCGGTTGTACCGGTACCTGTGGTTACGGCCAATGTGACATCAGGCTCTGCACCCCTGACCGTCCAGTTTATGGACAACTCGACCAACTCCCCCACGGTATGGGCCTGGACCTTCGGTGACGGGGGATGGAGTACGTCCCAAAATCCGGTCCACACATACACTACCAATGGTACTTTCTCTGTAGTGCTTACCGCGACAAATGAGGCCGGGAGCAACTCGACTACAATGAGTGACTACATCACTGTAAGCACTACTTCCCCGGTTGCATCCTTCACTGCGGATGTGAAGAAAGGAACAGTTCCCTTTACGGTCCAGTTTACGGATACCTCAACGAATTCTCCGACATCCTGGCTCTGGTATTTTGGTGACGGGAGCCAGAGCACTGCCCAGAACCCCACGTACACTTACAAAAATTTCGGTACGTATGACGTTTCGCTCACGGCAACCAACTCCGGGGGTACCTATACTACAACAAAGTCGGGCTTCATCACCGTAGCGCTTGCAGTCGACTCCCCGGTAGCCTCTTTCAAAGCGGATAATACTTCGGGGAAATCACCCCTGAAGGTAAAGTTCACAGACACTTCGACCAATTCCCCTACGTCATGGATCTGGGATTTCGGGGACGGATCGCAAAGTACAGCGATGAATCCCTCGCATACGTATTCCAGTGCAGGGACCTATGACGTCTCGCTTACGGTTAAAAACGAGGGTGGGACCGATACTGCTACCAAATCCAGGTACATCACGGTGTCGACTCCGGTTTCAAAGCCGGAAGCATCTTTTACGGCAAATGTGACCTCCGGAACGACACCTCTCACAGTCCAGTTCATGGATATGTCGACGAATTCACCGACCACTTGGGTGTGGAGTTTCGGTGACGGGAATATGAGCAGCGTCCAAAATCCGATGTACACCTATTCAAGTGCCGGTAATTATTCGGTTTCGCTGGAGGTGACGAATGAAGGGGGGAGTGCATCGTCTTCAAAAGCTGCATATATTTCCACTTCTGCTCCTGCTAGCTTATCCCTCCCCTTCACCTGGATTATTCTTATCGTCGTTATAATCGTGATTGTCGCAGCCGTATTCCTGCTCCTGAAAAGACGCCCCCGGAGACCGATGAGTTCCGGACCTATCCGGATACGCAGAGGGGAATTGTAAGCGGAACGGTAAGTCCGGAGATACCTTCTCTTTTTGGGGATCTGAATCATCAGGAATATGAGGATCTGCTCCCGGGCCTTGCGGGTACGAAATGTCCGGTTCTGTATCCGTGGCCCGATAGATTTCACAATAAAAAAAGAGGCAGGCGTGAGGATTTGTTATACTTTCCCCTTTTTTCTGAATGTGCAGGAAGTACTCCCTTTCCGGGAGAGCATCTCCGGTTCCTGCAACAGGATGTATTGTTCTCCCCATGCTGAAAGTGAGTTGAGGATAGGTATTGCTGTCTCCCCGAATTCTGTGAGGGAATACTCGACTTTCGGTGGAACCTGGGCGTAAACTTTCCTTACAATCAGCCTGTCGTGTTCCAGTTCCCTGAGCTGTTTCGTAAGCATTGTCTGGGTGATATTCGGGACGGCATGCTGGATCTCGGAGAACCTTTTTGTACCATCTGTGAGCATCCAGAGGAGCAGGGGTTTCCATTTTCCCCCGATGATAGCGAGAGCCGCCTCAACAGGGCAGCAGTAATGCGTATTCCGGCCGTTTCTCTGCATTAGTAGTATTTTTGATAGTATATCTGATAAAAATTACTACTCTCTATTTGTAAATCTGCGAAAAAACAATATTCAAGGACTGGTCGCAGGGATTATTCCGGAGCAAGAACCGGACAGGGCCCTCCTGCCGGGAAAATACCATGACTGATTATGCAGCAATCGGAAGAAAAAAACTCAGGGAGATAGATGGTGAAGCGGGTGTTCGGGTTGAAGAGATCCTGAATGGGATCTGTCCCGATCTTTCCCGGTACCTGATCGAGTATGCGTTTGGGGAGATCTATGCACGGGATATCCTCGATAATAAAACGAAAGAACTTGCTGTAGTCGCGGCACTGACGGCGCTCGGAACTGCAGTTCCCCAGCTGAAAGTCCATATCCACGCTGCACTGCATGTCGGCTGTACCCCGGAAGAGATCCGCGAGGTTATCATCCAGATGTGCGGGTATGCGGGATTTCCTGCGACGTTAAACGCTATGGGTTCCCTTATGGAGGCCCTGAAAGAGACCGGAAAGGCGCTTTCCCGTGAGTCAGCCCACGCGGGAACTGATGACCGGTATAACCGGGGAAAGAGCCTGCTTTCACGGATTGCACCGGATCAGGAACGGGTATTACGCGAAACCTTCGATCCGATCAATCCGGATATCACCCGGATCGTTATTGAATTTGGATACGGGGACATCTATGCCCGGGGCATTCTCCCGATTAAACTCCGGCAGGCCGCAACGATTGCGGCTCTTGCCGCAAAAGGAACGGCCCCTTCCCAGCTCCGGTTTCACATCGGGGGCGGGCTGCGGTCAGGCCTTACGGAAGCAGATATTGTGGAAATCATGCTTCTCATCTCTCTCTATGCAGGATTCCCTGCAGCCCTCAACGGTATACTTGCAACGCGGGAAGTAGCAGCATCGATTACAAAGGGAATGCAATGAAGGGAATTCTTGTCGATCAGGACCTCTGCACGAAGTGTGGGATCTGCTCCCGCGTGTGCCCGATGGGGATTGTCGATCCCGCAGATGAGGTGAGGCTTCCGCGGCTGCATGACGGTGCTGAACCGTTCTGTATCTCCTGTGGGCATTGCGAGGCGACCTGCCCTTCCGGAGCGCTTACCCTCGCAGATGGATCCGATGAACCCCGTGAGCATGTGGCTCCGAAGGATTCCATTTCATCGGAGAATCTCGGGCGCTACCTGAAGAGCCGGCGCTCAATACGTGAGTACAGGGCAGAGCCGGTCACCAGGGGGACTATCGAATCGATCCTCGATATCGCCCGGTACGCTGCTTCAGGAGGGAACGGGCAGCAGGTGGAATGGCTGGTTCTCCATGACCCTGCGGAAGTACGGAAGATTGCAGGGCTGACTATCGACTGGATACGGACCCTTGCCGGAAGCAGCCATCCGATGGCCGGGTACATCCCCTCACTGGTATCTGCCTGGGACTCGGGGCTCGATCCGGTCTGCCGGAACGCCCCCCATCTGGTCGTCCCGCATATTCCGGAAGGAAACCCGACAGGCACCATCGACGCCATTATAGCCCTGACCCATTTCGACATTGCGGCTCCGGCATTCGAAGTCGGTACCTGCTGGGCAGGGTTTGTCGCGATGGCCATGCGGGATTATCAGCCGCTTCAGGAATTCCTCGCTCTTCCGAGGGGCAGGATGCCCGCATATGCAATGATGTTCGGCTATCCCCGGTACAAACCGGTCCGTATCCCGCACCGGAAACCGCTCCGGGTAATCTGGCGGTGAGTCAGATCGGAAAAAAATCATATGGAGGCAGATTATGGAAAAGATTGCAATCGGAACAAATTTCTTCATTCCGATGCCGGTTGTCCTGCTTGGGACCGTCGTAAAAGGCAAAGCGAATTTCATGACAGCAGGCTGGTGCTGCAGGGCAAATGGTAACCCGCCGATGATCCTCTGCGGGATCGCGAACCAGCATTATACTCCGGAAGGCATCGAATCGGCAAAGACCTTCTCGATAAATCTCCCGTCGTCCTCCCTTCTCGAAAAGACGGATTACTGCGGCCTTGTCTCCGGAAAAAGCGTGGACAAATCGCATGTCTTTGACGTCTTCTATGGTACCCTGAAGACCGTCCCGATGATCCGGGAGTGCCCGGTCACCCTGGAATGCCGGCTTGTGCAGATTGTTTCCCTTCCCACCCACAAGGTCTTCATAGGTGAAATCGTCGGGGCGTATGCTGACCCCGCGATCATGAAGAATGGGAAACCCGATTTCATCCTTCTCGATCCCCTTTTCCTCACGATGCCGGACAACACCTACTGGGCTCTCGGAGAAAAGCGGGGGAGAGCGTGGCACGACGGGCTCTCCCTGAAAAAGAAGGAATAACCGTGGATCTGTCTGAGGCGATACACAGGAGGAGATCCGTGCGGGAGTACCGGTCCGATCCGGTCAGCAGGGAGGATATCCTGAAGATTCTCGATGCGGCGAGCTGGGCCCCTTCCGCAATGAATCTTCAGAACCGGAGTTTTATCGTTGTTACCGGGCCGGTGCTCGCCTCAATGGGGAAAAATTTCGGGAACATCATCGAAGGGCTGACCAGCAACTGGCCTCCATCGGAAAAGCGGGGGGGGATGACCCGGGAGGAATTCATCCGGTTTGCGGCAACATATGGTGGTGCCCCGGCAGCGATCATGGTCCTCACAGATGCACACGATCGCCCGAATGTCAGGAAGGCAAACCTGGAGAGTGCGTGTGCAGCGATGGAAAATATACTCCTCGCAGCAACAGCACTCGGTCTCGGGACCTGCTGGATGACCGGGCCGCTTCTTGACGAGAAGTTTCTCCGGACGCTCCTCGCGATTCCCGATACCAAAGTAATTGTTGCGATTACGCCACTTGGGTACCCGATGCGGATTCCGGAGCCGCCTCCACGTCTCGACCCCGGGTTCAAGAGGAGCGTACAGTGGGTGACCTGAACCTGATCCGGGGATAATACCCTCATCCGGCCTTCCGCAGGTTCCGGAGGAATCCGGATTTTTTGCCGGGTTCGGCAGTAACCTATCAGTCAACCAGGAAGTAATCAGCAATTGAAGATACCTCAGAACACCAGAAGAGAAAAACCATGAACGTTATTGGAATCAACGGAAGCCCACGAAAAAAGTGGAACACGGCAACGCTGCTCGAATATGCACTCAAAGGGGCTGAATCAGAGGGTGCAGAAACAGAACTCGTTCATCTCTACGATCTCGATTTCAAGGGATGCACAAGCTGTTTTGCCTGCAAGCTGAAAGGCGGGAAGAGCTATTCCCGGTGTGCGATGAAAGACGATCTGACGCCGGTTCTTGAAAAAATCCGGAATGCCGATGCCCTCATCCTCGGCTCTCCGATCTATTTCGGGACCGTCACCGGGGAGATGCGATCCTTCATGGAACGTCTGCTCTTCCCCTACCTGATCTACACAAGACCCCCTCAGTCTCTCTTTGGCAGGAAAATTCCGGCTGCGTTCATCTACACGATGAACACATCAGAGGAATTGATGAGAGAAAATTATTCCTGGCATATCGGGGCAAACGAAAACGTCCTGCGCGGGATGTTCGGGAGTGCCGAGTCCCTGTATTCATGTGAAACCCTCCAGTTCGAGGATTACAATAAAGTCGTGTTCAGTTACGCTGATCCGGAACAGCGGAAAGAGCGGCACAGGACGGTATTTCCGGAGGATTGCAGGAATGCCTTTGAGCTGGGAAAGCGACTTGGTCTGGCCGGAAAAAAATGAATTTGTACCCTGATCTCCGGGCCGGAATCCAAGGGAGACCAGGAAAATCCGGAACTGTCCGAAAAATCCCATGCAGGAATTCCGCTCCCGTTCTGATGTTCCATGACTGAAACCAGAATAGATATGTCCGCTACGGAATTTGCCTATTCGCACCGGATCGCCATTTTACTCATCGTGCTGGTGAGCGTCTTCATGGCGGTCCTTGACAACAACATCGTGGCGATAGCGCTGCCGACAATTACAGATATGTTCCATGTCTCTCTTGGGCAGTCCCAGTGGATCGCGACTGCGTACATTATCACGATCATTGCGACAGTCATTGTCTTCGGGACGCTCGCACCGGCTATCGGGATGTCGCGGCTTTTTCTATCCGGCCTGTTGGTTTTCGTCGCAAGCTCAGCAGCCTGCGGTTTTGCGGGGTCTCTCTCTTTGCTCGTCGCAGCCCGGGTAGTACAGGGACTTGGAGCGGCGATGATGATGTCGATTAGTATGGCGATCATCCTGCGGGTCTTCCCACCAGATGAACGGGGCAGGGCAATGGGGTATGTGACGGCCACGGTCGCACTCGGCCTGATCATCGGCCCGGCGCTCGGAGGGATTCTCGTTGATTCATTTGGCTGGCCGTTTGTTTTCTTTGTCAACGTACCCCTCGGCCTGGTCCTCCTGGTACCAGGTTTCTGCTATCTCCGATTGGGAGAAACACGGGAAGAGAACCGGGCCATTGACTGGCCGGGAGCTGTGCTGCTCATCGTCCTGATGACGGCAGTCGCCCTCATCCTCAACGAATTCTCAAACCCTCCGGTGAACCCGGGGGTCTTCACTGCCTTTGCTTTCACCGGCCTCGCAACGCTTGCCGCATTTATTTTTTGGGAGAAAAGGGCAGAACGCCCGCTCCTCGATTTATCGCTCTTCGGGATCCGGGGATTTGTGCTTCCGAGCATGAGCCTCATCCTGTACCTGACCGCAACCTTCATTCTCATCATCCTGCTCCCGTTCTATTTTGAAGGGGTACTGGGCTACCGTCCGACCCAGGTCGGGCTGGTTGCTTTTGTGATGCCGGTTGCGATGATGGCAAGCTCCCCGGTCTGCGGCTGGGTATATGACAAATTCCGCCCGGACCATTACGCACTGACCGGTGTCTTTGTGATGGGTCTTGCGTTTCTCCTCTGCGGGTACGGCTATGCCACGGGAAACATTAACCTCGTGATAGCGGCCCTGGTCCTTGCCGGTATCTGCCGGTCGATTTTCCAGGGCCCGAATACTCTCGAAATTATGGGGGCCCTTCCGCATGAAAAAGCCGGCCTCTCGTCCAGCATCCTTGTCGTCCTCCAGGACTTCGGGATCATGCTCGGCATCTCTCTTGGAACGATATTTCTTGCATTTCAGCTTGATCGGATCGGGTATACCGGCGTTGTTCTCCAGGCAGGACCGGAGGTGCTCCCGGGAATCTTCGGGAATGCGATGTATGCCGGAGGCCTCATCTGCATTGCTGCAGCCATATTCTCGTACAAAAAACAACGGGGGAGTAATCGGGAAGGATCAAAGGCCTGACTTGAATGTGCCCCTCTATTTCACGAAGAACACCGGGAACCAGGGGGTAATCCAATTATGAAACAAGCACGACTCCTCTCGGAATCCCGTGAAAGAACGGGAAACCCAGGATTCTTGCGGACGAAGCCATTCGCGGGGTGGATAGGATCCTCATCAGGATCTGAAAAAACAGGCAACGGTACTTCTTGCCGGAACGGTGCCCGCACTCGTACTCCGTGCGGCATTTCCCCTGATATGAGCCATCACGGGCCTTGCCCTGACTCTGCCCCAGCTTGCGATGTTCTTGTCGATGGTTCTCGTCACCACCCGGCTCGCATTCTGTGCCCCGATGATTGCAGGAAGATCCGGCTATCCGGAAAATGACCCGGAACTTGGATCCCGGGAGACAATAGGCTGATTGCCCAAAGGGAGTTCATTCCCCGGGAATCGTACGGATGATCGTACCTAATATATGGTATGGTTCCCGAACTCTATTGTACCGGGAATCTCCGGAAGTTCCGTCTCGCGGGATGAACTGATCAAAGAAATGCAATTATCCGGTGGGAACATGAAAAATAAGGCAGTTATTTTTGGATTTTTTTTAATAGTATCATTAGTACTGATGGCGACAGCAGCCCCGGGTGCAAGTACGGTTTCCCTGACCACTTTAGGGGATGCCGTGAACCAGGTCTACGTATCTTCGGTTACGCTGGATCCCGCAGTTTTCTACCCGGGGGAAACGGGAACTGTTACTGTACGCCTGACCAATAGCGGCAATATGACGGTTACCCTGGGAAGTCCGATGATCTATGACCCCAATCTCGAAGTTCAGAATGCCGATTCATTCAGAACAAAGTCCCATATTGGGGGTGGGGATACCGTTGATTATGCGTTCAAGGTGTCCGTAAATTCATCCGCCGGTAAAAATACCTACTTTCCGATCTTTTCGGTCAACCCGGATATAGGAAATGCCGTCCACGCATCGTTCCCTCTCAAGACGGATTCAAACGATCTTCAGGCATCTGTCTCGGGTCAACCGGATCCCTTTACACCTGACAACGCTGGGATGGTCAACCTGACCCTTATCAATCCCCGGGATGCTGCGATGAAAAATATCCATATCAGCGCTGGCGGGCCGGGTCTTGTGGTAAACCCCTCAGATACCTATGTCAGCAGCCTGAGTGCCCTGAATTCCACGACGCTGGTATTTTCTGTTACGCCAGATAAAAACTCCAGCCTGTCCTTCAATATCTCTTTCGCGAGTTCCGATACGATCCATTATACCAGGGCAGGGATTCCCGTGACTCTCGGTGTAGATAAGACTGCAGCGGTTCCCGTGGTGAATAATCCCTCGCTTACAACGAAAAACTCCTACTATGATCTTACCGCGGATATCTCCAATGCAGGCGTATCCGATGCAAAAGGGTTAATCGTCACCGTTGGATCCCCCGCAAAAGCTACCGGTACCTATCCGGAATATGCAGTCGGAACCCTGGCTGCGGATGATTCGTCAAGTTTCGAGGTGACATTCACCTGCGACGACCTTTCGAATGTTCCCCTTGATATAACCTGGAAAGATTCCCACGGGAACAATTACATTTCCAGGAAAGTACTGGATCTCTCTGATTCAGGCTACGATTCAGGTGCTTCTGTATCCACAGGTTCCAGTACGAGGATCTCCGCTTCCTCAGCAGGCAGTATATCGGCGGGACCCGGGAATATCGGAACGGGCAGCCGCAGCGCATCCCGCAGCAGGAGCCTGTTCAGCAGGGGTGGCAACGTTGGAGCGGGACTAGGTGCCTTTTACCCGATAATCGTCGGGGGTATCATTGTTGTGGTTGCAGTGATTCTCTGGGTAAAAAGGAAATGGATCCTTGCCCGGATAAAGAAACAGTAAGCGAAGGGATCTGTCCAAAACCCGAGGTATCGGGTTTTCTGATACCGTCAAGTCGTCGCATCCGGGAGCGATCCCTCTCCCTCATATTTTCCGGTATTCTGCCTGGTGAAAAACCCACGTATCCTTACAACCCGGTCATCCAGGATCCCCTGGATGAGCTTATTGGATCCTGTACACGATTTTGTTTATGGAACAATCCGCTTCTCCGGGAAGTCAGGAAACTCCCCGGTCCAGGCCCGACCCGAAAAAAATGGTCGTCACGTTCGTCGTCCTCACGTTCGTGTTCTCTTCAGTATTCTGGTACCTGGCGTCGCAGACGCCGCAGGTCTCTGCGAATGCATTCATGCTGACGCTGTATGTGGTCGGTTCCATGTGGTGCCCGGCGCTGGCAGCAGTTATAACCCGGCTCGTTTTCCAGCGTAACCTCAAAGGATTTCATACCGGGCCGGGGAAATTCGTCTGGCTGGCGGCCGGGATATTAATCCCGATAGCAGTCGGACTCGCGATGTTCTCTTCTGCCTGGCTTTCGGGTATCGCACCGTTCTACACCGAAAATGCAGTCGTTGTCTTTTCCTTTGCGTTTATCCCCGTCTTTTTGTATTCCCTGGTTTTCAACCTGTT
The DNA here is from genome assembly GCA_039683275.1 of Methanoregulaceae archaeon. Lineage (GTDB taxonomy): Archaea > Halobacteriota > Methanomicrobia > Methanomicrobiales > Methanospirillaceae > JBDKRP01. Next base: position 4,248 of record JBDKRP010000187.1, on the reverse strand, counting down.
CGCTGCCGCAGGGGAAGAGTTCGGCTGGCGGGGGTTTCTTGTCCCGGAACTCGGACGGTTCCAGGGATTCACCGTTCTCGCCCTCCTGTCGGGCGCAATCTGGACGGTCTGGCACTTCCCGATGATCTTCTTTGGTACCTATCACGGGACGGGGTCCATCCTCTCCTCCCTTGCAGTATTTGTGCCCTCGGTAATGGGCGCCGGCGTGGTCCTCGCCTGGCTCCGTCTCATGTCCGGGAGTGTCTGGCCCGCCGTCCTCTTCCATGGGTTCTGGAATTACTTTATCCAGTCATTCTATCCTGCGCTCACTGTTACAACAGATGCCGGGCAGGCGATGCTGGGAGAATTTGGATGGTTCTGCGCAGCGGCCTACGTTATCCTGGCGCTTGTATTCTGGCATTTCCGGGACCGGCTTCCGAAACTGCCAGCGGAAAACGTATAGTCCGGCAAAGGTTCTCCGTTCACTCTTTTTTAAAACAGAAAAATGGAAAATTGAAAATTATTTCCGCCGCATTGCAGCAACCAGTCCGATCCCGATGAGTGCCGAGAGGACCGGAACAAGGGTGAGGGGTGATTTTTTTGTCGGGGTCGCGGAAGTCTCTGCAAGACTCATTGCAACCGGCGTCAGCTGCCCTGCTGCGATATTCACGGTTATCGAGGAATCCGTGTACCCGCTCATGGTCAGGAGGACGGTATGGCTTCCCGGCGCGATACCGGAAAGGGTCAGTGGCGTAATACCCCGGAACGTGTTATCCAGGTACATCTCGGCCCCGGCAGGCTCCGAAGAAACAGAGATCTGGCCGGTCGTTGCCAAAGTCTGCCCGGATGAGCTCATCTCCGCGGTGACGGTCGAAACCCCGCCGCCCGTCACCTGGATTGCCTGGGTGTAATCATTGTACCCCGCAAGCTGGAGTGTGAGCGTGTGAGAGCCGGTGGCGAGACTCGTGAGATCCAGATAATCCCCCGAGGGAGTCTGGCCCATATAGTTCCCGTCCAGGAACACCGATGCCCCTGCCGGGTTTGATGTGACCTCAATGGATCCGACCGTGGCAGGGAGGGGAGAGAATGTCCAGGCGACCGGGGTTACCTGGCCGGAATATACGCTGACCGTTCCCATGTACTCATCGTATCCTGCTTTCTGCATCCGGAGCGAATGGCTGCCCGGGGAAAGACCGGAAATCCTGGTTGGGGAATATCCCCGGTACTGGCCGTCCACATAAATATCGGCCCCTTTCGGGGTTGTAGCGACCGAGATCGAACCACTCTGTGCCGGGTTTTTCACGAGATTCACCGATACCGGGGTATTCTGGCTTTCTGCGACATAGACGGTTGTTGTATATGTCTGGTATCCGGAAAGACTGACCTGGAGAACATGGTTTGTCCCGGCGGTCACCTGCTCGAAGGTACAGGGAGTATACTGCCAGGTCAGGCCGTCCAGGGATGCGACCGCGCCCTGCGGGTCGGAATTCACCCGGACGGAACCGTACGACCGGGTCGGGTTAAGGGTGGCATAAAGATCGATGGTTTGTCCGGCTTTCGGCCACGCGGTTATTGATCCGGTATATGTCGTATACCCCGGCTTCTGGACCGTGTAGGTCTTAAACGGTGTTGATGTTGTGTAGTATTCTATGGTGCAGGAACCGTCCTCGATAGTACAACCGGAGGAAAGGGAATCAAACGAAGCGGTCGCCCCGTCAACATTGGCATGGATCCGGTACCAGCCCGCTCCGCCGCCAATCTGTGTCTGGGTGCTCGTCGGGACTGTGGTCGTTGCAGCTGTGGTCGGCTTTTTTGTGGGAGAAACCGTTGTCGCGACCGTTGTCATGGTCTTCGTGGGTTCGGTTGTCGGCTCGGGACTGAGCGTTGCATCAACCGATGCCTGTTCCGCCGGGCTGACGGTGAGACTGGTCTCGTAAGGTTTGTACCCGTTCATCGTGATGGTAATCGAATGTGCAGTACCCGCGCTGAGCTCCGCACCGGTAATCGGGGTAACTCCTGCATGTTTCCCATCAATGGAGACCGACGCCCCGGAGGGTGTCGAGATAATTGTCGCCCATCCAACCTGGGCGACCGGTACCTTGGTAGTTTCGGTTGTCGCGATGGTTGTTTCCCGAGTCGCCGTATGGGTGACGGTCGGCTCCGCTGTTTTTGCTTTGGTAACGACCTGCGTCGTGGGCGCAGCAGTGGGTTCCAGTGTAACGCCGTGGATAATCGTGGGTTCATCGGTTGTACTTGCAGTAGTGATCGATCCGTTTGCAGCAAACACGGCAGGAACCGCAATTGCAGCAAAAAGGAGGATGCAGAATAAGAGCGTGACGGATTTCATGAACAATCCCTGAATAAAACAGTCTCTATTTCCTTTTCAAGATTACTGAAAAAAAGGAGTGGTCCAGGATATTAATCGCCAGGATGAAACCCTTTTCCGATTACGGTTGTTGTCCGGGAATCTCTCGTCTGGTATGACACTTTATGGATTACGGGGCCGTTTCCCGGCAGGCCTCGCAGTTCAGGGCATAATCCTTTATGGGCTCGTTCCAGGGTTTGAACCCGATGCAGACCCGGGGTTTTGTGGTATGGATTCTGCAGTAGACCTTCCCGTCATCAGCCCGGTAGTAGAAGGGACAATACGTGATGGTGCTCCCGGTTTCATCGGTCCAGAAATCGATTCTGGCAATGCGGGGAATATCAGCAGCCGTGAGATCCCGGCCTGTGCTCCGCGTCCCGTTACGGAACCGAATCCCGACGTGCGTAAGGATATCGGTCCGTCCGGTTTCAATCCAGGGAATGATATCCCCGGGTCCTCCTTTCTGGCCCCAGCCCCATTTCTCGCAGCACCGGCCGCATTGCCGGCAGTCCTGGCCTTCAGTCATGGACGACTCCCGGTAGTATTGTCAGGAAAAATATTAGATATTGCCCCGGGACTGCCAGTGATGTGATCTTCCGGGTCCGGAACCTGCCTGGGAAACACCCGCAGTATCCTATCCGGGGATAATTCAGACTTCACATTTTTTTGGGAGTATTCCCGGGGGAGACCGGTTCCGGTTCATCCCCGATAAAATGGAGGAGCGCCGGAATCCCGATGACCAGGATGAAGAGGAGCAGGCTTACCCAGAGATGAACCCCGAGTGCGAGGAGGAATGCTGCCCAGAGAAGCGCAACGCGTACGATGCCATAGACGAAGAAGAGCATCCGTTTCTTGGCGCGAGACCCTGCATCGATGAAGGCGATGAGGGGATTAATAACAGCGAGTGCCGCAACTATGAAGGCGAACTGAAGGAACTCGCCCTGGTACAGGAGAAATACCGCCCAGAGCACTGCTGCAAACAGGATCAGGAAGAAGAAAAATACCAGCCGTTTTCCTGTTTTTCCATCCCCAAGTGTCATAGATGAGGATATGACACGTACTATAAAAAAAGTCTGCTCTGGATCAGCCCTGAAAGAAAGGACGATGGCGGTCCCGGAATTTCCGGAACTATCCGGTGTCAGACTCCGGCGATCCGGCAGGGACGACCGGGAACATTTCCCGCTTCCGCTTATTCATCCTCAAATTCCCCGGAGAAATAGTACGCAGGAGCCATTCTCCTGAGTTCCGAACCGCAGTCCGGGCAGAAGAACGGGCCGGGAGACGGGGCACAGCAGCTGCATCCGGTATGGACCTCGAATTCTTTTCCGCACCGGGTGCATTCCATTCTCTGCATAAGAATCCGGTAGGTGGGATGAAGGGTTGAAGGTGACGGTCGGGTGAAATTACCCCGGTCTCTGGTCCTGTCCGCCGTGTAAGGACAATGGATCCACCCACAGGACTTCTCCCGGATCATTCGGGAGAAATCAGGTCCAGGATATGACGCGGCCCGTTCCGGAATACCCCGGCGAGATCCTGGAAGATGACGTCTAGAAGGACATGGACGAATATGAGTAAGATTAACGCGATGAATCCCGCCGATAAAATCCCGGCCGAGATGACTGGTGAGTTATTTACAATTTCCATAATCCCTGTAAATTTCCGTTCCGGCAGCATGTATGCTTTCTGAGGTATCCGGCAGGGCTTTCGGTACCGGATGAGTTCGGGTAACCTCCCGTGTTTCATTTTCACCCCCCGCGCCCCGTCCTTTATACTCCCGGCGGAAAACTGCTCTGGTACAAAAGGGAACCGGAATCCCGGATGAGATTACCTATGGACATTGCCCGCGAACTCCTGAAAAAATACTGGGGCTATACGGCATTCCTGCCTGACCAGGAAGAGATCAT
>JBDKRP010000186.1:0-8422 GCA_039683275.1 Methanoregulaceae archaeon | reverse complement strand
CGGTCGATCTTGCCGGAGACCAGCCGGCCTTCGTACTTCACCACGAACGCGACTTCGCAGAACTCCCGCTTCACCTTCTGCATGAGATCGGATGCACGGAACGTTGCCCGGATCTCTTCGCACTGCCGGACGCGCTCTTCGGAATATTCCCCGGACTCCCGGAGGACGGTTCCCGCATCCCTGCCCCGCAGGACTTCGTGGATGATGGTTCCTTTCGTTTCGCCCGGAACACCGGGGAGATACTTCGCTGCCCGCCCCTCTCGGTCTGGGATCTTCCTGCCCGCCTTCTCCTGCTCCAGCTCGGAGACGGTGACGGGTTTCGGCCGGGACTCCGGCTGCGCATCCGGGACCGGCCGGGTCCCGCGTGCTTCCTTCAGATCCTCCGGGACCTCGATCCGTTCGGCAACTCTCTCCACGACTTCTGCCGGTATCTGCTCGGGTTTCGAGAGGATTGCGAGCCGGAGCGTAGCTCCCCCGTCAAGGGTGAGCCTCGTCTCCCCCGCTTCGATAGCCTCCCGGGTGATCCCGAGAGCTGCCGTTACCCACTCGATACGGGTCTTTGCAAACGCCTGCGGGATCGAGAGATCCTCCGGAAGCGTCCCGCACATGACAAGATGGTCACGGGCCCGGGTGAGTGCGACATAGAGGAGCCGTTTCTTCTCGGCCCGCTCCTTCTCGCGCTGCATCTCCCGGAGAGCGGTGAGGACCGGGCTGTCCGCAAGCGTGTAATCGTCATTGGGGTTCGGTACCCGGATGCCCGCGAGCCTGGTGTCGTCCCCGATCATGATCTGCCCGAACCGCTCCCGGAACCCCACGCCCATCCCGGGCACGAAGACTACCGGGAACTCAAGGCCCTTTGCCGCGTGGACGGTCATGATGTTCACCGCGTTCTCGGAAAGTGCGTCAAGGGGCGCCTCCCCTTCCCGCTCCTCGTCCTCCATCGAGCGCCGGAGGTCCCGGGTGAGATCGGGAAGTGCATAGGACTCCTTCTCCTCCCGGCTCCGCACGATTGCTGCGAGTTTCTCAACGTTCGCAAGCATCTGCACGCCTTCGGGGAGTGCGCCGTACACCGTGCAGATCCCGGATTCATCCAGGATCTTCCGGAGGAGCCGGGAGAGGGCAATCCGTCCGGAAAATTCCAGCCATTCCGAGAGAAGCTTCCGGGCCTGTACTACAGGGGACCTTTCCCCGTGGTACCGGCACAGTTTCTCCCAGAGGGTTCCCGCCGGGTTCCGTGCGATGTGGAAGAGTTCCGTGTCCTTCAGGCCGAAGTACGGGGACCGGAGGGCTCCCGCGAGACTCACGTCGTCGTGCCGGTTTTCAAGGAACGCGAGGATATTGTACAGGTCGAAGATCTCCTGCCGCCCGTAGAACCCGGTCCCGCCGTGCACGTAGTACGGGATGCCGTACCTGGCAAGGGCCGCAAGGTAGTAGGAGAGGTTCGTTCTCTGTTCAAGGAGGATCGCGATATCCCCGTACCGGGCGGGCCGTTTCGTGAACGAGCGGTCCGGCTGCTCTTCGTACACTTCAGCGGGAGATCCGGTGACAAGGCTCTGGACCCGGCGGGCAACCATCGCAGCCTCGGCCCGTTTCGTTCCCGGCCCGGTATCCTCTTTTCCGACAAGCATCAGTTCGACGGAGCCCGCATGGTCCCGGCGTGCATCGGAGCAGTTCACCCGCTCGTATCCGAACTCCCACGGTTTCTCGCTGGAAGCAAAGATCCGGGAGAAGAGGAAGTTTGCAAGCTCCAGCACCTGCCCCGTGCTCCGGAAGCTCGTGTCCAGGTTCACGATTCGCCCTTTGCACGCCGCATCGATAATCTGCTGCGCCTCCTTGAACCGGGTCACGTCCGCGTCACGGAAGAGGTAGATCGACTGCTTCGGGTCCCCGACAATGAAGAGCGAATCCGTTCCCGGCCCGGGCTCCCCGATCAGGGCAAGGACAATCTCGAACTGCGCCGGGTCCGTGTCCTGGAATTCGTCCACGAGAATGTACCGGAACCGCTTTGCGAGGTGGGTCGCAACGAGCGCCTTCTCCTCCGTAACGAGCCTGCGTGCATGGAGGATGAGATCCGAGAAGTCGAGCCCCCCGAACCCGGACTTCGCTTCATCCACGAGCTCCAGGTACCGGGCAAAGACGAACGAGAGATCGCCCAGGAGCCGGAGAGATCCCGCGACCAGCGGATCCGTGGGATCGACCGTGAGCTGGCAGAGCCAGTCTTTCTGTTCGAGGATCGAGATCAGGCGTTTCCTATCAGCCTTGAACTTGTCGAGATCGTTCCCCTGCCAGTTCTTTTTGCTCCCTACGTTCCCCATCTTCTTTGCAAGGAGGGCGTCCACAGCCCCGCAGAATTCCACGGATCCTGAGGAAGGCGACAATTTCTCCAGGAACGGCCGGATCTCCCTGAGGTGCAGTGCGGCTTTATCGTCAACCCCGTCATAGGCCGCTGCAAATCCCCGGAGTTTCGTGACAAGCGACGCAAATTCCCGGTCCCGGAGCAGCCCTGCAATCTCACCGTCCCGGAATGCATGGACTCTCTCCTGCCAGGCAAGGAGGATTCCCTGCTCATCCCGGGCAAGCGCGGAGAAGAAGTCCCGATACTCCCGGCGCTTGCCGTACATCCCGGTGAGCATCCCCCGCAGGGTTCCCGGTTCGATGGTCGAGAGAACCCGCACGAGCGCATCGTGGCCGGGCCCCTCCGAGGGAGTAGCAAGAAGGGTCCCGAATGATTCCTCGTGAATACGGGCCCTCTGCTGCTCGTCGAGGACCGCAAAGCCTGGTTCGAGCCCGGCTTCTATCGGGAACTCCCGGAGAATCTGGGCGCAGAAGGAATGGAAGGTCTGGACCGGTGCGACCAGGAACTCATCCGCTGCCCGTTCCCAGAAGGGGCCGGACCTCCGGGTAAGTTCCGTCCGTATCCGGGCTTTCATCTCTGCGGCAGCTTTCTCCGTGAAGGTAAGCGCGAGGATCTCCGGGACACGGATCTCCCGTTTCTCCAGGAGATCGAGATATTTCTGCACGAGGACGTAGGTCTTCCCGGTCCCGGCACCCGCGGTGACGACCATGCTTTTGTCGTGGGTCGTGATCGCGGCCTTCTGGCGTTCGGTCGCTGGCATCAGGTCTCCTCCCGGGTTGAGAAGATCCGGGACGGATCGAACCGGCACACCGCCGCATAATCACAGTACGGGTTCGGGCACTTCTCTTCAGCGGGAAGCGGGAATTCCCCGGCACGGATTCCCCGGATGTATCCTGCCGAGTACTGCAGGGACGAAAGGAGTGCGGTCCGGAAGTCTTTCGTCACCCGGGGATTCGAAGAGATTACGAGATCCTTTCCGGTATCGTCGAGAAGAACGATCCGGTTCTTCACTTCCCTCCGGATCTGGTAATAGCCCCCGAGGACGCCCTGGTTTCCGGAGATCTTCTCAAACGCAAGCAGGTACAGGGGGATCTGGAGCGCTTTTCCCGCCGCGATCTCGTTCCGGGTCGCGACCTGCGTCCCGGTCTTGTAATCGTAGATCGCAAAGAGCCCGTCCTGCGTGATATCGATCCGGTCGATCCGGCCTTTGATACGGACCGGCTCCGTACCCTCACCCGCAGATATCTCAACCGGCTCCGTGACCGATGCAGGATCATCGTTCTCATCGCTCCGCATCCCGAACGTGAACTCGAAATACGCGGGGACAAGGGGCGACCCCTCCTCGTCCGTCTCCTTCTGCAGGAACCGCTCGAAGAGCCCGGGGCCGGTCCCGGGGCTTCCCGTCATCTGCACGCAGGTCGCCTCCCAGGCAGGGCTCCGGAACGCGTATCTTTCCAGCTCCCCGGAAACAATACCTGCCATGAGATTGGCTGCATCTGCAAGTTCTGAGAGGTGCACCTTTCCGTTTCCCCGCGATTTCCACTCCCGGTAGAATGCGCTCAGGATGTTGTGGACAGCGGTCCCCCGGTCCCGTGCCGATAAATTCAGTTCGAGCTCCGGGAGAGCCCGGACGTTCAGGACCTTTTCGAAGAAGAACCGGAGCGGGCAGGCCGCATAGGTCTCAAGGACGGTCGGGGAGTAGATATGTGCGGGACTGAACTCTTTCAGGAGCAGGTCCCGGATCTCCGGATCCTCAGAAACGGTCCCGGCATACGGGGAACTCCGGGTGCCGTCCCGCTCGTACTGTTCCATCGTCACCCGTTCTGCGATGGTCCCGAGTACGGTTTCGCTGGAGAGCAGTGGAAGAGCTGTAGGGAATTCCCGTACAGCGATCCGGTTCCCGGCCCGGATCGCATCGGCCCGGCCCGAATGCCGGATCTCCCCCGTATCAGGGTCTGCCCACGAGCCCCCCGGAATCCGGGCTTTCACCCGCTCGAAGAATGCCGAAGAAAGAAGCGGGTTCTCCCCGTCTGATTGCGGGGCGCTCAGGTATACGGCCCGCTCCCCGGCAAGGAGCGCCGCGATGAACCGGTACCGCTCCTCCCGGAGGATCTCGTCCAGGGTCCGGGTCCCCATCCGGACATTCTCCCGCTGGTTCGTGAACGGGAGCCGGGTGGTAAGCCGGGGAAGATTCCCGTCCGTGAGACTCGCGAGGAAGAGGTACGGGAACCGGCTGTTTCCCGCCTCCTCCATCCCGACCACGGAAACGCCGGTTCCCGGTTCATCGGGAAGGAAGACCTCCTCTTCTGCTACTGCGTTCAGGATCCGGAGGAACTCGGCGCAGGTGACGGGCCCGGGAGCAAGGAGCCCGTCAAGGTTCCCCACCCGGTCAAGGCAGGCCAGGAATTTTTCACGGGCTGCATGTTCTTCAACACTGATCCTGGTATCCTTTGCCGGGAGCTGCGCAAGGAGACCCCACCCGGAGAGCAGGTCCCGGTACGCCCCGGTAAATTCCCGGACCCGGTGCGTTCCTTTGAAGGGAGCAAGATCCCGGAAGAGGGCCAGGATTCCGGTCTTCACCCGGGCGAGAGCGTCTTTCGAAACCGGCAGGGGATCGCCCCGCTCTTCCAGTTCCCTGAGCCGGTCCTTAAGATACTCAAATCCCCGCTCCCAGCCGCGCTCCCATTTCTCTACCTGTGCAAGCCGGGATACAAGGTCCAGCTCCCGGGGATCAAGGTCCGGAATCCGTGAGGAGTTCCCGCCTGCCCGGACGGACTGGTACAGCCGGCTCTGCACGACCCGCAGGACCGCCTCGCGGGAGAATTCCCGGGAAACGATCCCGGGAACTGCGAGGAGATCCTGGACGAGCGCCAGCCGGTTGAGAAGCGTTCCGGTTGCACTGCTCCAGGGAATAGCAAAATCGGTGAAGATATCCCGGAGGAGCCCGAGTTTCTCCCGGACTTCGGGAAACGCGAGAGCGATATCTGCAAAAGGAACTCCGTCCTCATGGATCCGGCAGATCTCCTCTGCTATCCGGGACAGTTCCTCGTATTCCGATGCAAAGCTTGCGCACCGGATGCCGGATTCCGGGGAGATGGCACCGTTCCCGGTGAAGAGCCCGGCAATCTCAGTTCCCCCATGCTGCATTGGGGGGACCATCTCGGTTCTCTGGGGTGACCCCGTCCATTCTTCCCCACCCCGGAAAATTGCTTCGTCCGGGCCATCCGGGATAAACACCGAGCATTTGTCAGAAGAGATCCGCAGGGCAGACAGGAGATCCGCTTCGAGCGGCCAGGGAGAATAGAGTCCGTAGATAAACACGCTCCCGAACCGGATGGTATGCGATGCAAGGTGATCAGCAGTCCAGGTAAGGACGGTATCCGGATCCACAAGATCCCTGGCTCTCATCTGTTCCCGGTATAGAGAGAGGACGAGCCCGAGCTGCCTGCTATTCTCCCCCTGCAGGTCCCCGAGGCAGGAGGGATAATCTATCTTCCTCCGGATGATAATATGGATGAAATCCTGCAGGCTCTCCAGGGTCGAAGAAGAGGGAGCACCCCGGGAGAAGAAGAGCGGGACCTTCTCCCGGTTTTCCTGGAGGATCTGATGGAGAAGGAACCGGGCCTCCGCCTTTTTCAGGATCCGGGTTCCGGTACGGTTCGCAGTAAAATATTCCTGGCAGAACTCCTGCAGGATGCATATGCGGGATGAGAGGACGACCGAATCCTCTGCAAGATCCCGCCGTACTTTCAGGACAAGCCGTTTTGTCGGGAGGATGAGCCAGGTCCCGAAGGGATCTTCCGCTGCCGCCGTCCGGTACTCCCGGATGAATATATCGAGCCCGTCACCGGGCAGTCCGCGGTAGAGGATGGTCTTTGGCATCGGATGGCTTCGCAGATAACACTCTGCTCCCGAGGCTAATCTGTGTTTTCTTCTATGGCCGGGTGAAAGAAAAAGAAAGGATATGAAGCAGGTTCCCGGGTTTTCCGTTAATCCGGACCAGAGCATCCCGGGCCGGAGAGCCGGCTCCGTCCGCCGCCTATCTTTTCGACCTGGATCTGTACTGCTATCCTTTCTTTGAGGGCCGGAACATGGGAGATGATCCCGATAATTTTCCCTTCGCGCTGGAGCGAGGAGAGCGTTTCGAGTGCCGTCTCAAGGGTGGTATCATCAAGCGTTCCGAATCCCTCGTCAAGGAAGAGTGAATCGATCCGGATGTTGCGGCTTGCCATGCCGGAGAGCCCGAGCGCAAGGGCAAGGCTCACGAGGAACCGCTCCCCGCCGGAAAGGTTCTTCGTGGTCCGGATCTCGCCTGCCTGGTAATTATCCTGGATATCCAGGTCAAGGGGAGATTCCCGGTTCCTGACAAGGAGGTACCGGTCGCTCATTTTCCTGAGGTGCCGGTTGGCCTGCACGACCAGGTTCTCAAATGTCAGCCCCTGGGCGAAGATACGGAATTTTTTCCCGTCGGCAGAACCGATAAGATCGTGAAGATTCTGCCATTTCGCGCATTCTTTCTTCTGTTTGGTAATCTCATCGGTGAGCGCCTGGAACTTTACTAGCTGCTCGTCGTATTGTTCCAGTTTTGTCCTGAGTCCCCCGATATCGATCTGGAGGCGGATTGTCTGGTTTTTCAGGTTCCCGATTTCTTCCGCGAGTTTTTCACGCGTCTCCGTTGTGAGTGCCCGCTCTCGCTCACCTGCGAATTTCGCAGTCTTTTCCCGGAGACCGGACGCTATTTCGAGATCTTCGCGACGGAGGGTGTTTTCCATCTCCTCCAGTTCTGATAATTTCTTGTCGGGGATCTGTGCTGCGTTGAACCGGCTTTCGTCCGGAAAACCGGCTTCCGCTAGGCCCCGGGCAAATACCTGCTCCTGTTCCCCAAGGGTCCTGCACCGACCCGCAATTCTGTCGGTAAGGGATCGTATCTGGCCCTCCCAGGCATTCTTTTTGGAGTCTGCATCAGTTTTCGCTTCGGCTGCAAGAGTATATCCTTTCTCTGCTTCTTCAGCCAGCCGGATGATGCGGGTCTCTTCGGCTGCAGGATCCTTTTCCCCGTACTGGTCCCTGCGTTTTTCAGACAGGGTACTCATGGTTTCTTGAATCCTGGACAGGATCTCCGAAAGTTTCCCTAATGCCTCTTCTGATGCTGCAAGAAGGGCCTGGGTCGTCTTCAGTTCGCCATCACAACCGTCCAGTTCCTTCTCAAGCTTCTGTTTCCGGGAAATGTTTTTTGTGTACAGATCTTTCCGTTCCCTTAGTTCTGGCAGAACCTGCTCCATTTCACCGGGACTGAAAACGAGGATATCTCCATAGTCCTGCAGGGTGTCAAGAATCGCCCTCTTCTTCTGCTCATATTCTTCATTGTTTTTGGTAATTTCTCCGGAAATGCGATCTTTCTCCTTATTCTGGGAATCCCGGAGGTTCGTGGCTTTCGCGGATTCGTTCCGCGTCCCGGCGAGTGCCTGTCTCTCCTGGTTTACCCGGTTTTCCAACACACGTATCTGTTTTTCTTTTGTTTCCGCCCTGACCAGGATTTCCTGTTCGGCTTTCAGTTGTGCCGTGCATTCCGCGAGAGCAGCCGGAATTACCGTCTTGGGATCCGATCCGGTAAGTGTGAGATCGAGATCGATACTCTTCTTCTGCAGTTCCGTGGTCAGCGTGGTGATTCTCGTGCTGAGTTTTTCCTGTTCGGACGCATGGCCTTTGATCTCTGCGTCGATTGCCGCATGTCGCTTCTCGTTCTCTCGTATTTTCTTTGTGAGATCCATCAGGATGGTTCGGAAAGTCTCCAGATCCCGCTGTAGAGTATCCGGAACAGGAATGGTTCCTGTCCTCCACGGATGATCGGGAGAACCACAGAGGGGACAGGGTTCTCCGGAAACCAGTTTTTTCCGTTCTTCTTCGAGACTTTCCACCCGGGCCTGCAGGACGGATTTTTCTTCGGCAAGTTTCACGAGCTGCGCCGTATGGCCCTCTTCTTTCTGCAATTCCTTAAGCCGTGTCTCAATCCGGGTCTTTTCCTCACACAAGTCCGTAATTCTCTGTGACTGCGTTATCTCTTCC
>JBDKRP010000185.1:0-9208 GCA_039683275.1 Methanoregulaceae archaeon | reverse complement strand
TCATCTGCATATTTAGGGATGATGTATTTACCCATGTCTTGATAGTAAACCCATTTTCAGGGAAAAAAAGAATTGGAACATCAATATAATAGGAAGTCCCGTTGAACAAAATACCATATCCTGAAAGGCCTGGAGTGTGGGATGCACCAATTATTATCCCAATGTAATCATTACCTAACGTATCGTTTACCACTGTACCGTCCACCTCATCGATAGGATATTCAGCAACCGTGAGGATTGGATCGTTCAGGTAGTTTGCACTTACCGGGAGAATCAAATGAGCTGTGGCGTAAAAAAGAAGAACTATTAAAATCCCTTTGAGAATTTTCATACTATATCCTATTGGCCAATAATTTTTCATCGATCATAACACGGGGGATATGAAGCATACGCAATACAATATTTTTGAATATTTGTCTTGTATTATGATACTTTGAAATAAAGTTGCTGAATTAATTTTCTGCTGATTCAGGGTCATTCTCACCGCAACCAACCATTCCTTATTTTTTGTAAATTCATACTATTGGCAACTCGTACAAAGGCACAAACCCTACGTTGCTGCCCCTTTTTCGGATATGATAAGAATAGATACATTGAGGTATTCTGGATGAGGAGAATCTTCTTGGGTTTGCTTACGGATAGGCAGAGGGACGAGCACGGCCGCCTCCACTCGCACTGAACCACTGAGATCCGGATACAGCAGGGTACCCGCATAATAACCGATTCCACTGAGTTCCCGGTACACCCAAACGATCCAAGACCTTCACCCCCCTTCTTCAGCGGAATGAGGCACCCCCCTCATGAGATCGCAAGAAGGGGGACCCCCTCCGGCCCGCGAACCCGGGGGTGGGGGGTCCCAGGGAAACTTATTTTCTAGAAAGGAGATCGAAATGGGGACGCCGGCCGTGCTGTCCGGTTCGCATGCCCTTCCCTCCGCCCGCTCAGGAAAAAAATTCTCGGACCTAACCCACCAGAAGAAAATTCAGACCGGAACCGAAAACGACCTGACAGGAAAACGATGAAAAAATCAGTACACTTCTTCGTGCGAACTGATGTCGATGAGGACAACCTGATTCCTGCTCTCATCGAAAAAATCAAAAACAACACGGTGCTCGTACGTTATCCTGAACGCCCAGAGCCCTTTCATCACCCCGCTCAGGGAATGGGTTTTCAGGGAGGGATGAAACGGATCTTTCTCGAACTGAACGATTCTCTTCGCGAACTGCACCGCGAGGTCCGGGTGCTGGCGGCTCCACTTCCGGTAAATCTTTTTGAACCGCTCATCCCAGATGAGTTCAACCATTCAGGTCCGCCAGAAGATCTTTTGCAGTCCCGCTCCGGCTTTTGTTTTTCCGCACGTTTGCCTTAGCCTGTTTAGCGCTGCTGACAATCGCCGTGCGTTTTGCATCGATCAGCCTGCGGCGAATGATCTCCTGGAGGTACTGCTGGTCTTCGATATCGAGCTTATCCACATATTCAAGAACGGTATTGAGGGATACTGCTTCGGTTCCCATGGGATGTACCTGTACCCTAATTGATGTTGCTCTACAAAGGCATTTTGCTGATCAAAATTTGCTGATCAAAAGGTTGTTCGGAACCCAAAAGATTTTGCCCAGCTATCGGGCGGAGGGACGAGCACGGCCGCCCCCACTCCTACAGATCCGATAAGATCCCGATACTGCAGGGTACCCGAACAATAGCCGAATCCACTGAGATCCCGGCACAACCCGGTACCCGGCACCCCATGCCACACCCATCATATAGCAGGACTGCAAATATTCCTTCAGGGACATGAAGACGACTTCAGACATTTCCGGACAGATCCTGAATATCCAGGAAGATCTTCACAAACGGTTCCATGTCAAAAAGATCGGCATCTTCGGCTCGTACTCCCGGGAAGAACAGAGGGAAGGGAGCGATATCGATCTCATTGTCGAGTTTGATACGCCAATCGGGATGATGGCTTTCGTCCATCTTAAAAACCTCCTGGAAAATACTCTCGGGATGCGGGTTGATCTTGTAACACCGGATGGTCTCCACCCCCTGATCCGGGATCAGATCATGCGGGACGTGGTGTATGTCTGAAAAACGGCCAGCTGCTCTCCTTCTTTTTGATATGGCTGAGGCAATCGGGAAAATTGAAGAGTATACCCAGGACATCTCGTTTGAGCAACTGATGGATGATGAAAGGACAAAAGACGCAATCCTCCGGAATATCCAGATAATCGGGGAAGCATCCAAGCACATTCCGGACAGTCTTGTGAAGTCACACCCGTATATTGACTGGAGCGGGATTGCCGGAATACGGGATATCGTCACCCACCGGTATTTCCGGGTAGACTGGCAACTGCTCTGGACAAGTATCCGCGAAGAACTGCCGCTACTCGAACAACAGATCCGGAATCTCATGAAGGAAGAATCCGGAGCATAACATTTATTCCGGATAATTCCGGCTTTTGTAGGATCTTTTGCATCAAATTTCCCTGAACCTGTTTGTTTTCCCTGCGGACGGGCGGAGGGACGAGCACGGCCGCTACCACTCCCACTGATCCTCTGAGATCCGGGTATAGAAGGGTACCCGAACTATAACCAAATCCACTGAGATCCCAGTACAAGCCGGTACCCGATACCGCTCCCCCTATCCTTCGCTGAGGGGTGGGGCCCCCCTCCCTTAGCTCGAACAGCCACCCCCCCACCCATTGCCACAGCAGGGGGTACCCTCCCGGCCCGCGAACCCGGGGGTGGGGGGTCCCTGTCCGGTCCCCATTTACCCCCCCTTGAGTACCCTCAATTTTCCGGTCCTCCGTCGAAAGGCTCATGGGGGGTAAACGATCCCGGGAGGGGGACCCCCCGGTTCAATCTGAGACAGCCACCCCCCTCCCGAAATTTCTGAACCGATCAGCTCCGCACGTGAAGGGTCTGCGAATTCTGAGAGCCACCCCCCTCTTCGGGTACCTGACAGGGGGGTCCCCTTCCCTATTAAAAACAGGTCTTCGACGGAAGACTCATGAGAAAAACCATTGTTTCCTGTGCAAACGGAGGGGGTACCCCCTCTTTTTTGCCGGACAGGGGGACCCCACTCCGGTTTTTTGATCCGGTCATGAGCGGGGGTGAAGGGTCAGCGGATTTTGGGTGGCACCCCCATCCTCAGGTCCGGATGGGGTACCCCCACACTCAACGGAAACAGGCACCCCCCTGTCCCGGGCAATGGCAGCCACCCCCCGCTCGCGTACGAAAGGGGAAGCCGGGTCACTTACGACTCTTCCATATCCACAAAAGGTTCCAGTGCTGCAATCAGATGCGGAATATCCTGCACGACCGTATCCCAGATTTCGTCAGGGTCAACCTTGCCATAGGAATGGATAAGCAAGTCCCGCATCCGCGCCATTGCCGACCATTCGACCGATGAGAAACGGGCGAGAGTCTCCGGGGAAAGCCGTTTTGCTACTTCCCCGATTACTTCAAGACAGCGTATTACCGCGTACTGGCATTTTCTATCGTCAATAAAAGATTCACGAATGTGGTTCCTGGTAAAATCGCGTGCATCGTTCGCCATAAGGAGGATGTCAAGGAGATACGCATCGTCACGCGACATAGACCGGCACCATCGTTGTCAGGATCGATCTCTTCCGGATATGGTTCCGGCTCAGTTCGAGCGCCTGACGGGTGATAAGATCAACCGGACGGCTGAAAACCTGTTCGAGTTCTTCTTCCATCCGTGCAAGATGGAGCAGCGTGTGCACCGAACCCGGCTGGAAGTCCACGACAAGATCGATGTCGCTCTCCGGGCGGAAATCATCCCGTGCAACAGAACCGAATACCAAGAGTTCCCGGACGTTCCACTTTTTACAGAACTCTTCGATCTTTTTTTCCCGGCTCTGTATGAGAGTATTCATAGTAAACGATCCACCGGTTATTCCATCCCGGTTACCGATTCTCTATCAACAATCTTGACCGCTGGTCGTTTATAGATTCTTGCATGACCGGTAATATCATCCGGAATAATCCCCGTGAATTTTTGTTCAGCGGCCGGGCGGAATGACGGTCACGGCCGCCTTCCCTCGCACTGATCCGCTGAGATCCCGGACAGCCAGGTACTCCTGATATTCGAAAGATCACAGAAATTCCGGAACTGCCAGAACCAATGAAGCCCCCGTCATCTGAAATACCGGACGCAGCAGCCGGAAACCGGCCAGAAATAGTTCCGGTGGCCGGTTCCCCGAAATCTGAAAAGGATCGGAAGGAAAGCCCATTGCTCCGAAAAATTACCCCTGAGTATCTTTCAGGAATTTCTGCACGGGCACGGTTGTCGCAAGGAAAATTACCTGCACCAGCACGGCGTTCACGACCGCAACCTGCACGACCTTTCCCAGGAACATTCCCGTGTATCCCGGCTGGGCGGCGATGAGCCCCGGGTTGAACAGGTAAACCATCAGCAGGTAGGCAAGGCCGCTCGCGAGCGTGGCGAGGAGTGCCGCGAGGAACGGCGCCCCGGCCCGGATCTTTCCCGACAGGTATCCAAAGGCAAGAAAGCAGGCCGCGATCCCCACGGGTTCACTCACCATGTTGAAAAATGCCATAGAAAATCCCGATGCCAGGGTAACCTGCCCTCCCGAGATCGTGATGGCATGCAGGGGATTTGAGAGGAACGTGAGGAGCCCGGAGATGATCCCGATACCGATGACTTCCGCGAGGCTGAATGAGATCAGCGTGACAAGGAGACAATACGAAACAATGACAAATTCAATCCCGACAGGAACGGCCCAGGCCTTTGCAATAACGGCCCAGGTACAATTCAGGACCGCACCGAGAGCAAGGGCCGCAGCAACAATTCCGATCTTTTTACCCTTCAGGATCTCCATATAGGACAGATCCGGATTGCAGACAATTTAAAAAAACCGGTCTGGTCCCGGTACCCTGACGGGAGGAGGGCCCGGAGAAGATGGTTCCCGGGAAATTATCTCTCCGTTTCCCGGGACCGGAATCCCCCCGGGGGTACCAGGATCTCAAAGCGTGCGCCGGACCCCGGCGTCCCGGCCTCCTGGATCGTGATACCGGTGATATCGAGAATCTCCCGGGAAAGGGACAATCCGAAGCCGGTGTTCTTCCCGGACCCCCGTTCAAAGATCTCTTCCTTGAATTCGCTCCCGATCCCGACACCGTCATCCTCGCAGACAATGACCGGGTTCCCGCTCCGGAACTCCAGCGCGAACCGTATCGTTGTGACAGTACCCCCGTGACGCAGGGCATTGTCAATCAGGTTGAAGACAACCTTGGTAATCAGGGGGTCCGCGTAGACTTCCGTCCCGGGAGGAATATCGTTCTTCAGCACGACCTGCCCCGGTGTTGCATTCTCTCCCGCAGCATTCACGAGCGTCCACAGATCCAGCCAGACAGGAGTCTGCACACCGATCTTCTCGTACTCCCGGGTGAACTGTATCATTGCAGAGATGCGGCGGCTGATAGCTCGTATGCGGGTAAAATAATCCTCCAGAGTGGGGTCGGGAATTTTTTTGTGAAGATGCTCAACAAAACCATTCAGTGCCAGAAGCTGGTTGCTGATATCGTGCCGGGTGATCCCGGAGAGGAGGCTCAGTTTCTTGTTTGCCTGCCGGAGCGCTTCTTCTGCCTGGCGGAGAACCGTGATATCGCGCACGACCGAGAGCATGGTCGGGCGTCCCCTGAGATCGAAAAGACTCACCCGGATGTCAATTATTTTTTCCCGGCCATCCGGGGTACGGTACCTTGTCTGGAAAACAGCGCGTTTGTTTTCCATAATCTCCCGCATGATCTCAGGTGCCCTGCTTTTCATTTCCGGGGTATCGAGATCGACAAGGCTCACGCTCTGCAGATCTTCCCGGGTCATTCCGATAATCCGGCATGCCTGATCGTTCGCCTCGAGAAACTTTCCTGGTCCTTTCTGTGTGAGTTCATTGATCAATATTCCATCGTGGGAATTTTCAAGAAGAAGACGATAGCGTTCCCCGCTTTCCCGCAGCACATCTTCAGCCTGTTTACATTCGGTGATATCCTGGACGACCCCCACCACCTTGACCGGGTTCCCCGCCCCATCGCGTTCCAGCCTCGCAATGGAATGTACCACTTTTGGCGCCGCCCCATCGGCAGGGTGAATGACATATTCAATATCGTACTCTTTTCCTTCCGTTATCATATCGGAAAGGGCCTGGTTGACCCGGTCCCATCCCGGAATGGTCTTTCCGAGGTTCTCCGGAATGACATTCTCATACGTCGGGATGATTCCGAAAATACGGTATGCTTCAGCAGAGCCCCAGAACCTCGCTGTTGCTATATCAAATTCCCAGCTCCCGATATGGCCGATCATCTGGGCCATCCGCAGTCGCTCTTCGTTTATCCGGATAGTCCGTTCGCTCTCCGCAAGCTGTTCGAACTGCCGGTGAAGTTCCTGTTCGGTGACTTTGAACTCCGTGATGTCGCGGATGGATTCAATTGCCCCGGTTCTCTCTCCTGCCCGGTTATAGAGTGGACATGCGTTGAGAAGGATGACCGACCTTTTTCCTTTCAGGACCGGGCGATCGCTTTCTGCGGTAAGGGTATTTCCATCCCTGCGGACATGGGAATAGAACCGGGCAATCTTTTCGAGAGGCTCATCGATCATATCGATAAGAATCGGCTGACGGATGCCGTACGCGGGGAAGGCATATTCAAAATCTCCCTTGCCCAGCATATCGCGGGAGGGAATACCGGTCATCTCCTCAATCGCATGGTTCCAGGCTATCACATGACCGGTACTATCGACGGCAAAGGTGGCATCGGGAAGGAAATCTATGATATCTGCAAGACGCCTCTCGGAATCCTGGAGCGAACGTTCGGCCTCTTTTCGCCGCACTGCCTGGCGGATCTTGTGCGAGAGCTCGGCAAACTGGGCCTGCGGATCGCCCCCTTTCTGGAGGTAGAAGTCCGCACCGTTATTGATTGCATCGATCACAACTTCCTCGCGACCCCGCCCGGTGAATAGGATGAACGGGATATCGCCGAACCGTTCCCGGACCTCCTTTAAAAAAGCAATACCGTTCATACCAGGCATCTGGTAATCGGAGACAATCGCATCGAACGACCGGAACTTTAGGGAATCCAGTGCATTTTGTGCCGAGACGGAAGGTGTAACCAGGAATTCCCCGGATTCCTCCAGGAATATCTTTGCTATTTCGAGGAGGTACTCTTCGTCATCGACATACAGAACAGAATGCATGGGGCTTTCTCTGGGTAGGGGGTTAACAGCGAATTCACCTTCCTATATGATGAATGATTGGTTGCTGCCCGGAGAATTTTTCAGAGAACAGCCTCTCAACATCTGTCTTCTGAAGCGTTTTTTCAGCAGACAGGCGCAGAAACGAGCACAGGCGCATCCCCCTCGCAATGATCCACTGAGATCCCGGCACACCAAAGCTGACGAAGACCCCCTACCCCCATCCATCAGTTAAGGCCTGTAAAATAATTCAGGTTCCGTTTTGGAAAATCCGGAAAAAGTGGGAATCCGTGCTCAATTCGGGATTATTTTGATACCTCGGGAAAGACCCTTTTTGGCTGATCGGGAAATCAGACTATATATAATTTCTTCCCGTTGGCGGGTTCGCGTACCGGTTCCACCGGTCCCGGGATATCAGGGAAATGCCAACCCCCATATCCCGTTATGCACGATCCGGTTCCGGGTTCTCATGGGAAACGAATACCAGGGCGATTATAACGAAAGCTACAATGGATAAAGCCAGGAACACGGCATGGAATCCTGCATTGAAATCGTCGGCCGGTATCGTGGAATAGAGGGAGTCGGCACCCGACACCACGACAAGTACCGTGCTGACAACGGCGATCCCGATAGCACTTCCGGTATTTCGCACCGTCATCGCGATACCGGTTATCATTCCGGCTTCGGGTTTCGTCGCATGGCTCAGGATCAGCCGGAAGTTCGGGGCGACAAAAAAACCCACGGAAACCCCGAAGAGGACAAGGCCCGGTATGACCACGGCAAGACTGGTGGCTGTTGAAACGGTCGTAAAAAATACCATCGTGCATGCAAAACAGAGTCCTGCAGCAATACAGGGAATCCGGGAACCGATCCGATCAGAGAGCCAACCTGAGACAACGGCTGTGGCCATCTGGGCAAGCGCCGGGATAACAAGGAACATCCCGGAAATTTCCGGTTCGAATCCACACCCCGTCTCGAAGTAGAAAGGCAGCAGGAAAATAACACCCGTATAGAGGAAAAAGACCCAGAAAAGACCGAGGTTGCCGAAAGAATAATTCCGGTTCCTGAAAAGCGAAAGACGGATGAGCGGATTGCCGGCCCGGGATTCGCGAAACAGGAAAAGTCCCGCGCCCGCCAGGAAAATGAACGCTGCAAGCGGGATCAGGGGGAAATCATAACCTACCGTCCTGCCAAGCGAGATTGCGAAGAGAAACGACCCCAGGGTCACGAAAAGCAGCCCGGCACCCGCCCCGTCAAAGGATTTCTGGTGGGACATATCAGCCGTATCTCCGGGCAGGACTCTCCGTCCGACAAGGATTGCACCGATCCCTATCGGGATATTGATCAGGAAGATCCAGTTCCAGGAGAGCGCTTCCGTCAGGAAACCGCCGACAGCCGGGCCGACAGCGACGCCGAGCGCCCCGAACATGGAGAGCATCCCGAGTGCCCATCCCCGTATCCCGCTGGGGAGATAGACGGCAATCATGGCTCCCCCGATCGAGAGGAGCATTGCAGCGCCGATCCCCTGGAAAAACCGGCAGAGGATCAGGATGTGGATCGTAGGGGCAAAAGCGCAGAGAAACGACGTAACGGTGAACACCAGAAACCCGGACAGGTAGATGGTCCGGTATCCCCGCATATCGGCAAGATGCCCAAACGCGATGAGTGTCGACGCCAGCGAGATCAGGTATGCGATGGTAACCCAGGATACCAGGGTGATCCCCGTGCCATATGCAGACTCGATAACGGGACGTGAAACATTCACGATGGAGACATCCAGGGTCACCATGAACGAGGCAAGGGATATGAGAATCGTAAAAAGACGCTGGCGGGATGGCGTGGTGATAAGGGATGGCGCTCCGGGCATGGAATCAGATACCTTCTCTTGCGGGCAAGTAGTTTTTAAGGTATCGAAAATGATTGGGGAATTACCGGATCGCATATCCCGTGGGCTTGTAAAAACCAGCGGGATTTTATGCC
>JBDKRP010000184.1:0-3923 GCA_039683275.1 Methanoregulaceae archaeon | reverse complement strand
TCACTCCCGCTGGATCTCGTCTGGTCGCTTGCAAATCTCTGGCAGGTTCTCATCCCGCTTCTCGCATTCCATCTGCTAAAGGCGGATGTATCCCTGAACTCCTCCCGGGACATCGGAATATTCCTGGCGTTCGGGCTCATCCTGAATAACCTCATCGGGGCCATCTGGGGAACTGGTATCCTGGCTCTTGCCGGATCAATTTCTGAGGGAACCATTCCCGCATCTCTCGCTGCCTGGTTCTTCGGAAACGTGATCGTCACCCTTGGTATCACCCCGATCCTGCTCAGGTACGGGACACCGGTTCTTCAGAGAAAGAAGCTTCTCGTTAAGGGAATCCGGTTTTGAATTCCCCGGATTCCTTCAGGGAATAGTTTCCCATCCGGGATCAGGATCCTGCCGGATTTCCCGGAATACCTGCCCCGCCGGGCATCATAATTCCGGAGACCGCAGGACCGGAGGTGCCCGTTTCCCGGTTGATTACGGGCGGGAACGGCCCGGGATTTCCTCATTCACCAAGCCAGTCAGGATTCTCCTTAAGGAAGTCCCGTTCCTTTTTCCCGAGATCGTCTGCGCTCAGGGCCGAGGGCATACAGATGCACCGGTGTTCGACGAAACATCCGCTGGCAAAATGGCCCTGTTTTTCATTCCTCCGGCAGGCACCGAACGTACCCTTGTCAAAATCATGGAACACCTGCTCCATTCCTTCCTTCACGGCAGTTTCCCGCGCTTCCTTCCAGGAACCCGGCATACCTCATCCCGTACCGGGATGGCGACCGCTGGTGAGAAATAGTTTCGCGAAAGGACACATTCTCCCGGGGGGTCCGGACAGCAGGTACCCGCGAACCGGAAAAATGGCCCTGTTTTTCCGGTGACGGGAACTTATATTCCGCAACCATTCCGGTTTCCAGAAAGCATTTTTCCGAAAGTATATGTGATACCAGAATGCATCCAACATTATCAGGAAATTCGTGTCAGGGGATTCCAGGTACAAATGCCGGGACAGGGAAATTAAAAACCGCCCAACGATGCGACCTTCTTCAGGGGGAGGAAAATATGGAATTTACCGCTATCCAGATGGACGCAATGCAGGAACTTGCAAATATCGGCGCTGCCCATTCGGCAACAACGCTCTCGCAGATGCTGGGAAGCCAGATTGGGATGAGTGTCCCGGAAATTAATGTCGTGGATATCACCCAGGTCAGCGAATTTGTCAGCGATGAACTGACAACGCTCGTCATCTTCGAACTCCAGGGGGACATCCCGCACGGGGGATTCCTGATCCTGCATTTCCCCCGGGACTCCGCAATACGGACCGCAAGTATCGTCCAGGGAGCTCCCGCTGATATCCACCCGCTCAGCGAGATGGACCAGAGTACCATCCTTGAAGTCGGGAATATTATGATATCATCCTTCCTGAGCGCGACTTCCGATCTCCTTGGGTTCATGATGCTCCCCTCACCCCCGGTTCTCGTAGTCGATATGGCTCACGCTGCGATCACGTCCCTTATTGCCCAGATGACCGTGGAAGTAAACGACGTTATCCTCTTCCGGGTCAAACTGACCTCGGATGAGCATAAAATTGCCGGAAACATCCTCATCTTCCTTGAGATTGCAACGCTCCAGAAGGTTGCGGAACGGCTGGTAGAGATCACACGGACCGGGTTAACCCCGCCGGAATAACCACGGAAAGAAAATACCGTGCTGACATTCTTCCGGTGACCGGGCTATCAGGAAAAACGCCGTCCCCGGTAAAATAATCCTTATCTCCTCATCCCTCAATCTTCCTGCATGCAAAAGCCGCTCGTCATTGGACTCGTAATGCTTATTTTCTGTATTCTGGGAACTGCGGGTTGCACCTCCCAGCAGGTTATTGAAAACCAGACCACGGTTCCCACCCAGGCAGACAGGGGAACCGATGCCGGTACAGTCAATACAACCTCGGTCAATACAACCTCGGTCAATGCAGCATTTCTCAGCATTCCGGCATCTCCCCTCAATGCAAGCGAACTGAACGACGTTATCTATCTCCAGGAAGCGGAAAAAGCGGAGCGGGATCTGTTCCAGACATTTTCTACCAGGTACAATTCGATAACTATCTTCAGTTCCATGGCAACGAACGCCGCAGCATTCATGAAAGCCGATGATATCATTCTTTCGCGATATAATATCTCAAATCCCGAAGAGGCGCAGGTCGGAGTCTTTGCGAACCAGAAACTCCAGCATATGTACGATGCTGCAACAAACGAAGGATCCTTTACCCTGGAAAATGCCCTTCAGGCATCCGCCATGAGCGAAGATATGCATATTGCGGATCTGAGCGGGGCTATCAGCCGGACGGATAACCAGGACCTTGCCTACATGTACGGGAAAGAACTGTCGCTATCCCGGAACGATCTGCGGTTAATCGTCGGGCAGATACAGGGTTTTGGCGGGAATTATACCCCGGTGTATATTACGGCAGATTCGTACAATGCCATCATATCCTCCCCTATAGAATCCCTTCCCCAAAGCTGAAAATCCGGAAACGGTACCGGGAAAAACGGATATTTTTCCGGATCCGGTATTTCGGGGCTGGTTTACCGGGACAGGAAAAAAGTTCTTTTCCGGAAGATATTCCGCGGGGGCGCGGAGGGAAATTATTTTGGAACCTTTTTCCAGTCGTTCAGGAACTTCGCGAGTCCCGCATCGGTCAGGGGATGGGAAAACATCTTTTCAATAACGGAAAAGGGAATCGTTGTGACGTGTGCGCCGGCTTTTGCCGCCTCGATGACATGGAGTGGATGGCGGACGCTCGCCACGATTATCTCGGTTTTAAAACCATACTGCCGGAAAACCTGGATCAGGTCACGGACGACATCCATCCCTTCATCACCAATATCATCGAGACGGCCGATGAAGGGACTTACGTAGGATGCCCCGGCTTTTGCTGCCAGGAGACCCTGGTTGACCGAGAAGACAAGGGTGACATTGGTCCTGATATTTTTCGCACTGAGAATTTTGACGGCTTTCAGTCCATCCGGAGTCATCGGTATTTTTATGACAACGTTTTCCGACAATTCTGTTAATTTCAGCGCTTCTTCGACCATCCCCTCACAATCGGTACGTATCACTTCCAGGCTTACCGGGCCATAGATCCTGGCAAGTATCTCCCTGACAACATCGTCAAAACCGCGATTTTCTTTTGCAACCAGGGTCGGATTCGTGGTAACACCGTCAATGACGCCCCAGTCGTTTGCTTTTCTGATTTCATCGATGTTTGCGGAATCGAGAAAGATCTTCATTTTTTTCAGGCCTCACAAAAACATCCTTATCTCTTACAATACACGTTTCAGGTACCTATTGGTTTCTCTCCCGGGAGCATGAAGTATACCGGGAAGGATATATTTTTGCTTTGTTGCCGGTTTCCCGGCTAGGGGGTTCACCTAATCCTGCAGGATAAACCGGATATCCATCAGGGAATTTCCTGCAGAAGAGGGCTCGCGTTTTTCCGAAAATCTTACAGGGGATATCTCCAGGACGGTGTGCTGCCGACAGGCACCCAGAGGATAAGCCGGAAAACCTGGTCGTGCCTGCTACGAAATGCCGGAAAAACGCGGCGATGTAAACTATTTTGGAGGGCAGATCCCAACTATCTGTATGCTTTTCGGGTCGTCCGGAATCCGGCAGAAATATACCACGGACCTCATACAGATCGCCCAGAAAACCGGTTCCGCCATTTCCGGCTCCGGCCGTAACGTCGTTGTCGGGATGGACACCCGGACGACCAGCAGGATCCTCGCAAACGCCCTCATCAGCGGACTTCTCGGATCCGGGGCCTCTGCCCGGTACGCCGGAACCGTCCCCACGCCATCGGTGGCATATGCTGCGCGGGAGTATGCTGCCGGAGCGATGATTACGGCATCCCACAATCCGGAAGAGTACAA
>JBDKRP010000183.1:0-31499 GCA_039683275.1 Methanoregulaceae archaeon | reverse complement strand
GCGCCGATCCATCCCGGGGATTGTTCCAGCTCCAGCGTCACCGTATCCGAGTAGCTGTTGAATTGCCATCCGCCCCGCCAGATCGAATTCGTCCCCTGGATACTGATCCTGATGTGCACCGCTGAGGGACGATCCGATTCGTACCCGGCATACACCGGGACGGTGTGGGAATACTCTTTTCCGGTATAGGGCCCGGTCGGGTTCCTGCTCTCGACGAACGAACCGTGCGGGGCGAAGAGGGGTTCGTTCCCTGCCGGGTTGCGGGTATCGATGGTCCGGTTCACCGGGATCATCAGGCCCAGGTACACCGGCTGGAGGATCGGAGTATCGGCCGAGTACTCGGTCCCGGGCACCCGGGTGGTGGGGAGCGGGCTCTGCCCCGGCTCGATCCCGATCGGGTACCCGTGGTACTCGGGGACCATCCGGTCCGACCGGATGGCAAGCATGGGTGTCCCGTTTACGACTTCCACGGAAAGGTTCCAGCCGGCCGGAATTCCGTTGAGGTTCTCTTTTACCTGGGATTCCGTGAAGAGCGGGGTCCCATCCTGTTCCGGGACGGGAAGGAGGATCGTCACGTTCTCAATCGCGGTAGTATAGGAGAGGTCAAGCGAATAGTGGAAATTATGCCGTTCGCTCTGCCGCGTACTCTGGTCAAAGAGGAACGCGACATACCCGGACATTATGACGACCGCGAGGATCACTGCGATAATCAGCAGGTTCCAGCCTTTGTTCCACGAAGCGGATGTCATGGGGAAGTATCCTGATTATTGCTGAATCTCTCGCAGCATGAGAAAAATCCGTCGATCCGGTCCGGGGCCGGGGATGAGCCGGTATAACCCCCGGAATGGGATCGCAACATTTTTTATATTGTAAACATCAATGTGTTTACTTATGTTCCTTCCCATGAACGAGAAACAGTTCGGGTTCTGGAAGATGCGGCGCAGCGGGATGTCGAATGTCTCCATTGCGAACCAGCAGGGGATCACCCGGCAGGGGGTATCGCAGGCAATCCGGTTCATGGACGAGAAGATCGATGCCTCGCTGCGGGAGATGGCGCAGGCAAACCGGATCCAGATTGAAAAGATCGATGTAGAGAAAGGTGTCCTGTTCGGGAAGTCGATACCGTTCCAGACGAACGCCTATATTCTGGTCTCGGAGAAGCATGGCATGCAGGTCTGGTACGAGCATGATGGCGATTGCATTTCCTGCGATGAGTTCACGAAATGCATTGAGTTCATCTGGGATTTCGCAGCCGAGCTGGGGATAAAACTCGAACGGGCCCAGAACCCGACAAAGATGGCAGAGGAGCTGCTTGCAAAGATCCGGGGGGATCCGGAGTGACCCGGGTATCTGAAATTGCCGGACCCTGGTGGCTTGGCCTGTGCCCGAAAGCACCGGTGGTCTGTGCCTCGCAGGCCGGTATTGGTGATTGGCCCGGACCTGTCCATGAGGGCAGCCCGGATGGCGGTGGCGGCGGCGGATCGGGAACTATCCGCCGGGGAATCGGATCTGCCCTATCCGGGATGAGGACCCTGATCCATAACCGGCAGCTCCTCTGGTTTACGCTCCTTGCGGGGCTGGTGCTTGCCGGGAACATCATCGGCCAGGCAGCACTCGGTTACATCAGCTGGACCTGGGGACCGTATATCGGTGAAACCGGATGGATTGTCCTGAACTTTATAATCGAGTTCGCGACGCTGTTCTGCCTGGTGTTCCTGCTGACGGGCCTTGTTTTGAGCATCCCGTCAAAGAAAGAAGGTCACGTGCCGTTCTTTGAAGGACTTGCCGGGGCAAAAAAGCACCTGAAAGCGATCTTTGTGTGGTCTTTTGTCCTGGCACTCGCAGGCATGCTGCTCTTCAGTATTTACTTTTACGCTCCCGGTTGGTTTCCGCGTATACCGCGTAATGACCTGTTCCTCACGGTCTTTGGAACCCTCTATGGATGGGTCAACCTGCTTGCGGAGTTCCCCTTCAACCCGACACTTGCCAACATCTTTTCCGACTCCGCCCGCTATGGGGGACTCTCGCCGACATTCTGGATATATCCATCCGGGATCATACAGGCCCTGACCTTTTCGGCTATCAACCTGCTCCTGTTTATCCTTACCCCGTTTGTCGTGCCCTTTATCGTACTCGAACAGAAGACCCTCAGGGAGGCAGTCGTGGGATCGTTTACGATGATAAAAAAGAACTGGGATGAGGCAGCTGCCTGCGCACTCTTCCTTGGCGTTGTTGCATGCGGGGTGTTCCTTACGTACCTGCTCGTCCAGGCTGCATCCGGGATGATCACACCGGAAGGGATTGTCGCGATACGTCCGGAAAATACCTGTCTTGCTCTTGCTGTCGTATATGATAGTGCACTGTTCTGTTCTGCGATGGTAATGGCAACTGTTGGAGGGATTACCGCCCAGGGCCTCTACAGGAATGCGAAGATCCGGGAGAGTGCATAATGATCCGGGTATCTGAAATCGCTGAACACTGGTGGCTTGGCCTGTGCCCGAAAGCACCGGTGGTCTGTGCCTCGCAGGCAGATATGGACGACCCAACCGAACCCATCCATGCGGGAAGCCCGGATGGCGGAACCGGTGGACTGGGTTCGATCCGACGAGGAGTCGGAGCAGCCCGGTCAGGAATGAAAACTCTTCTTCATAACCCGCAGCTCTTCTGGTTCCCGCTTCTTGCCGGGCTTGTGCTGGCCGGGCTTTCCATCATTCTGGGAGCGATTAGTACAGTATTTTCATCCCTGGGGTGGCAGTTCTTCATCGATTCCTACATTTCCCCGTGGCGGTTCTTCGCTGATCCCTTCATTACCCAGTGGTGGCCGGGCTTCTATCCCGACAGTGCCCGGCTCCTCTATTCGCTTGGCCTGACATTTGGCCTGACATTCGGGGTCGAGCTCCTAGCAGCGTTCTGCCTGGTATTTTTACTGGCGGGCCTTATCCTGAGCGTCTCATCACAGAAAGACTGCACGGTCTCCTTCTTTTCCGGGCTCACAAGAGCAAGGGAATACCTGGGACCTCTTGCCGCCTGGTCCGTGGTCGTTGCATTCGCAGGCACCCTGCTCTTCGTTGCCGGCCAATACTCCTATTTGCTGAACGTATCGCTCGGGGGATTCGTGGACAACGTGCTCAACCAGAGCCCCTTCAACTACGTCCTCTCCCCGAATCTCTTCTATACTCTCTTCCCGTATGCCCTCCCCGGGGAATCTGGAATCGGTTTTGTGTCTATCTATTCCGGACTCGGGAATACCCTGATCCTTTCAGCAATCAACGTACTCCTGTTCGCACTGACCCTTTTTGTCGTACCCTCACTCGTGCTTGAGGGGAAAAGCCTGAAAGGGGCAGTTTACGGATCGTTTACCCTGACGAAGAAGACCCCGGGGGAAGTGGCTGCCTGCGTTCTTGGCCTGGGAATCGTAGTATTCGCTGCCTCGCTCGCGTACCTGCTCTTCCCTGTAGCCGCCGGCGGGAATATCGCAGTCGATTACTGGCCCCCTCCGAATGTGTGGCTGGCTGCCGGCATCCTGTACGTTCTTGCCCTTACCGGCATTGCGCTGGTCGCAGCAACAGTTGGCGGGATTGCAACACTGAACCTCTACACGTATGCAAAGACCGGGAATATGCCCGGATCCGCTGAAAAAACCAGGGAGTTGATCTGATGCATAGTATTTCTGTTATCGCCAACCGGTGGCTGGGGCTCTGCCCGAAAGCACCGGTGGTCCGTACCGTGCAGGCAGATCTGGATGACCCGGCCGAACCCATCCATGCGGGAAGCCCGGATGGCGGAACCGGCGGATTGGGTTCGATCCGACGAGGGGTCGGAGCAGCCCGGTCAGGAATGAAAACTCTTCTTCATAACCCGCAGCTCTTCTGGTTCCCGCTTCTTGCCGGGCTTGTCCTCGCTGGAAATATCATCGGCCAGACGGCATTCTGGTACATCGAATACAACCTGCACGTGCCACTTGACTGGATCGCATGGCAGTTTTTCATCGAGTTCGCCACAGTATTCTGCCTGGTGTTCTTACTGGCGGGCCTTTTCCTGAGCATCCCGTCAAAGAAGGAAGGTTCTGTCTCGTTCTCTGAGGGGCTTGCAGGCGCAAAAAAATACCTGAAAGCCATTCTTTTATGGTCTATGGTCCTGGCGCTCGCAGGCATGCTGCTCGACTGGTTATTTTTTACGTTCCCGTCAGTGCTCTGGTGGCCGCGTGAGCTCTGGGCCTATAATATCTTTGGGCAGTTCGATTCTTTCCTCTTCAGCACGCTCAGCCAGTTCCCCTTCAATCCGACACTCCGATGGGATCTCTTTACCGAGTTTCCGGGCTATGGAGGACGATCGGTGCTGTTATGGATATATCACGGACTCAGGGATGCCCTGATCTTTTTAGCGATCAACCTGCTCCTGCTTCTCCTGACCCTGTTTGTCGTGCCCTTCATCGTTCTTGGGAAAAAGACCCTGCGGGAGGCAGCCCTCGGATCGTTTGCCCTGATGAAAAGGACCTGGGTTGAACTGGCTGCCTGCGCAGTCTTCCTTGGAGCTCTTGTATCCTGTGTGTTCCTTGCGTACCTGCTCGTCGGGGCAGCATACGGGACGCTCGCACCCCTTGAGATTGTCAACTATCGTCCCACCGTCACCTGGATTGCTCTTGCCCTCCTCTACGATCTCGCTCTGTTCAGCGTTGCGTTCGTGGTGGCAACAGTCGGGGGAATCGCAGCGCTGGATCTTTACACTTCTGCAAAAATCAGGCAGTTGCCCGGATCCACGGAACCGGAACCACCCGCCTGACTTTTTCTATCCCCGGCCCTGCTGGCGGATGTTCTGAAATGAACATTGTGTCGGCAAATGCCCGTGAACCGCTCAGCACGGGTAAGAAAGGTACCGTAAAAACCCTGGGTCGGAGTAACTTTTATATTGTAAATATCCATATGTTTACATATGTCTCAGTCAGCCAGCAACAAACAGTCCGGGTTCCGGAAAGTTATCCTGCTGCTTATCGCATTCAGTGCAGCAGTGATTCTGGTTACTCCGGTCTCCGCGGATCCAACGTTCGTTACCATCGCCGTACGAGGAAGCCAGGCCTATTACCTGGGGGAAGAAGTGGTTCTCTCCGGTGTAAACAGCAATTCGGATTCCACGTACCTGTACATAACCGGACCCAACCTTCCGGAGAATGGGGGAAACCTTTCTGCGCCGCATCAGGCTTCTGTCAGCGGGGATCCGGGGTCATTCACGGTAGTGAAAACAAACCCGGATAAAACGTGGACCTATCGCTGGTACACGTCCGGTCTCAGGCTGGATGCAGGATCCTATACCCTGTATGCCGTGAGCGGGCCTGAGGCAAAAGACCAGTTGGCAGAGGCACCCTATGGTACGACCGGCATAATTATCAAAAAGCCGTTCCTGACCGCAGATATCTCTTCTCCGGATGTTGTCCCGGGTCAGCCTTTCACGGTGACCGGGACTGCGGAAGGAAATCCTCCGGAAGTCCGGATCTGGATCATCGGCAATAATTACATGTTTACGACAAAAACGCCGGTACATCCCGATGCTTCCTTCACCTTCAATGGCAGTGCAACGCTGTCCGGGAAACTGCCCGACGGCCGGAACTATCTCATCGTGCAGCACCCGATGGCTGACAACCAGTTCGACTTCGCCGTCAGCGGGGATTATGTCCGCGACCTGAAACTGAACAATGGCACGAACCTCTTCGGGATCACCGGCTCGGGAAGCCTGCAGGGCAGCGATGCGGCAGACGAACTCACCGCCGCAATCAGCGATCAGGAGGCACACGATACGACGCTTACCAATGACACCTACACCCTGATCCCGTTCCAGGTCAATAATACGGGGAGTTCATCTGCAGGCACGGGAGTTACGATTTCCGCAGACGGAGACCACTCCTATTATCTGGGAGAAAAAGTGATCCTGCGGGGTCAGAGTCCCGATGCAGATACCGTATACCTTTTCCTGACCGGCCCCAATCTTCAGGCCACGGGTGTACAACTCACGTCGCCCGAGAAGGCTGTGGTCAGTGGAAAACCGGACTCATTCACGGTAGTCAAAACAAAACCGGATAAAACCTGGGAATATTCCTTTTACACGGCGAATATCCCCTTTGATGCCGGCACGTACAGCATATATGCCGTGAGCCAGCCGAAAGCAAAGGACCCGTCGGGTTCGGGTGCCGCCAATGTTGGTATTATCATCAAAAAGCCGTTCCTGACCGCAAATATCTCTTCTCCGGATGTTGTACCGGGGCAGTCTTTCACGGTAACCGGGACTGCGGAAGGAAATCCTCCGGAAGTCCGGATCTGGATCATTGGCGATAACTATGTATATTCCACAACAACCCCGGTAAATATCGATGGGTTGTTTACCTTTAACGCCGATACGGCACTGTCGGGAAAACTCCCGGCAGGCCAGAACTATCTCATCGTGGAGCATCCAATGGCAGACAACCAGTTCGACTTTGCTGTCAGTGGGGATTATGTCCGCAACCTGAAACAGAACAACGGTACAAATCTCTTCAGGATCACCGGCCCGGGAAGCCTGCAGGGCAGCGATGCAGTGAAGGCACTTATCTCCCCAATCAGCGATCAGGAGGCTCACGATCACACGTATGCCAATGACACGTATACCATCGTCCCGTTCCAGGTCACTGCTTCCGCATCTGCCGGCACGGGAGTTACCATTGCCGCACAGGGGGACCAGTCATATTACTTGGGAGAAAAAGTGGTTCTCAGTGGCCATAATTATGATTCGGATACCACGTACCTCTTCATCACCGGACCCGGCACCTTCAAGGACGGACCCGGCATCCCCACCGGCGGGGGAAAACTTACCTCCCCCCTGCAGAATGTAGTCAGCGGGAATCCGGATTCATTCACTACCGTGAAAACAAAGCCGGATAAGTCCTGGGAATACGTCTATTATACCACGAATCTCCCGGTGGATGCCGGGACGTATACCATCTTTGCCGCGAGCCAGCCGAAAACAAGTGACCAGCTGGGCCCGACCGCCGCCAATGTCGGTATTATCCTGAAAAAACCCTTCATAACTGCAGAGATCACCCCATCATCAATTTCTCAGGGACAGCCTTTTACGGTCTCCGGATTTGCGGAAGGAAATCCCGAAACGGTCCAGATCTGGATCCTTGGTAAGAACTCCTCCTCAAAGTCAAAGGTATCCGTCGACTCCAATGCCTCATTCAGGTATGTAGTCCCCCGGGAGGTCACCAGTCAACTTGCAGGCGGCCAGTACTTCGTAGTTGTCCAGCACCCGATGCAGAACACCACGTTCGATATCGATGCCAGCGGGGATTACGTCCGCAGCCTGCAACCGGACAACGGCGCGAATCTCTTCAGGATCTCCGGCCCGGGAAGCCTGCAGGGCAGCGACGCGGCAGATGCACTCATTGCTGCGTTCAGTGACCCCGCTAATGGTGATGACACCTATACGGAGATCCCTGTCCAGGTCACGGATGCAGGAATCGGTACCATTTTATTAAATTTGGTTTTGTTGAAACCCTAAGAAAGACGTACGATCAAAGAACCACGTGAAACGTAATGGCAAACCAAAACATACCCCGTTCCAGAAGACGATTCAGTAATCCTTGTCCAGGGCATTTCTTATTTTTAATACTGTTCTTTATCGTCCCTCTTTTCTTTATTCCCGTTGTTCCCGCTTCAGCTGAAGATGCAATGTTCCGGGCCAATCCGGAGCATACCGGAGTTTATGGTAATGGGGGCATTGAACCGGGGAATACGGAACTATGGCGGTTCGCTGCGGGGATCGGGTGGTTTCATCCCCGGCTGTAGTAAATGGCATTGTCTATGATCTCGTTGGTCTCGTCCACGCAGCACACGCGATGGTCATACCACCTCTGGAGATCACCTGGTACCCGGGTGATGCGTGGGTCGCAGCCGGCATCCTGTACGTCCTCGCCCCGACCGGCCCAGTGTTTGTCATTGCGACGGTCAGAGGGATTGCAACACTGGACCTCTCCCTGTATGCAAAGACAGGACAGATGCCCGGATCCTCTGAAAAAACCAGGGAGTTGAGCTGATGCATAGTATTTCTGCTATCTTTGACCGGTGGCTCGGCCTGTGCCGGAAAGCACCGGTGATTCGTGCCTCGCAGGCAGATATTGATAACCCACCTGAACCTTCCCATGAGGGGAGCCCGGATGGCGGGGCCGGCGGACCGGGAACGATCCGTCGGGGAATCGGGGCTGCCCGGTCAGGAGTGAAAACGCTGATCCGGAACCCGCAGCTCTTCTGGTTCCCTCTACTTGCCGGGCTTGTGCTGGCCGGGAACCTCATCGGCCAGTCGCTGCTCTTTCTCATCAGATGTAACCGGGAACCCAATGGAATCGCAGGGTATGGTCTGCCACTTGTGATCGAGATCTCAACGGTGTTCTGCCTGGTATTCCTGCTGGCGGGCCTTGTTTTAAGCATATCTTCCAGGAAAGGCGGGGCTGTCTCATTCTTTCACGGGCTTGCAACGGCCGGAAAATACCTGAGACCGCTTGCGCTGTGGTCCATTGTCGTGGGACTCGCAGGTACTCTGCTCTTCATTGCCGGTATGAGCATGAGTTCGTGGGCGTCCCCGCCTTTCGATATCTTCGGGAATCTCGAAGTGTTCCTGTCCCACGTGCTCGCCCAGTTCCCCTTCAACTGGGCACTCGACCCGAATTTTTTCCTGGGTAACCCGCCTGGTGAGCATCCTCCTACGCTGCTTGAGGAAATGGGGTTTCCGGGACCAACCGTTTACACCCTGATCTTTTCAGCAATCAACATACTCCTGTTCATCCTGACTCTTTTCGTTGTACCCCTCATCGTGCTTGAGGGAAAGAGCCTGAAGGAAGCGGTTTTGGGATCGTTTGCACTGACGAGAAAGGTCCGGGGTGAAGTCGTTGTCTGCGTTCTTGGCCTGGGAACTCTCGTATTCGCTGCCTTGCTCACGTTCCTGCCCTTCCGGTTCACCGGGTTCACGCAGGTATCGATCGTTGACGGCGGTGCCATGCTGATTTCCTACTCGCGCCCCGGAGCGGAATGGATCGTTGCCGCCTTCCTCTATGTTCTCGCCCTGTCCGGGCTTGTGGTTGTCATTGCGACAGTCGGAGGGATTGCAACACTCATCCTCTACACCGTTGCAAAGACCGGGAAAGTGCCCGGATCCGCAGAAACGGAACCCTTCCCATAACCCTTCTTTTTTATTCCCTGACTCCCGCTGGCAGATATCCCGTAGTAAAAACCGGAGTCGGGAGACTATCCGGACAGGGTTCCGACTACCCGTTTGCACCTGCACCTGCTTCCCGAACGTTTCGGAGCTGTATTGATCCACCCTGATTTTTCATCCGACCCCCTGCATCAGGCCAGCCTTAAAAAACCATGGTTTTATCACAATTTTCTCTCGTGAAATTTTCTAAAAGTCCACCAAAACCCGCACAAAAACCGGAGGGGTATGGGGGGGGTCAGATATATTTTTAGGACCATAACCGACCCTGCAAACCCCGGATAAATTCTGCATCACGGTACCCGGGCGCTCACTTTCTCCGAGAGAGAATCCTGACAGGAACACCCGATCCGCGTCCCGGAATCCCGTCCGGAAACGATCCGCTGATTTTGGATCCGACCCCCAACATGCGACGACAAAATTTTTATCGGACCCCGCCATTCCTGTTGATCGGGAAGTCCCGTCCATGGCAACGTTCACGCAGAAACCCGGGCCGAAGAGTGCTGTCCGGTCCCTGAAAACCCCGTTCCCGGATATCGCGGCGTTCGATGCCGTCATCCGGTCGTTCATCCTGAAGAACCCGCTCGGCTGCACGGCCTACCGGACCGAACGGAAGACCCATCGCCCGGTCGAGAAGGTGCGGGAGATGTACACCGCGAAGTTCGAGTACCGGGATGAGAAGGGAATCTGGATCGGGAGGGGGATCGAGACCTACACCTCGGTTGACGGGTACCAGTACGGCATCCATGCCGTCCTCTCCAACATGGCAAACGCTGCTGCGCATGGCGGACGGCCGCTCCATGTACCGGAAAGCGACCTCTATTCCGTGACCCTGAAATGCCACGACCCGAACGGGGAGCTGTACTATCTCAGTTTTGCCAGGAACCGGGTAACGCTCTCCTCCTATATGGACGAAGGGATACGGGCCCGGGTCGAGGCATGGGCAAAAGAAGTGCCGGAACTGCGATAAGCCGGCCACACGTTTTTTATGAGAAAGGCTGAATCCTCGCGTGTCGGAACCATGGCCCCGGTCGGAGAGAATCAGGGGGCCGGCGATGCAGGATTCGGCTCAGGATTCATGCGCCTCGCGGAAGAGTTCAGCGTCATCGTGAGTGTCGTTCTCTGACGGGCCCTCTGTTCTGTTTTCCTGCAGGTCCATGGAAAGACGCCGGAGGCCCTTTCCTCTCCGGGAATCGCCGGGATCCCTCTCATGGCATTCCAGACGGGATTCTTCCTTGCCGCGATCCTTTCCGGCATTGTGATCCTGATCCTGTGGGTCGGCAGGCATGATCTTCGCACCAGCCGGACCAGAAACCCGGGGAATCCACCGCGATTCTGACGGAGGCCGGGAAGCAGGAAGTCGTCTGTCAGTGCAGTAAAAATATCCTGGCGACGAGTGGCCGGATTGCCAGAATACCCCGGAAATAATCCCGTCAGCGAAGCATGAAAGAAAAAAGGAAAAGGGAATACTATTTTGAAAATGCCTGTTTACCGGTCGTCGCCTTTATCGACGACCCGGACATTGTCGCCCCGGACCGTGATCGGGATGGGGACGACGCTCTCGTACAGTTCGACCGTGATCTCTTCCTTCTGGGTGTCGACCCGTTTCACGACCGCCTTTTCGCCCTTGAACGGTCCTGCGATCAGTTCGACAATCGTGCCCTCGTCGATACCGGATACCACGGGTTTCGGGATCAGGAAGTGGCCTACTTCGGCAAGCGAGGTCTCGCCCCGGACTACTGCGCGCGCGTGGGGGATCATTTCCCGGAGCTGCTCGATACGGTTCAGTTTCTCGGGGGTCTCAATGAGGACGTATCCCTGGAGTTCGTCGGGGACGACTATCGAGTAGACCTGGATATCGGTCTTCCCTTCGTCAATCGCCCGCTTGATATTGTCTGCAACCGTCCGCTCCTGCTTCGAGGTCGTCTTGATGGCAAAAACCCGGATAACCTTATCAGCCGCTACGGCCGGAGTTGCAATCTCTTCGGTCATGACGATCATTTCGGAGTCATCGGGAGAAGGAGCATTACCTCGTAGATAATGAACCCGATCAGGCCGATGAGGATTATACCGGCAGCGGCTACGATTGCGATCTTGGTGAACTCTTCGCGCGTAGGCGTGCGCGTAAGCTTGAGCACGCGGAGGTATTTCCGGAAAAATTCCTCCTGTATGTCGAATTTTATGTTGGGTTTCGGTACTTCCACCATATTTCTATCACTTCAGGAAATCGATATCAAATTGTTTCTGGACTTTGGGGGTAAGCTTCTCATTGCGACCATATATTTGTGGCGACCGGACACCAGTCACGACAAGGAGCGTTCGCATCTTGTTCTGCATCTCGGGGTCGACCTGGGCGCCCCAGATGATCCGGGCGTTGGGATCGATGCGGTTATAGACTTCCTGCACGACGCCTTCCGCCTCTTCCATGGTCATATCGGGACCGCCGACGACGTTCACGAGTGCTGCAGTTGCGCCGGAGATGTCAACATCCAGGAGGGGGGACCGGATGGCTTTCTTGACCGAGTCTGCGGCTTTGTCGTCGCTGTCGCTCTCTCCCATACCGATCATTGCTACGCCGCCACGTTCCATGACGGTCCGGACATCGGCAAAGTCCAGGTTGACGAGCCCCGGGAGGGTGATGAGCTCGGTGATTCCCTTGACGGCCCGCATCAGGACTTCATCGGCTACCTTGAATGCGGCGTGAAGGGGAAGTTTCGGAACGACTTCGAGGAGGCGGTCGTTCGGAACCACGATGACGGTGTCGGCGACGTCCCGGAGGCGTTCGAGGCCGGCTTCCGCGTTCTCGGCTCGGATGGCACCTTCTGCGGTGAACGGAAGCGTTACGATAGCAATCGTGAGAGCGCCCTCTTCCCGGGCAGCCTTTGCGACAACCGGGGCGCAACCGGTCCCGGTACCTCCGCCGAGGCCGACCGTGATGAAGACCATGTCGCAGCCGGAGACGACTGCTTTGATATCCTGCTCGTTCTCAAGAGCCGCTTCCTCTCCTATCTGGGGGATGGAGCCGGCACCGAGACCCCGGGTTCTCTGTTTCCCGATCAGGATGCGGAAATCCGCTTTCACGCGGGCGAGGTGCTGGGCATCGGTATTGATCGCGATCATCTTGGCACCGTGGATGCCCTCTTCCTTCATGCGGGCAATGGTGTTCGAACCTGCACCTCCGCAGCCGATGACCGAAACCTCGGTTTTCAGCTCCTTGAGCACCTGGTCAAGCTCATCATTGTACTGCGTGAGTGCATTCGAATCCTCACGCGCCCGTGTCAACGCCTCCTCAACGATTGATCTCATTGATACCTCTCCAAACCCGGGATATGGACTTGTCGTTCCCTGCAGATCTGCACCATCTCCGGTGTAATCTCCCGTCCATCGTGTTCAACCGCCTGGCCCCCTGCCAGCCGGCTGAAGAGCGGTCCCTGTGAGAGGCCCAGATTTCGCGCTTTCTCCGGATCAAACCTGACCTCTCTTATGATAAGATGATCGCGCTCCACTGCAGTGGTTTTTTTCGCACGTATCAGTTTTACGCACAAGGTTATTAAAGCATTTATGAATTCTTCCGTTGGAGCGCCGCAGGAAATGAAAACCGGAAGAATTCTGCGGGCCGGGGTAGAAAGTGAGACGACCGGCACCTTCCCGAGTTCCGCAAAGAACGTTTCCGGATCGGCCTTCAGGGTCTCATCGAGGAGATCCTGGTTGAACTCAAAGGATACCGGTTTTCCGGTACAGACGGCCCGGTTCAGCCGGGGCCGGGCTTTCGGGTCGATCTCCTCTGCGATCCGGCAGATCTCACGGTAGGCCGGCCAGGGGATCTCCCCGAGATCGTGAATCTCCCCTTCGCTCAGCACGGGGAAGTCGAGTTCCGCAAGAATTCCCGTAAGCCGGCTTACTTCCGGCGCAGGGACGGATTTTTTGTCGATGTAGGCTGCAACCGCACCGGTTCTTTCTGCCATCTGCCGGATCATGTCCCGGTCCAGGGACGGGATCTCCCGGCTGTGGGCGATGTGGCCGAAGGCCCCCCGGCTGGCAAGGGCGATCTCGGTCTCCCGTACCGCGTAATGGGTTCCCCCGAACCCGATCAGGGGGATGCTGTTCTCCGGGAGATCCCGGAGTGCTTCGACGACGCTTTTTGCGACTGCAGCTCCCGCAACCTGGTCTTCCCATTCAGTCAGCGTGCTCCCGATCTCGACAAAGCAGGACGGGATCGCAAGGCCGGTCGGGCCGTGGTGGGTGACTTCGTAACTGGCCCGGTACCCTTCGGGAGCGTTCCGTTTCAGGGCCCGGAGAATCGCCTGCATGACGACCGGTGCTGCCGGGGGAAGTGTCCGGGGAGTCCCGCCGAGTTCTGCATC
Source organism: Methanoregulaceae archaeon (assembly GCA_039683275.1). Classification (GTDB taxonomy): domain Archaea; phylum Halobacteriota; class Methanomicrobia; order Methanomicrobiales; family Methanospirillaceae; genus JBDKRP01. Next base: position 17,901 of record JBDKRP010000183.1, on the reverse strand, counting down.
CCGGTAATTCCCGGTCACGTGGACCGTGAGGACAGGGACCGGGTTCACGCTGGAATGCCGGGAGAAAAAGAGGATGAGGTCCGCATCGATACCGGCCCCGAACGATTCCGCATAGATGAGCCGTTCATCGAAGCCGGTGAGGGCCAGCAGGTGCGAGGCGAAAGGGACCGGGTCTTCCCCGAGACCGGGCACGAGCTTCAGTACCTGGTCCCGTATCGTGATCCCTGCCCGGTCCTGCTTTGAATATACGAAGAGAATCTTCATGCGGCCGTGTTCCTTCCCGGGGCTTCTTGTCCCTGAGAGTATTCTTAGCTGAACGGCCTTAACCCCGTTGCGATTGCGGGGCGTCCTGAAAGGATTTCCTGTTTCCCGGTCCTGCCGGTGACTGGAAAAATACCGGGGAGTTTTTTCCGATTTCCTGTGTTTTATACCAATCCCCGGGTAAGCATCTGATCAGTCCCGGCATTTCCCGGCAGAAGGAAGTGATCATGACCCTGAACCAGAACGGAACCGGTAAGGATCGAATGAAGATTGCAGGGAAAGGAAACCTCTTCCGTCTTGCAGGAATCGCCGGGCTTTTCCTTATCTGCCTTCTGGCAGGTACATCCCCGGTAGCAGCGACCGGATCCGGGCCTGGCATCCAGGTCTGGTCGAATACGCCCAACGCGTACGTGACTGTAGCCCCGCACGATGGCGGTATGAACTACGGGGGATGGACTGACAACCGGGGGTTCGCGACATTCGATGCCCTACCAGAAAATACCTGGTACAGGGTAACTGTATCGAAAGACGGCTACAATATCGTTACGCAGCAGGTCTTTGTGGATACGGATAGCCCGAAGGTTGTCAGTGCAGACCTGCAGCCGTGGTGGTAGGTAAATCCGACTCTGCCATACGACCCTGCGATTCAGGAAAGCAGGTGTCCGGGGCGGCATCTCTTTTCCCGCCGTTCCCGGTGGAGACATCCGCCCGGTATTTCCATGAGAAGCCGTATATTCGTACTGACCGGGCTTACCGCTCCGTTTTTCCCGTCCGTTTCGCATGGTCCGGGAATGCGACTTTCGGTCTCCGGATGATGAAGGACGCATCCAGGTTCCTGGCCATTGCGAGCGCGATGTCCGCAGGGATACCGAGCGCCATTATGTCAGGAGGAAGGCTGTGGTTCTGGGTCGGGTCCTGGGGGCCCATGAATGCCGTACGCTTTGGGGCGTTCTCTGCCATTCCTGCCGGGTAGGTGATGAAGGTCGAGCATGAAGGGCCCCACGGCACGATAACCGGCGTGAACGGGTCGTCCCGGTCGAAGTGGACGAGTGCCGCCATGTTCCGTATCTGTTCCGCCGTACCGAAGCAGCAGAGGGACCGGACTCCTTCCAGGCCGGGGGGAAGCAGCTCGCAGGCCTGGACGATGAGATACTTTCCCGGTGGGGTGACCTTCCCGAGCGCCCGGAAGCAGCGCTCCACCATATCAGGACTTGATTTCAGGTACTCGGCAGCCCCGCCCCGGATATCCGCCCGACCCTGGGATACGAAGTACTTGATATCCCCCGGCTCCGGGTGGAATCCCGTATGGGCAAGCCCGCCCGGGCAGCAGCCTTCCTTCGAGTCGGCACTCAGGTAGATCCCCGGGACCTCCGTTCCTGTTGCCATCCGGAACAGGGATACCGCAAGGCACCGGTTCACGTCCGGAAGGTGGGGTATTCCTGAAGGAAGGGTCTCTGCACCGTACACGGCGAGCGGCCGGGCAGTCAGCCGGAACGCCGCTGCCAGCCGTTCCCCGACGTCACGAAAATCCAGGGCTGTCATACTAGTCAGGAGTACCGTTCTTCCGTTAATGGTTTCTGAAGCGACGCTGCATGTGCGGACTTCTGGCACGTGTTTCTTCCAAAAAAGTGGAATTGCAGGGAAGACCTGGGTTCAGAGGAGTTGCACGATCCTTCCTGGAATACGAACGTTCTTCTGCATTTCCCGTATAATCGGGCAGGGCCGGTACGATAGGTACGATACTGAGAAGATTCTTACGGGATCCGGGTCAGCACCCCTGCATGAACACATTCTGCAGCAGCAAGTGCCTCCCGGTATTCTTCTGCTGAAACCGGTTCATACAGGCCGGGATAGCGGGTGTGGACCGCATACTCAGTAAGATCCGCTGCTGCCGTTATGTCTTCGGGAACCGGGACCCCTACCCCGTACAGTGCCCGGTACAGTTTCTTTGCGATGCTCCGCCGCTCCGATATACCGTTCTTCAGAACGCAGATATCGAAATCGGAATCTTCCCTCGCATCCCCGCGTGCCCGCGACCCGAACAGGATGATAGTATCCGGGTCCAGGGTCCGGACTATGATATCGATGATACGTGAAAGGCCCGGGTCTGCCATAGAATCTCCTATCCCTCATGAGGGGAGCAGAATTATCCACGTTTGGTTACGGAAGCCGGGAGGGGTACGGCTAAAAAGGAAAAATTACCCTTCCGCAGCTTCCGGTGCCTTGCCGGCAGCAGGCTTCGCGGGCTTGACCCAGGTGATCGCAAACGTCTCGACCGTATTCTCCCGGGACGTGAAGGGATGCATGTACTGCGTGTCCATAGTGAGGCATTTCCCGGGGCAGATCTCCACGCAGCTGTTGCACACGACGCACCGGAACCGGTCGATCTGCCAGGTCTTCTCCTTCACGTCAACGACAATTGCTACCGCCGGGCATTTCTTCTGGCAGAGCCGGCAGGAGATGCATTTCGAGCCGTCAAAGGTCACGTGGCCCCGGGTCTTGTCCGTCTTCTTCGCAGGTTCCGCCGGGTACCGCAGGTTCGGGGACTTCCCGAAGAGCTGCCGTACCACGGTCTTTCCCATCGTAAAGAGACCCATCTTCTTCACCTCTCCGCGCAGCCGATGCAGGGATCGATCGACAGCACAATCACCGGGACATCCGCAAGCTCGCAGCCTTTCAGCGCCGCAAGGAGGAAGGGGATGTTCGCAAAGGTCGGCGTCCTCACCCGGTGCCGGGCAAGGTACCGGGTCCCGTTCCCTTTCACGTAGTGGATAACCTCGCCCCGGGGCTGCTCGGCCCGTGCGAAGAACTCCCCTTTCGGCGATCCGGTCACCTTCACTTCAAGGGGGCCGTCCGGGATCTGCTCTGCCGCCTGGGTGATGATATCGATGGACGTGAAGAGCTCGCGTGCCCGTACCATGCACCTGCCGAAACAGTCGCCGGATGTCTCGAACATCGGTTCGAACTTCACCTTGTCGTATGCAGCATAGCCCGTGCTCCGGACGTCCTGCGCAATACCGCTTCCCCGGAGAGTCGGCCCGACCGCACCGGAATCGTAGGCATCCTGCTTCGGGACGACGCCGACTCCCTGAAGCCGGGTCTTCACCGAGCTGTCGCCAAAGAAGACATCCGAGAGATCCTGGAGTTCGGGCCTCATCGCTTCGAGCCGACGGACCATCTCCTTCAGCTGGCTGTTCGGGATATCGCGCCTGACCCCGCCGACCTTGGACGAGCCCTGGATGACCCTGCCACCCGTTGTCGCTTCGAGCTCGTCCAGGATATGCTCCCGGAGGCGCCACGCGTTCATGAACAGGCTCTCAAAGCCCATGCTGTCCGCAAAGCAGCCGAGCCAGAGCAGGTGGGAGTGCAGCCTCGAATACTCGGACCAGATGGTCCGGAGGTAGAGCGCCCGCTCGGGAACCTCGATTCCCATCATGCCCTCGACAGCCTGGCAGTACGTGCTCGCGTGGATGAAACTGCAGATCCCGCAGATCCGTTCCGCGATATACACGTACTCGGGATACTCCCGTTTCTCCACGAGTTTCTCCAGGCCCCGGTGCACGTACCCGATGGACGGGACCGCATCGACAACCCGCTCGTCTTCAAGAATGAGGTCGAGGTGGATCGGCTCCGGGAGGACCGGGTGCTGGGGCCCGAACGGGACGATGATCTGTTTTGCCATGTTATGCCCCCTCCTTCGGTTTCACGGAAGCCTCAAAGGGATACTTCACCTTGGTCCGGTAGAAGGTCCCCTTGAAGTCCACGTTGATTCCGGTTACCTCAATGCCGTACAGGTCGTGGATCTCGTTCTCGTACGTGAAAGCGTACCCGTACACCCCGGTGATGCTCGGAAGGGGGGTTCCTTTCGGGAGAATGACCCGGATATGTTTCATCGCGAGATCCTTGTCAAACGTGTACGTGATCTCGTAGATTTCATCAGTTGCCGCAACGCTGACCTGAACCAGCCGGTTTCCTGCATTCTTCATCTCTCCCGCCTTTGCCAGGAGTTCGCTCGTGAGTGCAATGGTCATGGGCTGCTCTTCGTACTTCATTGTCCTTCTCCTGCCTTTCCGGCCGTTTCCTGTCCTGCAGCAAACGCTGCCCGTTTCTTATCCAGTATGCCGAGAGCGGTCACGACCCCGTCTATGATGGACTCGGGGCGTGCTGCGCATCCCGGGACGTACACGTCGACAGGAATGACCATGTCGACTCCCCCTGCGACATTGTAGCATTCCCGGAAGACCCCGCCCGAGGTTGCACAGATCCCGATTGCGACAACCACTTTCGGGTCCGGCATCTGGGAATACAGGGATTGCACGACCTCGATGTTGCGCTCATTGATGCTGCCCGTTATCAGGAACACGTCCGCATGCTTCGGGTTCCCGGTATTGATGATCCCGAACCGCTCCACGTCATACATCGGGGTGAGTGCAGCCAGCACTTCGATATCGCAGCCATTGCAGCTCGATGCATCGTAGTGGAGGATCCAGGGCGATTTCGTGAGGTACGATGCCATATCAGATCACCCCTTTCATGAGGTACAGCGCCCCGAGGTTCAGGATCCCGAGGACGAGTGTTATCAGCCAGGAGCTCTTGAGTGCCAGCTGCCACCGGACCCGGGCGCAGGTGTTGTCCGCGAAGATCTCGCCCAGGTACACGATGACGAGGGCGAGTATCCCGATGATCGGGTTCCATGCAAAGAAGAGGTACACGATTCCGAGAAGGAGTACGGTCTCGTACCAGTGGGCCACTTCTATCATACCGAGTGTCGGCCCTGAGAAATCGGTCGTAACCCCCTTCACGATCTCCTGGTGGGCATGGTGTGAAGTCGAGATGTCGAAGGGCGACTTCCGGAGCTTGATGGTTATCACATATACGAGTCCGACAAAGAGCCCGGGAAGGAGCATGATCAGGGGGACCGTTGAGGCCGCAATGTCCCGGATATAGAAGCTCTTCGTTACCAGGTACATCCCGGCGGCTGTCAGGATGATCATCGGCTCGAACGCCATGATCTGGATCAGTTCCCGTTCGGCCCCGATATGGCTGTACGGGGAGTGTGCCGCAAACGCACCAAGGACGATGAAGATCTCGGCAAGCGTGAGGGCGAAGATCACAAGCAGGAAATCCTGCCCGGTGGCAAAGAGGATTCCCGTGATTGCCATGAAGACCAGGTAGCAGAGGATATAGAACTGCTGCGAGGTGTGGACCTGGAGATTCTCTTTCTCGAAGAGCTTCCCGACATCGTAGAACGGCTGGAGGAGGGGGGGGCCAATCCGTCCCTGCATCCGTGCGGTTATCCGCCGGTCGATCCCTGCGATGAGCCCGCCTGCGACGGGTGCAAGGACCAGGAACGCGATCCCATAGATGATGGTCTGCAGGGGCAGCGTCACAGGATCACCCCCGGAAGGAGGATCCCCGCAAACATGATCGTGATGAGGATCATTGCTACCGGCCGGGCATAGGAGAGAACTTCCCGCTCACCGAACCAGCTCGTAAGGTAATAGTTCCGGAGGGCGATCTCCCGGGTCGTGCCTGCCGATCCCGTGTAGGTCTGGGCCGGGGTAGCCGGAATACCGCTCAGGTAGGGGCCGGTGTGCTTCCCCTTCCCTTTGAAATACAGGAGGGAGACAGGCATCACGAGGATCAGCGCCAGCATGATGAGCATAATCAGGATATTGTCGGCAGAGAGGAATGTCGCTGACCCGTAGGTTGCGGTCACGAACGGCACGATCAGAGTGCTTGATACGACCGGGAAGAGGAAGCAGGCCAGCACCGTGAGGGCCGCGATTGCATAGAGGGCGATCCACTGGGTGCCCGGTATGTTATGCTCGATATTTTTCTTCCTGCTGGTGACCGAAATGATCTTCCCGATCCACTTTGTCCAGAAGAAGACCGTAAGGGCGCTCCCGAACGCAAGGATGATCACGAAAATGAGTCCCAGGGGGGCGTCAATGAAGGCCCGGAGTGCTGCCCATTTCGATATCAGCATACCGAACGGTGCGATAAACATCCCTGCCATCCCGATCAGCATCAGGATGGTGACTTTCGGCATCCTTTCTATGAGGCCGCCCATCTCCTCGATATCCTTGTTCCCGATCCGGTGCTCTATCGTTCCCGTCCCAAGGAAGAGGAGAGACTTTGCGACCGCGTGGAATATTATCAGGAGTATTGCCGCCCAGATGGCTTCGGCTGTCCCGATCCCGGCACAGGCTACTATCAGGCCAAGGTTTGCTATCGTGGAATAAGCAAGGACCTTCTTGGCATTATTCTGGGATATGGCAATGGCGGATGCTAGGAGGAATGTAACGCTGCCGACGAGCGCAATCATCATCCCGGAGACCGTTCCCTGGAAGACCGGGCTGAGCCGGACGAGGATATAGACCCCTGCCTTTACCATGGTGCTGGAGTGCAGGAGGGCGGAGACCGGGGTGGGTGCGACCATGGCGCCGACCAGCCAGCCGGAGAAGGGAAGCTGGGCTGCCTTCGTGAGGCCGGCAAACCCGATGAGGACTGCCGGGACGAGGATGATCGCTTTCCCGGAGGCCATGACCTGGAGGAGATCGATGGTCCCGGGACCGGAGGGTTCCAGGCTGAGCCATATAAGTGCCCCCATGAAGGCAACTCCTCCCAGGAGGTTCATCCAGAGGGCGGTGAAGGCGTTATTCCGGGCCTCTTCGGTTCCCGAATACCCGATTAAGAGGAACGAACAGAGGGTCGTTACCTCCCAGAAGAAGAAAAGCCAGAAGAGATTATTGGAAAATACCACCCCGAACATTGCCCCGAGGAAGAGGAACATCACGAAAAAGAAGATATTCCTCCGATCCGGGAGATTTTTGTGCTCGGTATGGTAGTCCCGCATGTATCCCACGGAATAGACGCAGATCAGGCTCCCGATGATCCCGATGATGAGCGCCATGATTACCGAGAACTGGTCCACAAACAGGGCATGGGACGATTCTACCAGTTCTGCACAGAATCCTTCGTAAAATACGAGAAGGGCGGTCTGTACAAGGATAAGGGCCACGACAAGCTTGTTCCGGTATTTCAGGCCCAGGTACAGGATGAAGATCGCGATCGCGATCTCCAGCATAAACAGGATGCCGTTCAGGGGCCGGGGCGTAATTGCATACAGGATGGTCCCTTTGCCGAATGTCGATACAAGAAGATAGACTGAGGCAATGCCGGTCACAAGGGCGGCAAGCTTCACCCATATCCCCTGGAATCGGTCCCCTTTCAGCAGGAGCATGAGTATGCCTGCGAGAACGGGGAACAGGATCAGGAAAAGCAAGAGCTCCACGAAAACTCCTCAGAACGAGTATTGGGTTCGTGCATTATTAATCGTGATCGTTTTGTCATGCGCAGTACAAAAACAGACAAAACTATTTACGACGCTGACCGGGCCGGAAAAGGCACCGGATCGCACGTGGTACTGGTGCGTCTGCAAGCAGAAGGGGCGCACCGGAAAACCTGGAGCCTCTCCAGAAATGGTTGCGGGGTTAATTGAAATCCAGGATCCTGTAGTTCAGGGTCTCTAGGTCGACCATGACCGCCTGGGCCGGGGTCGGGTTCACGTTCATCTGCTTCTGGAACGCGGTCTGGGACTGCCAGGTCCCTGCGTTGACCCCGAGGACGCCCCGGTACGGGGTGACTGCCGTGATATGGACGTGGCCCGTGTGGAGGATCTCGGGGACCGGTTCGATGATCAGGTTGTCGGTACGGCTTGCGGCGATCATTGCCCTCCCGCCGTACATCGGGGCAAGGTGCCGCCGCTGGAGCATCTCCTCCATCATCTGGCCGGCTTTTGCATAGCTTGCACCTGGGATGAGCCCGATCATATCGTCGATGGAACGTCCGTGGTACATCAGGACCCGGACCCCCTGGAGGCTGACGAGCGCCGGGTTTTCGACAAACGTGCAGTTCTTCGGGAACTTCCTCGTGAACTGCTCCGGGATCGCGGGCTGCGGTTCTGCCCCCCGGACAACGTCGTGGTTTCCGGGCGAGATGATGATTTTTACGTGAGAGGGAAGGTCTGAGAAGAGCTCCCCGGCCCGGTCGTACTGCTGGTAGATGTTCTGGATGGTCAGTTCCAGATCCTGGCCAGGGTAGATCCCTATCCCGTCCACGAGATCGCCAGCGACCAGCAGGTACTGGGCGTCCGAGGTGTCGAGCCATTCCGCGAACCGGTGCCACTGTTCCTCGAGGAACGTGTTGCTCCCGACGTGGACGTCCGAGATCAGGACCGCCTTTCCGGGGGTCTCGCTCCGGAACGGGGAGTTGCTGAACGGGATATCCGGCCTGAGGATCTGCTCGGCAAAGAAAAGTTTCCCGTCATTCGAGAGTTTTCCCTTGGCACCGATGACTTCGTCCGGTATGAGCCTCTCTGCATCGGCAAACGAAGTCCCGCCTTTCCTCGCAAGGACCGAGATGGAGCCGGTCGGGTCCTCGATCTCGGCAATCCGGTGGCCGTTCGTTGTCGTCTTGACTTCCATCACCATCCCGACAATGGCGACCTCTTCCTGCCGGTACCGGTAGTTCCGGGAGAGGCCTTCAATCGGGATGGCCCCGCACCTGCCACGGATAAGGTTCCCGAGCCGGTTGTACCGGTCCCGGAAGTAATGGATATAATCCTCGGTCCCGGTGATAGGGCCCGAAGTCCCGGCCTGCCCTTTCACCACCTCAAGGACCGGGTCGGGTAAGAACCGGACGCCGTCCCGCACGGAACCGATACCGGGGATATGTTTCGTTGAGACAACGATAGTCCCGTCCGGGACGGCAGACAGGATCCGGCCAAACAGGGCGGGGTCGTCCTGTTCCAGGATATAACTCACGACCTCCGGGTGGACCTGGTATCCTGCCCCGAGAAACTGCTGTACGACCTCCCCGGCTGTCTGCATGCTGATCATATATTGCGAAGGGTTTCTTATGGCGCTTTCCCTCCCTGCAAAGGAGGGATTCCGGTACCTCCCGGTGCAGGGAATGGCAGAGCCAAAAGGAAACTCCTTATGTAGGGGGAAACAAGAGTACCGGAGCATATGGCAGAGGAACCGCCAAGGAAGGATTTCCGGGCTCTCATCGGGAAGTTCCGGACCAGCGAAAACCCGTACGTCTCCCTTGCACGGGAACTTCTTTGGGTTGTCTGCGTCGTTGGCGGCATTGCCGTCCTTCTTCTCCTTCTCTCCGGGACCTGGCCCGCAGTTGTCACGATTGAATCGGGCAGTATGACCCCGCACATGAACGTCGGGGATCTGGTCTTTGTCGTCCAGAAGGACCGGTTCGGGGAACTCCAGACCTGGGACGAAGGGAAAGCATCGGGATACATGAAATACGGGGATTACGGCGATGTTATCATCTACCAGCCCAACGGGGCAAAGAATCCGCCCATCGCGATCCCGTTCCTTTCGACCGGCGTCCACCCGATCATCCACCGGGCGATGACGAAAACCGGTGCGAACGAATCGGTTCCCACCTATATCAACCCCTACCGGGGCCAGGTGACCCCGAAAGATTACCTGCCGCTCACGGTAACCAATACCACTATCGGCGGGTACACGGTTCTCACAACGGGACAGGAGGTCCCGTCCGATATTACGCTGGGCCCGAAGGACCTCCTGATACGTTCTTCATCAGGGAGTTATGTCCTGCCTGCTGTGTACCTGACGGATGGGTACGGGTATATCTGGGAGACCGGAACCGTCTCGTCCCATGGCGGATATATCACGAAAGGGGACAATAACACCGCAAGCGACCAGTCCTCCTCGTACCAGGGGCTCGGGCAGATCGAACCGGTGAAGGATGAATGGGTGGTGGGGAAAGTCCTCTTTGTCATCCCGCTCGTAGGCCTTCTGCCCCTCCATATCGTTGAGGTCGCGATCATTGTCATCGTCCTCATGATCGCCTACGAATGGTACGTGCGGAGAAAGGCAGACCAGAGCGAGCCCGGCCCGAAAACGGGATCGAAGAAGAAGCGGAAAAACTGAACGGAACTGACGGACGGAGAGAACCATGGGAGAGACTGATATGAAGCGGCTCCTTGAAGATACCCTGGCGGGACACCTGCTTACGGAACAGGAAGCGGCGACCCTTCTTTCCGCACAGGGCCGGGATGTTCTCCGCATCCTGGAAGCCGGCGACGAGATGCGCGAGCGGCGTGCCGGGGATATCGTCACGTACGTCCGGAACCAGAACCTGCATGTCACGAATATCTGCAAGAACCTCTGCGGGTTCTGCGGGTTCGGCCGGAAGATAAGCGACGAAGGGGCGTACTGCCACGATAAGGAGGGCATCCAGGCGCAGGCCCGGCTCGCGTACGACCGGAATGTGACCGAGATCTGTCTCTTATCCGGGGTGCATCCGGCATTCACTCTCGATACCTTCGTTGAGATGATGCACTGGATCCATGAAGCGGCTCCCGGCGTCCACATCCACGCATTCAGCCCGGACGAGGTGGCACATGCGGCCCACCGGGGGAAGCTCTCAACAACGGAGGTCCTCGCCCGTCTCAAAGCGGAGGGCCTTGGGACGATCCAGGGCACCGCTGCGGAGATCCTCGTCGATTCCGTGCGGGACGTGATCTGTCCCCGGAAAGTCCCGACTGCCGAGTGGGTCCGGATCATCCGGGAAGCCCACCGGATCGGCCTCCGGTCGACCGCGACCATCATGTACGGGTCGTACGAGTCTGCCCGGGACCAGGCGGAACACCTCCGTATCCTGCGGGAGATCCAGGATGAGACCCACGGGTTTACCGAACTTGTGACGCTTCCCTTCGTCCACACGAATACGCCCCTGTACCGGCAGGGGATCGCCCGGGCCGGATCTACCGGCCGGGAAGACCTCCTGATGCTCGCCGTCTCGCGCCTCTTCCTCGATAATTTTGTGAATATCCAGGTGGCCTGGGGAAAAGTCGGCCTCAGGATGACGCAGCTTGCCCTCCTTGCCGGTGCAAACGATCTCGCGGGTACGATGTTCACGGACGATGTCACCGGGGATGCCGGGGCCGCAGGTTCGGATTATCTCGATCCCAGGGATATGGAACGGATCGTCTCGGATCTCGGGCGGACCCTCCGGCAGCGGACGACCCTGTACGATCTTATCTGAAATTTCTGAAAAAAGAGAATGCAGACAGGGAGTGTGGGCGGGACCGGAAAAGGATCCCGGTTCAGAGAAGTTCGAGCGCTTCCCGCCCGGTCATCCCGTTCCGGATGCCCCTTCCCATCGCCGAACGGTTTGCCTCTTTTATAATCCCGTCCAGGAGATCATCGATGGTTGCGATGGACGGTCCTGCCGACGGCCGTACGCGCGCTGCCGGGTAGCTGAACGAATCAAGAGCAGGGACATCGAACGCCCCACATCCGACCATCCCTACATCGGTCATGACTGCGACGAGATTCGCGGGTCCGAGCGGGATAACATAGCCATCAGCAACTTTCTTTGTCAGCCGTACCTTCTGCTGCTCCATTCAGTATCCAGTGAATGTAGGCAGATGGGGTTTAAGAAGGATGCGCTCACGTGACCCGCGTACAGGCTCCTGAAAGAAGGGAATTTCCTCCGGAACCTTTGGGGACCGGGGCAGGAATCTCTGCCTACGGTATATCCTGCTGTACTTTATGCGAGAGTGGGCAGGCTGCAGTTCTGGCAGGTAAAATACCCGAGATCGTACTTTGCCTCCAGCGTTCTGTCCAGAGCGCGGTCGGCGACAGGAATATCTTTACTGTGGATTTCGGACTGAATTCGTGCCCAGTTCTGGGCATCGCGGTAATTCTCGGCAACTCCCGTATACTCCTTCCCGGTACCTTCCGGGACTACTATGGGATCTGACGTCAGTTCACCACCAAATTCGGGGAAATAGGACTGGTTATAGGTGATAATCTTGGGTTCCGTGGTCTCAATGAAGGCATACCCGGACCCCTTGTAATCGTAGGGAGCGGCAACTCGGATGCCTGCTGTCATGTGGCCTTCGGTTTTGAAGTAGAATGCGCAGGATCCGTACCCAAGGTCTTTCAGGAGCAGTGCAAGGAGCATTGACTTCTCCCCGCATATCCCCGTCCCATCGTACATTACCTCGTAGGGATACCGAAACACATCTCCATGGTGGTACGGGATATGCTGGACAAGGCTGACTGCGATCCTTACCTGGTCATCGGGACTGGAGGACTTTTTCTTTATCTCATCAGCCAGTTCCTGGACATACTTCTGCTGGGTCGGTTCGTTCATGAAATTCTGGAAATAGGTAACATCACTGTTCCCCGACTCCGCCATTTTCGGCTTGCCCTGCGCTTTGAGGCTCTCATACTCGGAGGTGGGGAGTGCAAGGCCAATAACACCCTGCGTCCCGTTCAGGGTATATACGTAATATTTCGCGATTGATCCCGGCGGGACATTGAGTTTCGGAAGTTCTGTCGTTGTGGGTTCAAGGGGTTTTGCGATATCCTGCGTTGGCGTGGGGGTTACTGCAACGGTTTCTCTCACGGCACCGGTTTTATCTGAGGTATCTTTTGGTGAGATCTGCTGGGTACATCCGGCAACGAGAACAAACCCGATAAAAAGGCAGAAAATGAACAAGGGTGCAGAATTCCTTCTCATACGGTCATATTATCCGAATAAACCATTAATCCGCCGGTTTGAAATCGGGGCCATATGGGGGAAATACGACTCTGGGAAACCCGGTTGAAGGCACCCTGTGGTTCAGTGGCATCGGCAGCCTTATCCTCATAGTACATCTTTATCCGTGGCAAGGAGGATACTGCCACGGGAGCATGAGTACAGCCAGCACAGACCAGATCCGGACGATCCTCTCGGATGTCCTTGGGGGTCACCGTCTTACAGACGAAGAAGCGCTTATCCTGTTCCGGGCGACGGGCCGGGATGTTGTACGGATAGCGGGTGCCGCAGACGAGATGCGGGAGCGGGTGGCAGGAGACGCAGTGACGTATGTCCTGAACCAGAACGTGAACGTCACGAACCTCTGCGTGAACGCGTGCGGTTTCTGCGGTTTCTCGAAGAAGCCGGGGGACGACGGGATCTACTATTACGGGAAAGAGGAGATCCAGGCACGGGCCCGGCAGGCGAAGGGACGCGGCGTCACCGAGATCTGCACGGTGAGCGGCCTGCACCCGGATTTTACCGCCCAATCGTATTTGGACGCGTACCGGTGGATAAAGGAGGCTGCGCCCGGCGTCCACCTCCATGCCAGCAACCCGATGGAAGTTGCCTACGCGGCAAAGCAGAGCGGCATCACGACCCGCGAAGTTATCCGTCAGATGCAGGAAGCGGGCCTGAACTCGATGTGCGGGACTGCCGCCGAGATCCTTGTCGACGAAGTCAGGAAAAAGATCTGCCCCGGGAAGATTCCGACCGCCGACTGGATCCGGGTCATCCGGGAAGCCCACAAGGCAGGCCTTCCTACCACCGCGACGATCATGTACGGCCATTGCGAAGAGGACACCGACCGGGTTACCCACCTCCGTATCCTTCGGGAGATCCAGGACGATACCCACGGGTTTACCGAGTTCGTTCCGCTCTCGTTCATCCATATGGCGACACCCCTGTACCGGCGGGGCGAAGCCCGTGCGGGCGCGACAGGAAGGGAAGACCTCCTGATGATCGCGGTGTCCCGCCTGTACCTGGACAATTTCCGGAACTTCCAGGTCTCCTGGGTGAAGGAAGGCGTGAAGTTCGCCCAGATTGCGCTCCTTGCCGGTGCAAACGATCTCGGGGGAACGGTCTTTGAGGAGCGGATCTCGAAGGGCGCCGGGGCACAGAACACCGATTACCTGGACCCTGCCGATATGCGCAGGATGGCAGAGGACATCGGCAGGCCGCTCCGGCGAAGAAACACCCTGTACCAGATCCTGCCTGATTGATCCTCATGCGCAGGAGGGAGAAAGAGATCCGGGATACGGCGCAGGTTGAAGCTGTTCTCCAGGCAGCAGAAGTCCTGCGGGTCGCATTCTGCGACGAGGGACAGCCCTACCTCGTCCCGGTCTCGTTCGGGTACGAGCCGGGCAGGCTGTATTTTCACTCGGCCTGCGAGGGCCGGAAGATGGATATCCTGAAAAAGAACCCCCGGTGCTGTTTTGAGACCGAGATCGGGGTTGAGGCGATCCGGACCGGTAAGCCCTGCCGGTGGGGGATGCGGTACCAGAGCGTGATCGGCGAGGGAACGGCGCACATTGTCAGCGACCCCGCAGAAAAACGTCGCGGGCTCGCGCTCATCGTACGGCATTACTCCGGCGATCCTGCCGGGATTCCTGACGCAGCCCTGGAAACCGTGGCCGTGGTAAGGATCGCTATTGCCCGGATGACCGGAAAGACCGGGTAACCAGGACCTTCAGTCGTGGGTCGGCTTCATCAGCCGCACAATCTTATCCCCGATCTGGTGCGCCTTCTTGATTGCTGCCTCGTCCTTCAGGACGTCGCCCGCTTCGTATCCTTTGCCCCGGATAAACCCGAGATACGCGAACTCGTGGGTGCCGAGGAACCCTTCAATCGTTTCTATCGTCCGCTTGCTCCCCTTGTCGGCATGGACTGCTATTGCAATACCGCGCCGACCGGCCAGTTTCCGGTCATGGTACAGGGAGTAGGTCCGGTCTATGAAGTTCTTGAGATGGCCGCAGATATCGTAGTAGTAGGTAGGGGATCCGATGACCAGCACTTCCGAGTCCAGTATCTTATGCGCGATCTCGCCCCAGTCGTCTCCCTCAATCACGCACCATTTCGTCTCCTTGCACTTCTCGCACCCGATGCAGGGCCGGATCTCCTTCCCGGAGAGGGAGATGAACTCGACCGGTATCCCGGCAGACTCGCACCTGCTCAGGACTTCCTTCACGAGTATCGCAGTGTTCCCTTTCTGGCGCCAGCTTCCGGAGATTCCCAGGACCTTCATACGACACACTCTGCGTCCCGGGTAATGACTTTTATGGAAGGGGAATCAGGGAGCGGGTCCGTTGGGTACGAGGCCGCAGGCACGAAAAGCGTCCCGCACGGCATCCCCCGGGTTCCGGTCGAAGTAAAACAGGTGGGAAGGACAATCGCAGTCGCTGCACCCGAAGGCAGGAACGCCCTCCCCCCCGATGAGCCCGGCAAGCCGGCACTCCAGCCGTTCTCCCGTAGCGGCTGAAACAGTCGTGGCAAGCCGGAATGCGGGGTTCACGAGCAGGTAATCCACGTGCCACTTCGGTTTCCTGTCCCTGGCCTCCGCGAGCCGCCGGTGCCGCTCCAGCCGTGCAAGGCCCCCGGAGCCGAGCGCCGATCCCACGTACACGTGCCAGCCCTCCCGGAAGGCAATCTCCCCAAGAGCGCCCACCCGCACGGTGCAGGCAGGATTCCTGAGTACGAGACAGTAGAGTCCCTTATCCATACCCGCTCCGCATCAGGCCAAGCGCTGCTGCTATGTGCCGGGACCCCCCTTCCTTCACGGGCTGCCCGTGGCCGGGGCAGAGTTCCTCCACCGGGATTTCCGCGAGTTTCATGAGGGACTCCTCCAGCTGCCCGCGGCTTCCCCCCGGGAAATCGTACCGCCCGAAGCAGCCGTCCGTGAAGACCGTGTCCCCGCTGATGAGTGCACGGGTGTCGGGATGGTACAGGCAGATGCTGCCCGGGGTGTGGCCGGGGGTGTGCAGTACCATGAGGTTCCCGATCCGGTCCCCGTCATGGAGGATGATGTCGGGCTCGATTCCCGGTGAGCGGGCCCCGAAGTTGAATGCAAGGGACCGGGCGTCGTTCCGGAGTCCTTCCGCATCCAGCTCGTGGATGGCGATCTTCGCGTCACAGATCTTTGCTACTTCCCGGACTCTCGCGATATGGTCGTAATGGCAATGGGTGAGAACGAGCGTATCGACCGCGCCCCGGAATTTCTCAATCGTTCCCGGGACAATTCCCGCATCGACGAGGATATTTTCGAAGAGGTAGGAGTTTGCGAGCTGCATGTCAGCAGCGACCCACGTAACCGGCATGCAGAATAATAAGGATTCAGGGCAGATGGTCTTTATGCAAAGCCTGATCCGGGACTGCCTTGCCGGGGTCCCCCCGGTTGTCGCAGACATTGCCCGTGCCGAGAACCTGACACCTCACCTGGCGGCAAAAGCGATAGCCCGTGGCAGGATCGTCGTTCCCGTAAACCCGAACCGGTCCCACCGGGCGGTCGCAATCGGGGAGGGATGCCGGGTCAAGGTGAACGTCAATATCGGGACTTCTGCCCAGCACTGCGATCCGGATCTGGAGATCGAGAAGGCGAAGGCGGCTGTCGCGAACGGTGCCGACTGCCTGATGGATCTCTCCACTGGAGGCGACATTCCCGCGATCCGGAAGAAAATTCTCGCGCTGGATGTTCCCGTCGGGACGGTTCCCATCTACGAAGCGGTCCGGAAGGCAGGGAACGCAGCCGATGTCGATGCTGACCTCCTCTTCCGGGTCATCCGGGACCACTGTAAGGACGGCGTCGATTTCCTGACCCTCCACTGCGGGGTGAACCGGGATGTCCTTTCTTCCCTGAAAGCCGATCCCCGGGTGATGGGCGTCGTCTCCCGGGGCGGCTCGTTCCACCTTGCGATGATGGTGAAGCGCGAAGAGGAGAACCCCCTCTACGCGGAGTTCGATTACCTGCTGGAGATCCTCAGCGAGTACGGGGTTACGATCAGCCTCGGTGACGGTATGCGGCCCGGGTGTCTCCAGGATGCAGAGCGGCTCGCAAAGTCGGTCGAGTACATCAACCTGGGCGTCCTTGCAAAGCGGGCGCAGGCGGCGGGCGTCCAGCGGATGATCGAGGGACCCGGCCATATGCCGCTTGACCAGGTGGGGTACAACGTGAAGATGATCAAGGAGATAACAGACCATGCGCCCCTGTATCTCCTCGGGCCGCTCGTGACCGACATTGCGCCCGGGTACGATCATGTCGTTGCGGCAGTCGGGGGAGCGGTCGCCTGCATGAACGGGGCCGATTTCCTCTGCATGGTCTCCCCCAGTGAGCACCTCGCCCTCCCGCTCCTTCCCGATATCGTGGAAGGGACCCGGGTCGCAAAGATTGCGGCACATATCGGGGATACCGTCCGGACCACGGAAGGATACCGTATGCAGCGCGAGGTCCAGATGGCGGAAGCCAGGAAGAGACTTGACTGGGACGAACAGTTCCGGGTCGCCCTCTTCGGGGACACTGCCCGGAAGATCCACGAGCGGGACGGCGAGAGCGATACCTGCTCGATGTGCGGGGACCTCTGCGCCATCAAGCTGGTCAAAGAGCTGCTGGAAGAGAAGGAAAAATAATCTCGTTTGGATCACCCTGCGGAAGTGCGATTGTTACGGTTCCCGGTGGCGGGAAGCGGGGAACGCTATGCCCCGGCCAGGGTGGTCCCGTCGGACCGTGGAAAAATCCAGCCTCTTTTTTTCCAGCTTCCTGTGCTTTATAGTACCCCGGGATCAACTCCTGGATCAGACCTGGCAAAGCCAGGCAGGAGGAATTTCCATACATAGACCCAAACCACAAACCCCGGGACCGGGGAACAGCAACGGGATGATGGTAAGGAACGGGCTCCGCATACACGGCCAGCCGTAAACCGGAAGCAGAGAGCCGGTTTGCGGCGGTGATACAACCAGCCCGGGGCCCCGGTCACCAGATACCAACCCTCCCGGAATCCGGCCCCGGGTTCG
>JBDKRP010000182.1:0-24868 GCA_039683275.1 Methanoregulaceae archaeon | reverse complement strand
TTCTGTCGGCAGGATCTCGGCGTCTCCTATCTTTTCCCGGTATTCGGTTCCCGAGATCCATCTTGCCGCGATGGACGGGATAGCGGTAAAGAGTTCTCAGACGATCAATGCTTCTGATCAGTACCCGGTTACCCTGAAGGATGCGGTCCGGGTGAACACCGGAAATGTAGTCCCTCCGGAGTTCGACGCCGTCATTATGATAGAAGACATCTGGGCAGACGAGGGCAGGTTCACCATCCGGAAAGCGGCGGCACCCTGGCAGCATGTCCGGCCTGCGGGGGAGGATCTTGCCGAGTCTGAGATGATTATTCCCGGCGGTCACCGGATACGGGCGCATGAGCCGGGAGCTCTCGCTGCGTACGGGATTATGAATCTTGAAGTACTCTCTGTCCGTGTCGGACTGATTCCCACCGGAAGCGAGCTGGTCCCGGGCGGTATCCGGCCTGCGCCGGGCCAGGTCGTGGAAAGCAATACCGTGATGGCGGCCGCAATGCTCGCGGAGGCCGGGGCAAGCTGCACCCGGTATCCCATCGTAAGCGACGATCCCGCACGGATCCGGGACCAGGTGAACCGGGCCGTGGATGAGAACGAGATCGTGATAATCTCGGCAGGGTCTTCGGCAGGAACCCGGGATTATACTGCAGATGTTATCCGGGATCTTGGGGAGGTCCTCGTTCACGGGATCGCGATAAAACCCGGTAAACCAGCCATCATCGGAAAGATCCGGGGAAAACCGGTATTCGGCATGCCCGGCTATCCCTTATCTGCTCTTACGGTTATCCGGGAAATTATCGTCCCGTTCCTGGGCCGGTACGGGCTCTCCGTCCCGGAGCGGGAGACCGTTTCTGCCGGGATCACAACATCAGTTTTCAAAGAGGCCGGGTCGGATGAGTTCGTGCTCTGCACGCTGGGAAAGATCGGGGACCGGTGGATAGTTTCTCCCCAATCGCGGGGTGCCGGCGTCCAGATGAGCGGGGTTCGGGCAAATTCGTACCTGAAGGTTCCCGCTGCATCGGAAGGATGGGAGTCCGGGGACATGGTGCAGGCAAGGCTCATGGTCCCGAAACGGGATGCGGAGAACGCGATCCTCCTCACCGGGAGCCACGATCCGGTCCTCGATTACCTTGCCGACCTGCTCCAGCGTACCGGGATATCCCTTCTTTCTACCCATGTCGGCAGCATGAACGGGCTCCTCACGCTCCGGAAGAACGAGTGCCATGCAGCGCCGACCCATCTTCTTTCCCCGGATGGCAGTTACAACAAGGAGTACCTCAGGAAATACCTTCCGGGAACCGAAATTGCGCTTATCATGGTTGCCGGCCGGGAGCAGGGAATTGTATCCCGCGAGGGTCTCACGTTTCCGGAACTCGCGAATCATAGTTTCATCAACCGGCAGAAAGGATCGGGAACGAGGGTTCTTCTGGATTACGAACTCAGGAAAGCAGGCATTGATCCCCGGGAAATCCGTGGATATGATCGGGAAGCTACTACCCATATCGCAGTGGCTCTTGCAGTAAAGAGCGGGGAGGCAGATGCCGGCATGTGTGTTTTCAGTGCGGCAAAAGCTCTCGGCCTTCCCTTTGTCCCGGTAGCGAAGGAGCAGTACGAGATTGCGGTCAGGCAGGAAAATATTGGTGATCCCCGTATCGCTGCCCTGATCGATGCGATCCGGTCGCCCCGGTTTCGTGAAACACTGGTCGATCTTGGCGGTTACGATACGACCCGCACCGGGGAGCAGCGGACGGTCTCCTGAAGTCTGCTCTTTCCGGAATCGCCCGATTGTGAGAGATTTCAACCCGGTGAGATCCAAAACCATTTGTCAAATCGGGAAATGGCAGGGAAGTCCCGCGCATTCAATTTCCCTGAAATCGCGTTATTTTACCAGGTCATGTTCCGACTTCAAAAAAAAATCGCGATACGGTATTGTTTTGGGGCTTATCCTGATTTACCCGATGAAAACAAAGATTTGGATTTGATGGGCACAATGAAATTTCCGAATTTTCCCATTTGCCCTGCATATTTCTGAAACGGAGCGATTTCCGGAAATCATGTGCCTAAATCATTGGGCATTTCCGGCATGATGATAACTGGGAAAAAGTGTTGAATTGTTAACCATTTCCGAAACTAACTGTGAAATCAGTAGATTTTATTAGGGGTCAAACAATGGATCAATTGGTAGCATGGCAGATCGTGATGGTACATTGTATCGGGACGTGACAGCCCGCCGTCACCGTATAATCCCTGTTGCCGTGTTGTGTATCAGTACCCGAACGGTACCTGAACAAATATTTTTGAGGTGAAATGGTGGAACTGCATTATATTCCTACTACCTGTCCGTATTGCGGGACAGGATGCGGATTCAATCTTGTCGTCAGGGACAAGAAGGTTGTCGGGGTCGCCCCGTGGCAGCGCAACCCGGTCAACGAAGGTAAGTTATGCCCCAAAGGAAACTATGCCTGGGAATTTGTAAACAGCCCCGACCGGCTGACAAAACCGCTCATCAGGAAGGATGGGAAGTTTGTTGAGGCCAGCTGGGACGAGGCTTACAAACTGATCGCATCCCGGTTCAAATCCTACAAAGGGGAGGAGATGGCCTGCCTCGCTTCTGCACGTGTCTCCAACGAAGAGAACTACCTGATGCAGAAGTTTGCCCGTGCTGTTTTAAAGACGCCTAACATCGATCACTGTGCCCGGCTCTGCCACGCATCGACGGTCGTCGGGCTCGCAGGCGCATTCGGATCCGGCGCTATGACCCAGTCCATTGCAGACATCGCCGAATCAAAGTGCCTTCTCGTCATCGGCACCAACACGTTCGAGCAGCACCCGCTGATCGGGCGCCGCATTATGCAGGCAAAGGCGAATGGGGCAAAGATCATCTATGCTGATCCGAGGCTCACGCCTACCGGGAAAATAGCAGACCTGCACCTGCAGTTCTACTCCGGTACCGATGTGGCGTTGCTGAACTGTTTCATGCAGCTGATCCTCAAGAACGGCTGGGAGAACAAGGAGTTCATCGCGAAGAGGACGAAGGACTTCGAGAAGGTCAAAGAAGTCGTGATGAAGGATCCCTACAGCCCGGAGAATGTCTCGAAGATCACCGGTGTTCCTGCACAGGACATCATCACTGCGGCAGAGTGGTTTGGCAAATCCGGCCAGGCTGCGATTCTCTACTCGATGGGTATCACCCAGCACACGACCGGTGTCGACAACGTCAAATCGGTCGCAAACCTTCAGATGCTGACCGGGAATCTTGGAAGACCCGGCACAGGTATCTGCGCACTGCGCGGCCAGAACAATGTGCAGGGCGCCTGCGACATGGGTGCGCTCGCGAATGTATACTCGGGGTACCAGTCGGTCCTTGTTCCCGAGATGAAGAAGAAGATGGAAGATGCATGGGGCTGCGACATTGCAGAGGGAAAAGTCGGCCTGACCGTTACCACGCTGATAAATACCCTTGCCGATGACCCCGGTAAGGTCAAAGGCCTTTATATCATGGGCGAGAACCCGATGCTCTCCGACCCTGATCTTCACCACGTGGAAAAGGGCCTGAAGAATGCCGAGTTCATTGTCGTGCAGGACATCTTCCTGACCGAAACTGCGCAGCTTGCGGATGTCGTTCTCCCGGCAACCTGCTTTGCCGAAAAGGACGGCACCCAGACCTCAACCGAGCGCCGTGTCCAGAAATGGAGAAAGGCGCAGGACCCCCCGGGAGAAGCTAAAGTAGACTGGCAGATTATCTGTGAGCTCGCAAAGTACATGGGATACGAAAAGCAGTTCCCGTTCAGGAATGCAGAAGAGATCTTCACGGAAATCACAAAGCTTACTCCTTCCTATGCCGGCATGGACTATGCCCGGCTTGAGAAGCCGGAAGCTCTCCACTGGCCCTGTCCGACGAAGGATCACCCGGGAACACCCATCCTCCACAAAGAGAGATTCTCCCACCCGGACGGTCTTGGCATCTTTACCCCCATCGAGTGGAAACCCCCGGCAGAAGTTCCGGACAGCGAGTATCCGCTCCTCCTAACCACCGGCCGCTGCCTCTGGCAGTGGCACACCGGCAGCATGACCCGGCGCTCACCCGATCTTGAACGCGAGGAACCCACCGGCTGGGTCGAGATCAATCCCGAGGACGCAAAAGCATTGGGCGTATCGGACAAGGAAATGGTCAGGGTGGTCTCCCGCAGGGGAGAGATTACGATCGGTGCACGGGTGATCAAGACCATCAAGAAGGGTGTCGTCTTCATACCATTCCACTACATTGAATGTGCGGCAAATCTCCTGACCCACAATGCGCTCGATCCTGTCGCAAAGATCCCCGAGTTCAAGGCCTGTGCCTGTAAAATCGAGAAGATCAGGGAGGCCTGAACATGACAAAGAAAGGCGATATGCTCTACGCGTG
Organism: Methanoregulaceae archaeon; assembly: GCA_039683275.1. Taxonomy (GTDB): domain Archaea; phylum Halobacteriota; class Methanomicrobia; order Methanomicrobiales; family Methanospirillaceae; genus JBDKRP01. The sequence goes on along the minus strand of JBDKRP010000182.1, from coordinate 20,469 downwards.
GACCAATGATGCAGATATCAGGAAGAAGGCAGAGCTCGGCGGTGCCGTCACTGCAATCTGGAAATACGCTCTTGAGTCCAAGGCGGTCGATGCGGTTTTCGTAGTGACGAAGGGAACTGACCTCTACGATGCGCAGCCTATCCTGATAACAGATCCCAGGGATCTGGCAAAGACGGCGGGGTCCCTCCACTGCGGTACCCTCCTTCTTCCAAAACTCCTCAAGAAGTACCTGGACGGCGCAGCGGATTTGAAGATTGGTGTCACTGTCAAGGGCTGCGATGCAATGGCGTTCTATGAACTCGCAAAACGCAAGCAGATCAACCTCGACAATGTCATCATGATCGGTGTCAACTGCGGCGGATCGGTCAGCCCGGTCCTTGCCCGGAAGATGATCACCGAGAAGTACGGGGTCGATCCGGACAAGGTTACAAAGGAAGAGATCGACAAGGGCCAGTTCATCATTGAGTATGAGGGAGGCCACAAGGGCATCTCCGTGGACGAACTGGAGGAAGCAGGCTACGGCAGGCGCAGCAACTGCCGCCGGTGCAAGATGAAAGTTCCCCGCCAGGCAGACCTTGCCTGCGGAAACTGGGGTGTCGTCGGTGAGAAGGCCGGAAAAGCTACCTTTGTCGAGGTCTGCTCTGAGAAGGGTGCAAACCTCCTCGACGGTGCAGTCAGGAAGGGACTTCTCGTAACCGAGGCCCCGAATCCCAAGGGTCTTGAGATCCGGGGGAAGGTCGAAGGCGCAATGCTCAAGCTCGGAGACAAGTGGCGCAAGCACGATTTCGAGGCTCTTGGCGAAGGAAAGGACCGGCTCCGGAAGATTATGTCAGAAACATCCCGGTGCATCAAGTGTTATTCCTGTATCGAGGCCTGCCCGATCTGCTACTGCGTGGATTGCACGACTAAGAACCCGACGTTCGTCAAGCCCGGGGAACTCCCGCCGAACTTCATGTTCCACCTGATCCGGTTTGCCCACATCGCAGATTCCTGCGTGAACTGCGGCCAGTGCCAGGAACTCTGCCCTGCGGAGATCCCGAATGCACTCTTCATGCATGCCCAGCAGGTCGAACTGGAAAAGATGTTCGGCCACGTCCCGGGCGTAAACATGGAACTCCCGATCATGGCGTTTGTCGAGGAACGTTCCGAGAGAGATCGCCTCCAGCGGACAGGAAGCGATATGATCTACGAGAACGTGTTCCAGCCAGCCCGGAAACAGTAATCCATACCCGATATGTAGCCGCTGTAGGAGGGGTGACCTTACCCCGGCTCTTTTTTTCGAAAATCCCAAATCAGTTTCTCCCTCAGGGGGAATATCCTGTCGTCGATCCCCTGCTGACGATTGTTCTGATAGTACGTCAGGTGCGGAAAAGCTATTTTGCCGAAAAAAGGATTTCATGATACCGGTTTTTCATGATACCGGGATTCCTGCATCAGGTATTGTCCAATAAAAATTGTTCAGGGAATATTCAGGGATCTGTTGTCTCAAACCGTTCGAGGTAACAATAATCGTACGCCTGCTTTTCCCCGGGTTTGAGTGCGAGAAGAAGACCGTCGGCATGGTCCTCGCAGACGCAGGAAACACAGTACCCGAATGACTGGATCCCGATTGCATCCTTCCCGCAGCGTTCGCACTTCCGTTTTTCCGCCATTTCTATCGTCTCCTGGAATTTTTTGCAGATTTATCAGTGAAAAGATAAGGTATCACTCATATCGTTCCAGGTAACAGACACCATACGATTTTTTTTCACCGGGTTTGAGTCCTAACAGGAGGGTATCGGCATGATCCTGGCAGACATATTCAAAACCGCCCTCCATTGACTGGAACCCGATAGCGTCCTTCCCGCAGCGCTCACACTTCCGCTTTTCCGCCATGATCATTTACTTTTCGTCTTTTCATAGATACGTCTTTTTCATGTACGGGTATTCCCTGTATACTCCATTATTACCCTACGGTTTCCGGTAAAAACGAATCCGGGCCCCTCATTGCGCTTGCAACCGAAATTCCCCGCATGCCAAATACGTGGTTCCTATCAGATGAGCAGGTACCTTCAGTACTCCCGTATCACGTGAACCCCGGTAGCCTTGAACGAGACCTGGCACTCTTTTCCCACCCGGAGCCCGAGATCTTGTGCCGACCTGCTCGTTACGAGGACGATAATGGGGATGCCGCAGTCAATGACGGCACTGACAAAAGGTCCCCTGGGAAGGAGTTTTTGTATAATCCCCGGGAACGAATTCCGTGCGCTGGTTTTTCTTTCGGATTCGAGATGCAGTGTCACATCTTCAGCACGGAAGAGGACCGTGACCCGGGTTCCCGCTGGAAGAGATGTCACCGCTTCTATGGACAACCCTGCGACATCGATTGCTGCTTCTCCCTGTACGTTCTCCCGGATTATCCCGGAAAAAACGTTGTCCACACCTACGAATCTCGCAATATTTTTTGTTGAAGGCTGGTGGAAGATATCGGTCGTCGTTCCCACCTGGGGAAGGGTCCCGTCCATGATAACCCCGATCCTTCCGGTAAGCCGCTGCCCCTGGATCATATCGTGGGTGCTGATAACTATTGTCATGTCCCGTTCCCGGTTCAGTTTCAGGATTATCTCCTCGATTTTTTCTGCTGATAAGGGATCCAGGTTTGTCGTGGGTTCATCGAGATACAGGATCTCGGGATCGGTGACGACTGCCCGTGCGAGGGCGACCCTTTGGGCTTCGCCTCCCGATAGCGTACGTCCGGCACGGTCCCCGTACCCCGAGAGGCCGACTGCATCGAGAGCTTCCTTTACTGCACGGTTGATTTCGGCATGGGGCATTTTCCGGTATTTCATCCCGAGAGCGATATTTTCCGATGTCGTACGGTTGAATATGACGGGTTTCTGGTTCAGGAACGCCATCCTCCTCAGGACCCCGAACCGTACCCGGGTGTCTGTTGTGTTCTCGCCGAAGATCGAAATGCTTCCTTCTGTCGGGTTTTCCAGGAGATCGAGCATCCGGAGGAGGGTGCTTTTCCCTGCACCGCTCGGGCCGATAAGCCCGAAGATTTCGCCTTTCCCTATGGAGACTGTTACGTCCCTGAGTATCGTGCGGCTGGCGTATTTTTTTGTGACAAGGTTCGTCTCAATGGCCCAGCTCTTCATGGTCGCACCTCTCCCGGAATCACGAAGCCCAGGTATCCTTTCCGATCGGCCCGGACTGCACGAGGTTTAAGAGGACGTTCACGATCACCGCAACCCCCAAGAGGATTATCCCGAGTGCAATTGCGAGCGGAAAATCACCCTGGGACGTTTCGAGACTTATTGCGGTCGTAAGGACCCGCGTTCCCGAGAGGAAATCCCCGGGAAACGCCCGGATATTCCCGCCGATGATCATTGCGGCACCGACTTCGGAAATCGCCCGGCCGAAACCGAGGATGACCGCCGCAAGAATTGCGAACCTCGCTTCCTGGACAAGCGTCACGATTGCCTGGAATTTCGTCGCCCCGAGAGATTCTATGGAGAGACGCATCTCCCGGTCAATTCCGCTCAGGGCGCTCAGCGTCAGGCCAATAACGAGCGGGGTCACGAGGACCATCTGGGCAAGGATCATTCCCTCCGGGGTGAAGAGAAGGCCAAGGAATCCAAATGGCCCCTGGTGCGAAAGCAGCAGGAAGAGAAAGAGCCCGGCAATAACGGTCGGGAGAGCGTACAGTGTCTGCACGACGTTAACGATTGCCCGCTTACCGTAAAAATCATGGTAATAGATGTATGCCCCGATGGGAATCGAGTACAGTGAGGAAAGAGCGGTTGCGGTCAGCGATATCACGAGAGAGAGGATCGTTATCCCGATTACCTCCGGATTCAGGGAAACGATGAGCTGGATTGCCTGGATAAATCCGTCGATTATCTCATTGACCACAGTATTCTCCTGTACATCACCTTGGTTTTTCGCTATAAGTCGGTTTCGAATATGCGCATGCAGGTTCCAAAGGAGAGGAAGCGCCGATACATGTGAATCAGATATGATTAACGCACCTGCGGATGTCCGGATACGGTGCATACCTGTTTGGGTATTACAATATCAATTTCTGCAGGAATCAAAAACTCGTCAAAATTAAGTTTAATTAACAAGATCGACAAGATCCTGCCGAATTAAAGCACAATATTGAAATAGGGTTATAAAGGTATTTCATCAGTATGAAAGGAAAGGCTTCTGTAATTCTTCTTGCTCTTTCACTGGCTGTAATTCTGTCAGTCCTGATCGCTGGATGTACCTCGCAATCAGCAGGAACCGCAACTCCTGCCCCTACTGCTGCCCCTACTGCTGTACCGACAGGCGCAGGAACCCCGGAAGTATCCGCCACGACCGCAGAGGCAACCTCTGCCATGACCCCGGTTGCAACGGCAACGGTGACTGCGACTTCCACGCCGTTTAACCACGCCTCGGACACGCTTCTCATTGCGACCACCACGAGTCTCTATGATACCGGCCTCCTCAACAAAATTCAGGATGTTTACCAGAACGAGACGGGCGTCAAGGTGAAGATTACTTCCCAGGGAACCGGCCAGGCAATCCAGCTTGCCCAGCGCGGCGATGTAGACCTTCTCCTGGTCCATTCGCCCTCCCAGGAAAAGACTTTCATGGACAACGGCTATGGTGTCAACCAGCGCTGCATAGCGTATAACTATTTCATCATCGTAGGTCCGGAGAACGATCCCGCCGGTATTGCAAACCTCAGCCCGACCGCAGCTTTAACAAAGATCCGTGAAGCTGGTCTCAATGGCTCGCAGAACGTGTACTTTGTTTCCCGGGGCGACCAGTCCGGAACCCATACCGCTGAACAGACTCTCTGGAAGAAGGCCGGGTTTAATTATACTGCAAACGTCTCGGATTCCGGTGCATGGTACCTTTCCATAGGCAAGGGAATGGGAGACACGCTCGTTATGGCAAGCCAGAAGAATGCCTACACGCTCACTGACGAGGGAACATATCTTGCGTACAAGGGCCAGCTGAGCGTTGTGCCTCTTGTCACCAGCGGTTCGGATCTCCTGAACCGGTACAGCGCGATTGCGGTGAACCAGGCAAAGAACCCGAACGTCAATGAGATCCAGGCAGACCGGTTCATCAACTGGCTGATCTCGGATGAAGGAAAAACGCTTGTCGGGGACTATGGCGTGGACAAGTATGGGAAGAGCCTCTTCACACCCCTGACATCCGACATCTGCACGGTGACCCCATTCAGCTGCACCTGCACCGGCAACGTAATCCCGGTATAAATCTCTCCTTTTTTTGGAATTTTATCGCGATGTCCGCAGGATTTCCGTTGCGCAAACCCGGGATAATTATACCCGTAGTATAAAATCGCCACCGGACCCCTCCCGGCAGTCCAGACAGGATCCGAACCCTCCCCGTACCAGCTCCGCCTTGTACTTACCGGCCCGGAACAAGGTACCGATCTGCTGATACAGAGTTGTCGTGAATTAATCTGCCAGGGGATACTCATAGGTCCGGATCTTGTTACCGCCTCCGGCAGCGGTTCATAGGTCCGGAAAATGCGCTCTTCTGGGTAGAACCGGGTTTTCATCTCCAGTGCATCTGGTATTTCCTGCATCAGGATCCCGCGCATTCTTTTATCCGCAGAATTGCATTTGTTCCGGTTTTTTTGAAGAATCGCTCCGGGAAATCTCTTCCGGAAACCATGGGATTCATCATTTTCCGTGTGGCGCACCACCAACTTTAGTGCCTGACAAATGGATGCGGTAGGCACAACAATATTTTTTGTATCTGCCAGTTGTTCCCCTGTTATTTTGAAAATCTGGCATTTCCTGAAAAATTGTGCCTAACTCATTGGGCATATCTCAAGTTCAAAAAATAGAAAAATAAAGCCAAATTGTTAACGAATCTCAAAAAAGGTTGCAGAATAGATAGATTTTATAATAGGTCGAACCGTGTATTGTACTGGTAGAATGGCAAGTATAGATGTGAACCTGATCTCAGGAAGGAGCATCCAGCAGGGTGTCGCTATTGAAGGCGGGAAGGAGAAGCCTGCGTACCGCACCGCTGCGGGAATAATTGAACTTGATCCTTCTGACTTAAAGAAACTCGGCGTATGGAAAAATACCAACGTCCGGGTCACAAGCGACTATGGCAGCGTCATCGTGAAGGCTATCGAGACCACCCAGGGTCCGCACCCGGGTGTTGCCTTCATCCCGATGGGGCCCTGGGCGAATTCCATTATCAACCCGAATACCTACTCGACCGGAATGCCGACATTCAAAGGAACTCCGGTCAGGGTGGAAGCGGCACCGAATGAGCATGTCCTCCTCGGTATCGAACTTGTCCAGAAACTCTGCGGTGTGAAAACGGAGTGAAGAACATGACCACAACCGTGACCGATGTAATCTGTCCTTTCTGCGGGACTCTCTGCGATGATATTGCGGTCGTTATTTCAGATGACGGCAAGAAACTTCTTGAAGTCTACAACGCCTGCGTTATCGGCACCGAAAAATTCCTGCACTCCCAGTCGAAGGACCGGGTTGTCCGTCCCCGTCTCCACCAGGAAGACGGTTCCTGGAAAGAGATCAGCTATGATGAAGCTGCTGAATATACCGCCCAGATGCTGGCGAAGGCAAAGAAGCCTCTCATGTACGGCTGGAGTTCCACCAACTGCGAGGCGCAGAGCGTCGGCCACGAAATTGCCGAAACCTGCGGTGCCTGCGTCGACAATACTGCGGCAGTCTGCCACGGAACGACACTTATCGCTGTGCAGGATATCGGGCTTCCGTCCTGTACCCTGGGTGAAGTGAAGAACCGGGCGGACCGCATCATTTTCTGGGGCTGCAACCCGGCACACGCCCACCCGAGGCACATGTCCCGGTACTCCATCTTCCCGCGTGGATTTTTCACCAACAAGGGACAGATGACGAGAAAACTCATCGTCGTGGACCCGAGAAATACCGATACCGCGAAGATGGCTGATGTCCACCTCCAGATAGAACAGGGGAAGGATTACGAACTCCTGAACGCATTCCGTGTTGCGCTGAAGGGCGAGTGGCTCCCGGAAGTTGTTGCAGGCATCCCCTCGGAAAAGATCCGGGAAGCTGCCGATGTCCTGAAGAGCGGACGTTTCGGGATCATCTTCTTCGGGATGGGTGTAACCCAGTCCCTCGGGAAGAACCACAATATCGATGAGGCAATTGCACTCACGAAAGATCTCAACGATCACACGAAATTCTCGATCATGCCGATGCGGGGCCACTATAACGTTACCGGCTCCGGGGAAGTCATGGCCTGGCAGTTCGGGTACCCGTATGCAGTCGACCTTACCCGGGGATTCGCGAGATACAATCCCGGCGACACGAGTTCCATTGATCTCCTCGCAAGAAAGGAAGTAGACGCGGTCTTTGTCATCGGGAGCGATCCGGGGGCCCACTTCCCTATCAGGTGCGTAAAGGAGATTGCGAGCCTGCCATCAGTCTGTATCGACCCGCACTTAACCCCGACGAGCGGTGTTTCAAAGCTCCACGTCCCGGTTGCTTTCAATGGCGTTGAGACAGGAGGGAACTGCTACCGCATGGACAATGTCCCGATCGACTGCCGGAAAGTCGTCGAACCACCCGAGGGAATGCTCACCGACGAGCAGTTCCTGACAAAAGTCCGGGACCGGCTCAAACAGCTCAAAGGAGAGGCGTGACCATGTCGGAGTACGTCATAAAGAACGGACACGTTTTCGACCCGGTCCAGGGAATCAGGGGCGACAAGAAGGATATTGCCATCAAAGACGGCAGGATTGTCGACAAGGCGGGGTCCTCCGCGAAGGTCATCGATGCAAAAGGAAAGACGGTGATGGCAGGAGCTGTCGAGATCCACGCCCACATCGCAGGCCCGAAGGTCAACCTCGGCCGCATCTACCGGCCCGAGGACAAGCTCTTCACGAACACTCCCCGGAAGGGACTCGAGCGGACCGGCGGAGGGAATTCGATCCCGACCACGTTCAAGACCGGGTACGAATACGCGAAGATGGGATACACGACCGCGTTCGAAGCAGCGATGCCCCCTCTCTTCTCCCGTCACGTACACGAGGAGATCCGTGACACCCCGATCATCGATGAAGGAGCATTCCCGGTCTTCGGCAACAACTGGTTCGTGATGGAATACCTCAAGAACCACGAAGTCGAGAATACGGCGGCGTACATTTCCTGGCTCCTTAAGGCAACGAAAGGATACGCTGTCAAGGTTGTCAACCCCGGCGGAACCGAAGCCTGGGGCTGGGGCCTGAATTGTATCACCATCAAAGACGAGGTCCCGTACTTCGACATCACTCCTGAAGAGATTGTGAAGGGCCTTATCGAGGCGAACGAATACCTCGGCCTTCCCCACTCCCTGCACATCCACCCGAACAACCTCGGGAACCCGGGATGCTATACGACGACCCTCGACACCCTGAAACTCGCTGAAGGTTTCAAGACAAAGAACAAATTCGGCCGCGAGCAGGTGATGCACCTTACCCACGCCCAGTTCCACTCCTACAAGGGAACCACCTGGGCGGATTTCGAGTCCGGGGCAAAGGAAATCACCGACTACGTGAACAGGAACAGGAACATCACCATCGACACCGGGAACGTAACCCTCGATGAGACCACAACGATGACCGCAGACGGGCCGTTCGAGCACCATTTAACCGCACTCAACCACCTCAAGTGGGCGAACTGCGACGTGGAACTCGAGACCGCGGCAGGGGTCGTCCCGTACGTGTACAGCCCGAACATCTCGGTCTGTGCCATCCAGTGGGCAATCGGGCTTGAGCTTGCCCTTATGGCAAAAGACCCGATGCGCTGCTATATTACGACCGACCACCCGAATGCGGGACCGTTCACCCGGTACCCGCGTGTCATCAAGTGGCTGATGTCTGTGAAGGCCCGCGAGGCAATGGTGGATTCGTTCAAGCACAAGGACAAGGTTCTCTCGGCAACGAGTATCGGCAGCCTCGACCGCGAACTCTCCCTTTACGAGATCGCCCAGATGACCCGTGCCGGTCCGTCAAAGGCTCTCGGACTTTCCGCAATGTGCGGAGGATTAAAACCCGGTATGGACGCGGATATCGCCATCTACAACTTCAACCCGGAGAAACCGGTTGCGGATCCGGAAGAGATTGAGAAAGCATTCTCCCGGTGCGCCCATGTCTTTAAGTGCGGAGTCGAAGTTGTCAGGAACGGGGATATCGTCAGTAACGGCAACAAGCGTACGCTCTGGGTCAATGCCCCGGTCAAGGAAAACCCGCAGGTCATGCACGACATCAGCGAGAAGTTCCTGAAGTACTACAGCATTTCCCAGGCAAACTACGAGGCGCTCGGGCACCATTTCATCCCGAACCCATATGCCGTGGAAGTTGAGGTCCAGGAGTGAGGCCGGATTATGGAAACCGTTACTATTACCCTGAAAAATCCCCCTGCACTGTATCTTGAGGCGGATGTTGTCTCGCCCGATATGTTTGCAGGGAAGAATGCTGCCCGGATAGCGGAGCTCCCGGTTTACGAGGGAAATACCTCGTCGACCCTCGGGCAGTATTTCACCGTGGAAGGCAATGCAGGTGCAACCGCCGATGAGACGAAGATTGTCGTAAAGGGCGACCTGAAAAAGGTGAAGTACCTCGGCTTCAAGATGAGCGCCGGGGAAGTCGTCCTTAGCGGCAGCACCGATCTCTACGCGGGAGCCTGGATGAGCGGCGGGAAACTGCACGTAAAGGGCAGTGTCGAAGCGTTCGCCGCAACCGCAATGCGGGGCGGGGAACTCATCATCGATGGGAACGCGGGCAATTACCTTGGCGCAGCGTACCGTGGCGACTGGCGCGGGATGTCCGGCGGGAAGATCCTCGTGAAGGGGAACGCGGGCAGCGATGTCGGGATGTACATGACCGGTGGCGAAATCGCCATCAACGGGAATGTCGACGTCCATGTCGGGACCCATGCCGAAGGCGGGAAGATCGTTGTCAGGGGCAACGCGAAGAGCAAGGTCGGCGGCCAGATGGTCGAAGGCACGATCATCATCTTCGGCACCATCGAGACCATGATGCCCGGCTTCAAGCCGGTCGGTGAAGTCGATCTTGAAGTGGACGGCCAGAAGGGACGTTTCTTCCACTACATCGGAGACACCGGGGAGCGCCACAAGAAGAAGAAAGGCCAGCTGGTGTACGGCAACCTGTACAGGAAGGTCTGATTTCCGGATTTTCCTCATATATTGTCGCGATTATCACTCACCATCACCAATCGAATTCCTGAAATCAGTCCGGATAACCAGGAAGGGCAGCGGAAAAATCCGCCTGGCTCAGCCTGTTTTTGGTTTTTATGAGGATCTGGGAGATGGCCCGCAGAGAACTGTCGCAAAGGGTGTTTCAGTTCCGGGATGCAGGCTGGCGAAAGAGCGGGATCTCAAACGAGGCCCGGGACTTGAATTTCAGGTTTCCTGGCATTCTGCCCTTGAAGAGTTCCCGTACCCGGGAATATGGGGAGGATCCGGTTCATGGCTGAGCTCTCTTTTGACCGGGTATTCGATGCCGCCCTCAGGATCCAGATCTGCGACAGGAAAATGCTGACCCTGGATTTCCAGCCGGGAAAAATCAGCCTGCAACTTCCCTCGAGAGAGCTTCTTGCCCGGCATTGCAGCGTCCCGGCGAGGGATATCCGTAGGATTTTCCTTGAGATGGAGGACCTGCAACTAGTGGCCACCGATGGGCAGGGCCTCGTATGGACAACGCCCCGGGGGAATCTCATGATTGCGGATATCCTGGAACACCGGTACTCCCGGCAGGTACGTGACCTCTTCGGCCCCAGGTTCCAGAAGTATGTCCTCTCCCAGATCCGGCATGCCCCAGGAAAACGCGGTGCTGAACCGAGGTCTGGCCCTCATGAGGTCCGCCATGAGCTTCAGCTCGCTTCCGGTTTTTTCTCCCCCTTGGAGAGAGCGGTAAACATTCGCACCTGCAAATGCTGCGGGATGAAATTCCCGACAAACGACAACCGGCGGAAATATTGTGACCGGTGCAAAAAGTTCCGTGAGATCCCTCTCGTGAAAACCCTTCCCGGTGAGTCCGGGAGGACTGCGGGACTTCCTGCGACAGAACTGTATGGCAACTGAATCGCGGCACAACGAAAGATATTTTCATCTCGTACCGATAACTGGATTTTGGTGGAGTATGGGTTCTGAAACCGATATTATGCAGCATTTCATCCTGAACGATATCAGGAGACACTTCCCTGAATGCGAGGGCTGGAGAATTGTTTCGAGAGAAGCTATATCCGGGTATGATCAGGTTGTCCGGATTGAACGGCGGAATATCTATGGGGAAGATCATGTTCTCCTCGGGTTCACGTTCGAAAAGAGTATCTCTGCAGCGCTTGCAGAGAGGATTAACAGCGGCGGGGGTTCCCGGCCAGAGAATTCAGTCCGGGTCAGAAAAGCGATCCTCGTGCCCCAGGGCAGTGATGTCACCGGCCTGAACCCGGGAACGGAAATATTCCGGATGAAAAAATTTGCCTATGATGGACATCTGCTCGTCTGGCTGAATCATCCCCAGCACAGGTTCGGGAGGATGCGGCGGACCCCTGTCGAAACCTGAACGGGTAATGTGCCGGGATAGTCCCTTCTCTTTTACCATGTATGCGGTTCCTGCCTCCGGATACCCCGTCTCCCGCCACCCCAAAATACGCCTGGATTGAACCCGGATTCCTCATTTTCCCCGGTTTTCCCGGACCGGAACCTGAATTATTCCCCCGGGAAAAATTCAGACGGTTTTAATCGGCATTTAAGGCAAACAAAGCCCGGAAATCCCCCGGATTTCTGCAGAAATAGAGGCACCTTCACGGCCCTCAATTCCAGGTTCGACCTCCAGTACCCTGCCTGGCCGAAAATGGCCCTGGCGGGCTTCTGGCAAAGGGGGGTTTTCCGGCAGGTCATCAGGTCATCAGGGCGGCTACAGGAATGGCCGGATAATTATTCCGGAAAATTTTCCAGGAGTTTTGTCAATTATTTTTATTTTATGTTTCCCCGGAAAAACCAACCGGTATGCCCTTCGATGTATTCTACAAGAGCACAGGCTTTGCATTCGTTGCACTCGAACTCCAGTGCAGAATGGAGAATCCGGTACTTCTTCAGCCGTTCTTTGATCTCCCACTTCATCAGTTCAATCTTTTCAGCATTCCGTTCGCAGGAATACCCTTGCGCATCAGGCACGTTGATATCGGAACAGAGACTCCCGAGATGGACATGATGCACACCCTCAACGCCATGAACCGCTGTCCTGTCGGCAACGACCGCATCGAAATCCACTGATTGCGGCGTGAACTGGAGAAGAATCCAAAAAGTCTCCTGGAATATCCGTGCAGCAGAGATCACAATCATGACAGCGATGATGCCGGAGAGAATGGGATCTGCAATAACCTGCCCGGTAAGAGAAATCCACGCTGCGGCAGCGATCACGGCAGCCAATGGATCGTGTCCCCCACAACATGCAGGAATGCACTCCGCACATTCAGGTTATGACTCCCGTGGAGGAGAAACACGATCCCCGGGTTTGCTGCAAGACCGATGCTGGCCACATTGAATATTCGATAAATCTATGGTCGGTACGGCGGTGTTCCGGGAAAATCCTGGAGGTACAGGCGTCATCAAACCCGGAATCATAAGAAGTATTGCATTTCCAAGTCTTTTTCTATCCGGTTGAAAATACATACCTCATGGATCCCCTCCCCGCGTTCGTGATCACGATTGCCCTTATCACCCTTGTCAGCCTCAGGTACAGGATATCCCCATTTTTTACGCTGATCGGCGGGGCAGTACTGTTCGGGCTTCTTTCAGGCATGACTCCCGACGCGACCCTGCTGGGGATCATCGCCGGCATTGGCAAGGTCTTTTCGGCATTTGGGATCATCATCCTCTGCGGGGCAGTCATTGCAAAACTCCTGCAGGAGCAGCACCACATCGAAGAAATCGTTGCCGATATACGAAGGTACGTGAAAAATCCGCCGGTGATTGCAGGTATGTCCGGATATCTTTTATCGGTGCCGATAACCTGTTGCATCACTGCATACATCATGCTGAACCCGATTCTCGACAGCCTGGAAAAAGACAGAACGAAACGTAACGTGCTCCTGTATCTTGCTGCGGTTGGAGGTATAATCTCCTACGCTCTCGTATATCCTACTCCCGTCGTCATTCCGCTCTACGATGCGTTCTCCGGTGGAATGAGTCCGCTGCTGTTCGACGCGATATCCGTCCCTCTCTCTCTTCTGGTACTGGGAGGGATCCTTCTTTACTTCCGTTTCGTTCATCCCGATGCTGTTATTCCGGGAAGGGAATCCCAACTGCCGTCCCCTGAAATTCAGGGAATCGGAACACCGGTCATGCATCCGGGAATTCACTGGAGGGCCTGGGCCCCGTTTATCGCTATCCTGATCGCCATCCCCGTCGCCTTTCTGCTTCTGAACCTGTCCCAGATGAGTATGATCAACTTCATCATGCTTGTCGGTGCAGTCACGGCAATCGCTCTTGCACCGGGAACCGTACGGTCTGCGGGATTATCCCAGGGAGCAAAACACGCCGGTCTGATCATCTTTGACATCTGCGGGGCGGGGGCTCTCGGCTTTGTGATTGTCAAAAGCGGATTTGCCCAGACGGCCCTGGGTCAGCTGACTCTGCTGATTCCCGTCATTCTCGTACCGTTCATCCTCTCTGCCCTGATTGAGACTGCCCAGGGTTCACGGGTGGTTACCGCCGTGATCACGGCTGAGGTTCTCGCAGGCTCGGCAGTTGTCAGTTCAATCCACCCGCTCCCGCTGATTCTCATCATCAGTGCCGGGTCGTGCATTGTGTCCTACGTTACCGATCCCTTCTTCTGGCTGGTCCAGCGGACAACCGGTGACGACATTAAAACTGTAGTAAAAAATTACACGTTGCCAATCGCACTCGCCGGCGTAGGGATATTCATTGTTGCCCTGGCGCTGGAATATCTGGTTTTCTCATAACAGAGGGAACGTCCTCTCCTGGTTCCGGCAGGGAATCCTCCCTTTATTTTAATTACGCAATCCGTCAATGAACTATCTCCCCAACCAGCTGAATATTCCCTGGTTCAGTTGTTCCGCATATAAGAACTGGTTGAGCCGGATTTTCTTTTTCTCCCTGATCCGGATTGCTCCTGGAACAAGGTACGGGTCTCTCCGGCGAGACACCCTTATTCGTGAAAACTGTATATGTATCCCTCTGAAATACGGCCGGATTGATCCCGGATTCCTGTTTTTGTCCGGTTTTCCCGTACCGGATCCTGAATTATTTTTCAAGCCGAAAATTCCTCGGATTTATTCAGGATTTACGGCAATCCGTTCCTGGAATGATGATTTTTCCGGCAGAATCAGAGGCCCCTTCCAGCCATCCGGTTTTGAGGTCCGCCCTCCGGGGGGTACCTTGAAACTTCGAAATGAGCCATTACGGCGCTCTGGCGAAAAGGGGGTTTCCGGATCTCCCTGCCCGGGACCAGTTTTATTGATTTTTCAGATGTCTTCCCATGTATCGGGTGAAATTTAAATTACCGGGTTCATACGAAATTCATCTCATCGTTGAGTAGAGCATTTCAGAATTTTCAGAATACCCTGAAGTTCAAAACTACCTTGTACTCCCTGACTCATTGGATTTCAATGGCTCTGCATCAGCTTGAGAATAAGCTGCAATGCAAACACCAGCAGGATAACTCCAAATCCCGCTTTGATGTACCCGCCCGGGATCCTCACCATGCTTCTCGCACCGATTGTTGCCCCGATGACGACCGCAACCGCAGTACCGAGTATAAGAAAAATATCAAACCCGCCGCTCGTAAGGTGCCCGAATACCCCGAACAGCGATGAGAAGATGACGATAAAACTTACCACCCCGGCAGAATTCTTTGTGGGGTACCGGCACAGGAATATCAGGAACGGCACAATCAGGATCCCCCCGCCTACACCGAGAAGACCGGAAACTATTCCCACAAAAAAACTGAAAGCCACAATGAGGGCATACATCCCTTTGGAAAACTGTACGGGACACGTTCCTTCTGGCACCGGCTTCTCCCAGTACGTATAGATCATACGTCCCCCGGCACCGATGAGGAAGATGACGAACAGCCACATCAGGAAAGCGGGGTTGACGTACGCTGCCGCCATCCCTCCAAGAAACGCACCGAGGCAGATGCCAGGCACAAACCAGAGTGCGAACCGTATATCGATGAGGTTCGACCGGTAATAGACGACCGATGCAGACAGTGCGGTGATCAGGTTGAGGACAAGCGATGTGGAGATCGATGTCAGCGTCGCGTAACCTAACAGAAAGAGAATCGGGGTATAAAGAGATCCTCCGCCTTGTCCGAACATCGAGAAGATGATCGATACAAGAAATACTGCAGCTATGGCGACGAGAAGGGTGCCGTCCATCCTGCACCGGTTATTGCGTTCCTTTCAGGACGTTTACCCAGGCCTGATCATATCCCGAACAGGGAATGCACTCGGGCTTCCCGTCCACTATCCGGACGTAGCGCTCGAAGACATACTCGCCGCATCTGCTGCATTTTGTCTTGGCAAAGGAACCTTTCGGGCGGCTGAAGGTGAAGTCCGGCAGTCTTGTGACCGCGAACATTTCTGATTCCGACGTTGTCAGGACCATATCCACGACTTTTTTCACCACATCAGCCGGAACTTGTGAAGGCTCGATACCTTTCTTTCGGTACACAAAAAATTCCTGCTTCCCGAGTTCGTCCTGGAACTCCGATTTGAGGTACACCCGGATCGCTCCCTTCCCCGGAACTACAAGGAGGCAGGCTACTTTCCCGTAGTTGAGCCTCTCCATCATGAGTTTCCCGTACGTGCAGCCGGTGACTGCCATAAACCCGTCGATCATGCAGGTCTGCGGGTGCCCGACCCCCATCTCCGAGAGGCCGAATGCGCCGTGATCCCCGGTGTGTGAAACGCCCAGTTCCCGCATGGCGACCTGTCCCATACGGTACCCGATAGGCATGAACGGGCAGACGTGCCCGTGGAAGTCCCAGACCCCTTGTGGAATTTCAACTTTTTCTGAAATTGCCATAAGCGATACTCATTCGGGTTCTATAAATAATTTGCAATAGTGGCATATTTCCCCGCTGTCCTGAAGCCAAGGGCCGAGGCGGGAGATCCTTGGGAAAGGTCGGCAGAAAAAAGCACAATACACGATCGGGCGGCTGAAGAAGAAGCGGAAAAGCCGGTATGTTCTGAACCGGGGAAATGAGGATCTCAGGAATGTCAGAAAATCCCGGTATCCGGATGCGCCCGTATCAGTATGGCAACTTTTCATTTTGCAGGATCCCCTTTCTCCATCATTAATAATCTTCAGGGAAAAAAGGGGTAATTAATGTCAGATGCCAGGGCCCGGCCTTCCCTGTTACAACGCGAGATCGGTCTCTTTGGTGCAACAGCACTCGGGATCGGTGCGATCATAGGCTCCGGGATTTTCATCGTCACCGGAATCGTTGCGGGTGTTGCAGGCCCTGCAATGATCTTCTCTGTGATCATTGCAGGAGTTATCGCTGTATTCTCGGCAATGAGCGTTGCGGAACTGGGCGCTTACCTTCCGGAAGAGGGCGGGACCTATGCGTACGCACAAAAACTCATCTCCCCTTTTGCAGGATTCATCGCAGGCTGGATCTGGATTTTTTCCAATATCTTTGTCGGTGCGGCTGTCTCGCTGGGCTTTGCCCATTATTTTGTCACGCTGTTTCCGGGCATCCCGGTAAAAAGTATTGCCCTCGCAATCTGCCTGATTTTCATCGGCATTAATTACATCGGGCTCAGGGAATCGGTCCTGTTCAACAATATTCTTGTCACTTTAAAAGTCCTCATCCTCCTGTTCTTCATCGTATTCGGGCTGGGATTTTTCCGGCCCGGGAACCTCACGCCCTTTGCTCCGGAAGGATCGATGGGGATTCTCAGCGGTGCGGCACTCATCTTTTTTGCGTATACCGGGTTTGCCCGTGTTACGATCATGGCCGAAGAGGTAAAAGACCCGGAGACGACCATTCCCCGCTCAATTTACCTGGCGCTCGGCATATCGACAGTACTTTATCTTTTCGTCAGTGTTATCGCCATAGGTCTTGCGGGAGCCCCTGCCCTCGCACACTCCGGTTCCCCCCTCGCAGATGCAATCGGGATTACCGGAAGTTCCGAAGCGATTATCCTGGTATCCACCGGAGCGATGATCGCAACTGCAAGTGTTCTCCTCACCACGGTCATGGGAATCTCCCGCATTGTCTTTTCCATGGCCCGCAGCCAGGATCTTCCGAAACTTTTTGAAAGGATCCACCCCAGGTTCGGTACACCCCATTATGCGATTGCAGTGACGGGTGCAGGTATGATCGCAGCACTCCTCCTCGCGGATCTGACCCTGGTCGTCGCGGTCGGTACGTTTGCGATGCTCATCTACTACCTGATTGCAAATGTTGCAGCACTCCGGCTGACAAAGGAGCATCGCCGCTATCCAGTCCTCGTTCCGGTTATCGGCGCACTGAGCTGCATCGGACTTGTCGCATTTCTCAGCCGCGATTCGCTCGTTATCGGCAGTATCGGTCTGCTGATAGGTATACTGTGGTTCTTCTTGCGCAGGATGATTTCCAGACGGTCCGGACCGGCACCACCTGGGGGTTAATATGGCAGGACGACATCAGAACGTTCTGAGGTTTCCCATGAAACGCATCGCTATCAATGCTCTTGCCGATATAGGCTGTCTCGTCACGTTCGTCCTCTCTTTCCTTACCGGGCTTGTGCTCTATATCTTCCTGCCTTCTGGCGAGGGGCGGGGCGGCAGCTGGGTAACGTGGATGGGTGCAACCCGGCATGACTGGATTCTCTGGCACGATATTGTAAGTTTTGCCTTCGTTGCGCTTGTCATCCTTCATCTGCTCCTGCACTGGAAATTTTTCCGGAATATCAGGACCATTTTACGGCCCTGGGAAAAAGAGACGTGCGATTCTTCGGAATAGACAGGCCTGATTGGACCTGTTTTTCTCCAGTTTCATTATACGCAGCTGCTCCCCGGGCATAGTTTTTGTCTCCCTGAAAGGATACCTGCCACCTCTGGTAAAAACCGTATGTCTGTCACATTAAAATACGGTCAGATTGAGCCCGGATTTCTCCGTTTCCCGGATTTTCCCCGGGCGGAAGATGAATTATTTTACAAGCCAAAAATCAGGCGGTTTTAATCAGGATTTAAGGCAATCGGGGGCAGGATATTCCCCAAATTTCTGCAGAAATAGAGGCCCCTTCCCGCCCCTCAATTTTTGGATCGAGCTGTACTACCCCGGATCCCTGAAATGGGCCTTGGCGGGGCTCTGGTGAAGGGGGGGTTTCCGGGAAAGTCTCGAAAATCCGGTATACGGGCTGCATTTTTCAGAAGAGTGGTCGGATATGTTGGCAGGGTTATTGGGGGAATACCCTGCCAGCTCATGTATCAATCGCGCCGAAGTCAGGAAAATTGAATTGAACTTCGACAGGGTATGTTAGATGCCAACTGCAATAAAATTGTGGAAATGAACGAGAATCGTAAACGATCCCTGAATTAAACAGGAGCGGGGGGGAAAACTTAAAAATTTTGTCGGGATCTGTGAATTTTACATCCCGGTTGCAGATCCCTGTTCTGCGAACCGGGTCACTCCCCGCTTTTTGTCGCGGGGAGGTTTTCATCATACGCACTTTCTCCCTTGAAGAACCAGTTCCGGTAAATGATCGGCGTGATGATGGTCGTGAGGAGACTCATAAGGACGAGCGCAACGTACACGCCCTGCCCTATGATCCCGGCTTCAAGACCGAGGAGTGCGACAATCATTGCGACTTCTCCCCGGGGCGCCATCCCGAAGCCGACAATGAGTGAGTCTTTCGTGGAAAGTCCCCCCAGTTTCGCGGGAATCCCGCACCCCACGACTTTCGTGATAATTGCAATGATGATAAGCGCCGCGAGGAACAGGAGTATCTCTGCTGTGACTTCATGGAGATCCGCGATAATCCCCAAGGAGACAAAGAAAATTGAGGCGAAGATGATCTGGAGATATTCCGCACCTTCCTTGAGATCCCTGCTTTCGTTGAGTTCAACATCTTTAATGGAAACCCCGGCAATGAACGCTCCCACGATTGCCGAGAGGCCGACAGCTTCTGCCCCCATCGCATAGAGGAATGCTATCATCAAAGCAAAGATAAAGATGAATTCCGGGTATTTCCTGGCAAACGCAGTTTTGTCGAGGCGGGCAAGGTATTTGCTGATGACCAGCATACCGAACGCAGCGCAGATAACGATGAAGGCTATTGCTTTCACGGTAATGAAGGCGATCCCCGTATAGGTGAAAGATCCCTCGACAACCTCGGTAGTGATGGCAAGAACGATCAACGCCAGCACATCATCGATAACTGCTGCCCCGATGATGGCTTTTGCAGCATCCGTCTGGAGTTTCCCAAGTTCTTTGAGAACGTTTGCCGTGATAGCGATGCTGGTCGCGGTCAGTGCGGTCCCGATAAAAATTGCGCTCGTAGTGCTGTACCCGAAGGCCATCGCAAGCCAGTATCCCCCAATCCAGGGAATGACCACACCAACGGAAGCTATAGCCCAGTTCCTCGGGGCTATTATGTCTTTGAGGTTGAACTCAAATCCGATGACAAAGAGAAGGATGACCGCACCGAGCTTGGCAAGACCCTGCACAAAGTCCGTATAGGTAATGAGACCGAGAACACTCGGTCCGACAACAATTCCTGCGAGGATGAGGCCGATGACTGCCGACTGGTTGATCCGGGATGCGATCAGGTAACCGGCGAGCGCCACAAAGAGAAGCAGGCTCATCTGGAACTCGGGCGTGGTGAGCAGATTTTCCATTGTGCTAAAAAGTTGGCGTTGGGGTAAAAACCTTTTCCGGTTTTGGAACCCTCCTTTTTTTTATGGGAGATATCCCCAGGATCCAGTTTTGTGATGGAGCCCCGGTTGTTGAAATGACTGTCCTGGATGATACTGTTCCCCAGGCACACCCTTGAGCCCCCCTTGTGCCATTGCCCGTCCGTCCAGGCGGTACCTGGAGATTAGGGTTATTGGGGATCGGCCGACAAGACAGAGTAGAGGGAGATGGCAAAGGACCTCCGGGATTATGTGGTGAGGATTTCCGGATCATTATTGATTCCAATCTGGATGGGTATCCTATTGGGTAAAAATTTGCCCGGGTCTCTGACGTATCAGCCGTTTTTTTATTATTCGCGTATCAGTCTTCCTGGTCTTCAGGTATGGCCCACGACGGCTTTTTGAATTTCATGAAGACAAGAGGCGGCACTGCAAGCAGGAATGTCCCGAGCAGCACCGATCCGACATAGAGCGGGGCATTGGGGAAAATATCCGGGGGGATCAGGCCTACAATAAATGCGAACACTACCCCGATTCCTCCAAGACCCCCGACAATCCAGATCCCTGCCA
>JBDKRP010000181.1:0-5242 GCA_039683275.1 Methanoregulaceae archaeon | reverse complement strand
GGATGGCCGGCTGGTATGCGGAACCTCCAATAAGAGCGAGTATATGCTCGGGTACTGCACGAAATACGGGGACAATGCGGCAGATATCCAGCCTATCGTGCATCTCCTGAAGCGGGAGGTATACGAGGTTGCCAGAGAACTTGGCATCCCCGAACCTATCCTGAGAAAGCCCCCCTCGGCAGGGCTCTGGGAAGGGCAGAGCGACGAGGGAGAGATCGGGATACCCTACGCGGAGATCGATACGGCGCTTTCGGCCCTCGAAAGCCAGGAGTGGGTGGCAAAGACCCCGCTTGAGGAAAAAGTTCTGGCACTTGTCAAAAAGAGCGAGCACAAGAGGCTTCCTGCGCCTAGCCTTGCAGGAGTCCTGTGAGAACTGCTTCGTACTGTTCCGGGTGGTTCAGGAAGTCGAATGGCTTCCGTTCCGCAACCATCCGGTAGAGCGGCCCGGAGCAGAGCCCGGCAGCGGAATGCGGCCCTGCCGTAATCCTTCTGAGAGAGGGGAGGTTTCCGTATCGGGGATTTCTCTCAAAAACGCCTTTTTTCGTCTCATAGTACATCGCGCCCTGCATCGCTTCGTATTCCCGGTATTCGCTTTCAAAACGGGTGGATACAACGTTAGCCATAACCAGGGTCTCCTGATCGGAAGGGTTGATCGTGATGTGGCCGTACGCGGGGGGAATTAGGACAATATCCCGGGAACGGGCATATATGGCGACCGCGTCGGTATGGTCCCGGGACTGGAGCAGGAAATGGGCTTCCCCTTCGACAACCTCATAGACCTCCGGGTACCCGACCCCTGCCGGGTTCTTCGGGTGATAGTGTCCCTTGGTCTTCACGAGTTCGCCGCAGAGATCTCCCGGGGGGACAACCGTAACATCGTACCGGATATCATTCCGGATAAGCCATGCCCGGTCGTCTTCGCTCTTTGCGAGAGCCCGGTACATGAAATAGAGCGGGGCATCGCACTTGCAACCGGGAGTCCGCAGCACGGGGCGCATATCCTCTGTAGTCCGCACCTGCGGCGCGGGAAGCACACCTTCCCAGGAAAACATTACCACCAAGGTTGGCACTGGATCTACATAATACCCGACGCGATGGCCGGGCCGGAAAACCGGGAGGATTCCGTCGGTACTGACTGAACCGGGCATCGATAGAAAAGTAAAATGTCAGGGAAACGTATCAGGGAACTCCGCCAGGGAAGACCGGCATCAGATTTCCCGGATCTCGGTCATCTTCGTGACGTCCATCAGCCCCTTGATGGCCCGGGTCTGGACCCACTTTCCGCCTTCCTTGATGGCTGCCATCGGGTTCGTGCCGCCGATTGCCGCAATCCCGAAATACTCGGGGCTTACGCTCACGTCCAGGAGCGGCGAGTTCGGGAGTCCCACGTCAAGAATTCCCGAGAAGCTGCTGTCGGTCAGTTCGTCAAGAACTTCCCCGATTGCAGATTCCGCCTCCCGGTGGCACTCGCGCAGGTTTGCAAGGATCGTCCCGCTCCCGTTCCGCATCACCTTTGTTATCGAGGTGATGTCCTGGGATATGAGGACCTGAAGCGGATCAATAGTCGTATATTCGTACCGGATCATGTGGGTGAACCGTTTTGGCGCCCGCATCTCCACCTCGACAACCCCGCCCCCGATCGGGTTTGTGGGAATGCCTTTCCGGATCAGGATCCCGTCAAAGGTCAGGCTGCACATGGTAGCGATGCCGACAAGGCCGTCCGGAATCCGGAAATCTTCGATGACTTCCCCTTCGTTGAAGATCCGCACGAGACCGCTCACGCAGATCCCGGTCTTGTACGCATCCTTGATGATGGATATCGCATATTCGAGATCCTCTTTTTTTATGAGCGAAAGGTTGTATACCACCGATCCGGTCCCTTCTTTCGGGTCGTAGGTGACCTGGATAGCGTAGTCCTCTATCGTGTGACATACAAACCTGAGCGGGGTGTTCATCACTCTAATCTCGGACTGGCAATAGAAAAATTGTTCTATAAGACGATGGAACATAAAGGTGATGGATAGCGATATGCGGCAACGGGCCCGGACTGCGATGAAAATCATCCTGGAAGCAGCCCGTTTCGAAGTTGAAGAGGTTGATGATCCGCTTGACCTCTCCGCAGTGCGCGACGCGGACTGCCTTCTCGTCCTCTGCTCGAACGATCCTGAAGCGATCGCGCAGTTCGACGGCACCAACTACAACCTGATGGTGGACGACCAGGAGATGAGCTGCAGGAAACTCATCTTCACTCTCGAAGAGGGAATCGTCGTCGGGAACAGCATTCTCTGGGGGGTAAAAGAGTTCGTCCGGTTTGCCGGGGAAGCGGTTCTTGCCGACATGCTCCAGCGCGAACTGGCATTCGATCTCTCCCAGATGAAGAGCGCGGGTGCACCCGCTGCCCGGGGCGCAAAAGGAAAATCCGAGGAGGTCATGGAGACCGAAGAACCGGAAGAAGCGGAATCTGCCGGGGCTGAAGGCGACGGGATGAGTATCCCCCACCTCCCGGTCAAGGTGGATGTCCAGCGCGCCATGCGCACCGCAGGCGTCCAGGGAACCGCAAAACTGAGATTCATTCCCTACTGGCTCTTCCATTACACAAGCTCGGGAGAGCAGGTGTACAAGGACCGCAGGATCCCCTTCGATTCCGACGGCTGGGGCGGGATCAACGCGGTGAACGGTATGCGGATCGAACTGGACGGGTCCGACGTGGAGACAAAGGAGATCCCGGGGAGCTCCGAGATTGTCGATCTGCATATCAGCAAAGACGAGGTAAAAGAGAAGATCACGGCCGAACTGATCGAGAAGCTGACCCAGCGCGTGCGCATCAAACAGGAGAAGGGAGACGCTATCTTCTACGAGGAAAAAGTCCTCAAGCCCGACCGGAAGAATATCAATATCGATTTCCAGCAGGTCTTCATCCCGGTCTGGCAGATCCGGGGCAAGAAGATCGCGGAGATCAACGCATATACCGGGGAACTCCTCACCGAACCGATGGACGAAGGCGTAGAAGTCTTCTGAAGGCCCGGTTCGCTCACTTTTTTTAATCCCGCCGTACACGGCGCACTAATTCCGGAACAATCAAGATACCGGTCGCCAAGTCTAACATATGATAGTGATACTCGGGGGCGGACCTGCCGGCCGGTTTGCCGCGATGCACCTTGCAGGCGCGGGGAAAGACGTGACCCTGATCGAGAAGGGCGGAATCGGGGGGCAGTGTCTCCATTCCGGCTGCATGCCGGTCTGTGCCCTCGGGGACGTGGCCCGGCTCCTGAAGCAGTCCCGGAACCTTGCGGATCTCGGGGTTGTCGCCCCGCCCTCCGAGATAGATTTCCCCCGGCTCCTCGCCGAGATGGCAAAAATCCAGGAGAAGATCGCGGGTATTCTCGATGCCGAGACCCGGAAGGCAGGCGTTACGATCCTGTACGGGAAGGAAGCCCGGCTTTCCGGGAAGACGGTAATGGTCGGGAACGAGGTCCTCACCCCGGACGCGGTGATTGCGGCGACCGGTTCCCGTCCCCGGATCCCGGAGGTTCCCGGGGCCGACCGTCCCGGGATCTTCTCCCCGAAAACCATTCCCAAAATGGGAGAACTTCCGGAAAATCTCGTGATAGTCGGGGGCGGGATCATGGCTGCCGAGTATGCCCATATCTTCCACGCGTTCGGGTGCCATATCGACCTCGTTGCCCGGAGCTGTTTCCTGAAGGATCTCGATCCCCACGTGCGGATCCTTGCAAGGAAGGAGCTCTCCGGGGTCGTGATCCACGAAAATGCCGATCTCCTGGGATTCACCGGCGGGAACCGGGTATCGGCAGTCGCGATCCGGGACGAGACCGGGGATGCCGCGATTCCTGCCGATGCCGTTCTCCTTGCGGCGGGCCTTGTCCCGAACTCCGGGATGCTGGACGGTGTCGCGAAGCGGAGGAACGGCGAAGTTATCGTGGACGACCACATGAGGACGAACGTCCCCGGGGTCTATGCGGCAGGGGACGTGACCGGCCCCCCGAACCTGACACCGGTCGCCCGGCACGAGGGGATTGTTGCAGCCGAGAATATCCTGGGAAAGGATGCAGCCGCGGATTACCGGGCTATCCCGCAGTCCATGCATCTCTTCAACGAATGCGCATTTGTCACGCCGCCGGAGGAGGGAGCGGCGCCGGTCCTGATTCCCTCACCGGCAGGACCCGGGTCGTTCTGGCAGGTGCCGACAAGCGGGACCGGGATTGCAAAGCTTTTCGTGGACCCCGGGACCGGGAAGATCGAGGGGTTTTACTCGGCGGCGCCGGGGGCAGGCCTTGTCGGGACCTATCTCTCGTTCCTGATGCGGCAGGGCGTGACCGTGCAGGAGATGGGCGATATCCCCGAGGTCCACCCGTCCACGGACGGCCTGTACTGGCTCATCCGGTACTGTGCGGACCGGATGAAGGAGAGGGAGTAGGCAGAATCCACTTATTCCGTACCGGGATTCCCCCCGTGCAATTACGTATGATTGATTTTATTTTTCAACTCCCGATTTTCCAACAGGGAATCCTGGATATTGCCGGCAGGTTATCTCTTCGGAGATTCCCAGGGGGGTCAAAGTAAATTTCTTCCAGGGCAATATCTGGAAAAACGCAGGTAAGGGAGTGCGGGTCGGACTCCCGTACGCGGGCCCGGGTCCGGGTCCCGGTCATTTCTCCCCCAGCGGATCGAACCTGTTCCGGCGGATCCACCACCTACGCACAAGGAACCCGCCCATAAGGGCACCGCACCCGATGCCAATGAAGACGATCCGGTTTGACAGGAAACCCATACGGGCAGGGGTCCCGGATCCCGTTCCGGAATTCCCGGTGCCGTCACCACCTTCACTGCCGGTTGATTCCAGAATCGCATCACTGGCCAATCCCGCATCGCCGGAACCTCCGTCATCAGTCATGTCATTCAGGGAGTGCGAAAACCGGGCATTGCTGGTCGTCGTGCCACCGCTTTGACTGCTGCCGCTACTCCCACTGCCGGAACCTGATGATACCGCGCTCGTTTCTGTCGCCGTTGCAGGAGCAGTGAACCCGCAGGTGTAGGAAAAGACCGAGCTGCTCCCTGTGCCGCTGTAGATTGTGTTGCCATCAGAACTCACGGAGAGAGTATAGATTACCCGGTCCCCAAGACCGGTGGCAAAAAGGCCGGTCCCGTTGCTCCACGTGCCGTTGCCCGCCTGGCAGATCGCACAGATGGCTGCAAGGAGGAGGATGCAGATGACGGCCCGTAC
>JBDKRP010000180.1:0-8035 GCA_039683275.1 Methanoregulaceae archaeon | reverse complement strand
GCCCCCACGGCACTTACGAGGAGGAATACCAGTACCAGGAATACGGCACATGAGAACGTTATCTTCATACAAATATACACAGTCACCGGGTTTTCGTATAAATGTTCCTTCTTTGGAAAATTTCCCGCATCCTGGTTCCAACCCGTACTTCCCGGAAACGAATCTTTTTCAGTTGAAACAAATATCTCCTACCATGGCGGTCCTGACAGAAGAGGAAGGAACCCTTGCGCTCGCTCTCGCACGAAGCGCAATCTCGCATGCGCTGGCACGCACGCCGGAAGCAATAATCCCCCCGTCCAGGATATTCTCGGAGAAACGCGGTGTCTTCGTGACCCTCAAGGAACGCGGGGAACTCCGGGGCTGCATCGGGTTCCCGTATCCCATGATGCCGCTCGGGGCTGCGATACGGGATGCGGCGGTTGCGGCTGCAATCGAAGACCCGAGGTTTCCCCCGGTCGCCCGGTCCGAGATCGGAAAAATCCAAATCGAAGTGACCGTCCTCACGCCCCCGGTCCTTCTGGAAGGAGAACCGGAAGATCGGCCAAACCGGATAGTCATCGGGAAGCACGGGCTCATCGCCCGGGGCAGGGGCATGAGCGGCCTCCTGCTCCCGCAGGTCCCGGCCGAATGGAGCTGGGGCCCTGAGGAATTCCTGGACCACACCTGCATGAAAGCGGGGCTCCCGGGAAAATGCTGGAAAGACCGGGCCATCGAATTCTACACATTCGAAGGCCGGATCTTCACGGAACCGGAATCCGCACCCCCGGGAACCGGGAACTGACCTCCCGGCACGGGGGCGGGAGCAGAGATAAGAGCTCCCGGATTCCATACTACCCGGAAAATTCTATTCCCCTCAGGAGTTCCGATGGCCATCCAGTTCGAAGTTCTCGCAAAAGATATCGCAGGCAGGCTCGGGAAGCTGCGCGTCAACGATAAGATAGTGAAAACCCCGGCGCTTCTCCCGGTCATCAATCCCAACCTCCCGCTCATCACGCCCCGCGAGATGCAGGATATGGGTGTCGAAGCCCTGATCACGAACGCGTACATCATACACCGGAGCGAACGGTTCCGGGAGCGTGCGCTCACCGAAGGGCTGCACAGGGTGTACGATTTCGACGGCGTGATCATGACCGACTCCGGATCGTTCCAGCTCTCGGTCTATGGCGAGGTCGGGATCACGAACCTCGAGACCGTGCGGTTCCAGCAGGCCATCGGGAGCGATATCTGGGTCCCCCTGGACATCCCGACGCATCCGGACACTCCAAGGGAAGCGGTCGAAGAGCAGCTCGCGACAACAATGGCCCGCCTCAGGGAGGCAAAGGAGGCGCTCGGCCCGGACGCAAACCTCGCAGGACCGGTGCAGGGCGGACTCTTCCCTGATCTGCGGGAATCGGCAGGCAGGGAGGTCTCGGAGATCGTCGTCTCCTTCATGCCCATCGGGGCTGTCGTTCCCCTCATGGAATCGTACCGGTACCGGGACCTCGTGAAGGTCGTCCTTGCCGCAAAACGGGGGATCTCGCCATCCGCCTGCGTCCACCTCTTCGGTGCCGGCCATCCCTCGATGTTTGCGCTCGCCGCCGCGATGGGCTGCGATCTCTTTGACTCGGCTGCCTACGCACTCTATGCAAAGGAAGGGCGGTACCTGACCTCCCACGGAAGTTTCAGGCTGAATGAACTCTCCGATCTCCCCTGTGCCTGCCAGGTCTGCCGTTCGCATACCGCCGAGGAACTCCGGAAATCCCCGGAACGGGAACGTCTTCTCGCCCTCCACAACCTCTACGTCACTCTCGCGGAGATCTCCCGGGTCAGGCAGGCAATCGCGGACGGGACGCTCTGGGAACTCGTGGACGAACGGTGCCGGGGCCACCCGCTTCTTTTGCAGGGCTACCGGGAACTCCTGGACCACACGGAAGAACTCGAACCCTTCGACCGGGTCATGAAACGCCGGTTCTTTTACAAGGGCGACGAGAGCTGCCGGAGGACCGAGGTCCTGCGGTACCAGATGATGCTGCCCCGCATCTCTCTTGAGCCGACCACCGCGATCTCGCTCGGCTGCGGGAAGCCGGACGGGTTCGGGACCGTTCTCTCCTTCAAGCCGCCGTTCGGCCCGTATCCCCCGGAACTTGCCGAGACCTTCCCGATCGGGCAGTGCGAGATCCCGGACTGGGACCTCCCGATGATGAGGAAAGGGCTCGAAGGCGTGAAGATCCTGATCGAAGCAAACCCGGATGTGCGGTTCACCATCCTCTGCCCGAAGGAATGGCATGCCCTTGCAAGGGAAATGCTGGGCGGGACCCCTGCGGAGGTGCAGTGTGCCGGCCTGTGACGTGAAGAAGAGGGACGGCCTTGCCCGTTCCGGGACCTACACCATCGGGGAAAAGCAGCTCGTGTTTCCTGCTGCCATCGATACGGACAAGGTCTTCCCCGATCTTGCGAAAATCCGCCATGCGAATGTGCCCCTGGGCGCAAACCCGGAATTTGCGGAACGGTATCTCGCTGCAAAAGGAGAATCCGGCCAACCGGTGACCATCCTTCCTGCAGTTCCCGGGACAATTGCATCCGGCGACTGCGTAATGGCGGCGGACTGGCACACGGCGCTCGCAAATCCCCGGTCGTACGTGGACTGGCTGGTCATCCTGAAAGAGCGTGCCCCGCCCGACACGCTTTGGTACGCTCCCGGTGCAGCCCTCCCCACCAACGTCCCGATCCTCTGTTACACGGGATTCGATCTCTTCGATTTCCGGGCCGTGGACCTGAAATCCGCACAGGGACTCTTCTGCCTGCCCGAAGGGGAATACCCGAAGGACAGCGTCGATCCGGAATCCTGCACCTGCAAAGGATGCAGGGCCGGGGATCTCCGGCTCCACAACCGTCTCCAGCTCACGATGGAGCTGGCCAGGGTCCGGGGTGTGATTGCCCGGGGTCAGGTGCGCGAGCTCCTGGAGGCCCGGGCCCGGTACGATGCGAACCATGTCGGCATCCTCCGGTTCCTGGACCGGCGCTACGAATTCCTGGAAAAGCGGACGCCGGTTGCACGGGCGATCACCCTCCGGGCAAATTCGGCGGAATCCATGAACCGGATCGAGGTGAAGCGGTTCGCGGAGCGGGTGATTGATCGGTACCTCCCCCCGATGGCGGCAGAGGTTGCCGTTCTCCTGCCCTGTTCTGCAAAGAAACCCTACTCCCTCTCCCAGTCGCACCGGAGGTACGAGATGGCGGTCCGGCAGCGGGCACACGAACTGATCGTGACGTCCCCCCTGGGCCTTGTCCCGAGGGAACTCGAACTTGCTTATCCCGCGATGCATTACGATGTCCCGGTCACCGGCTACTGGGACCGGGAAGAGAAAGGAATCCTTGCAGATAACCTGCGCAGGTATTTCGAAAAGCACCAGTACCGGCGCGTGATAGCACACCTGGAAGGGGGAGCGCTTGAAGTCGCGGAGGAAGCTGCGGCTGCCTGCGGGATCCCGCTCGAATATTCCTGCCGTGACCATCCGGCGTCCGATACTGCGCTCCGTGCGCTGGACGATGCCCTTGCCGGGGAGCGCAAGATGAAAGGGGAACTCCTCCGGGGCCTTGCCTCCTGGCAGTTCGGCGTCGATCTTGACACGAAAGGAGTTGTCGTGAAGGGCAGGCTTCCCGATCTTGTCTTCATGCGGAACCGGACAATCCTCTTTGGCATCGATCCCGGGACCGGTCTCCTGCGGCCCACGATGGACGGCTGGGAGATGATGCCGACCGGGTACCGGGTCTATATCGACGACTTCATTCCGGAAGGGGACATTCTTGCCCCGGGCGTTACTGCCGCCGATCCCGCAATCCGCGAAGGGGACGAGGTCCTCGTGATCGGGGAACGGGTGACAGCGACCGGCAGGGCCGCGATGGGTGCGGACGAGATGGAACGGTCCTCGCGCGGGGTCGCAGTACGGGTGCGTAAGGTAAAGAGGCGATAGCGCCCATAGATAGGTCACACGGATCCCACCGCAGGTGAAGAGAGATTGTATAAGATTGAATCGTCGCGGCAGATCGCCGACCGCATGATTGAACTGTGGGTGCGGGCGCCCCACGTCGCCCGGCACGCACGGGCCGGACAGTTTGTAATCCTGAGAACCGATGAGAACGGGGAGCGGGTACCCCTCACGATTTCTGCCGTGAAGGGAGATCTCGTCCGGGTGGTCTTTATGACCGTCGGGAAGACCACGTACCAGCTCGCGGCTATGCCGCAGGGAAGCTGCATACGGGATGTTGCAGGGCCTCTCGGGAAACCGAGCGGGATCGCGAAGTACGGGACCTGCGTAGTCCTTGGCGGCGGCGCAGGGATCGCCTGCTGCCCGATCATCGCACGCGAACTCCGCGAAGCCGGGAACCATGTTGTCGGGATCATCGGCGCACGAAACAAGGACTTCCTGATCCTGCAGGATGAGATGAAGGACTCCTGCGACGAACTTGGCATCGCAACCGATGACGGGAGTTTCGGCCACCACGGGTTTGCCGCCGATCTCCTGAAGCAGGAACTTGCAAAGCGGAAGATCGATGCAGTCTGGATCATCGGGCCCGCGATCATGATGAAGGTCACGTCAGCGGTAACAAAACCCCTCGGCGTAAAGACCTTCGTTTCCCTGAATCCGATCATGGTGGACGGCACCGGGATGTGCGGGTCCTGCCGGGTGACGGTCGGGGGCGAAGTGAAGTTTGCCTGCGTGGACGGCCCGGAGTTTGACGCCCACCAGGTAGATTTCGACGGCCTGATGCAGCGCCAGCGGGCGTATCTCGACCAGGAGAAGGAAGCCTTGGCCGGGTACCAGGCGCATGTATGCGAATGCGGGGGGAAGCACCATGCGTGACCGTCCCGCAGAGGAGAGGATCCGGGATTTCGCGGAAGTCGATACCGGCCTTACTACCGAGGCAGCAATTCGGGAAGCGGAACGCTGCATCCAGTGCAAGAAACCGCTCTGCGTGAAGGGCTGCCCTGTCGGAATCGATATCCCGGCATTCGTGCAGGAGATTGCAACAGGGAACTTCCGGGAATCTGCCCGGGTTCTCAAGGCCCAGAACATGCTGCCTGCAATCTGCGGACGGGTCTGCCCGCAGGAGACCCAGTGCGAAGGCGAATGCATCCTCGGCAAGAAGGAAACCCCGGTGAAGATCGGAGCGCTGGAGAGGTTCGTTGCCGACTGGGAACGCGAGCATGGTTTTGAGATCCCGGAAAAAAACCCGCATAAGGGAATGCATGTCGCGGTCGTTGGCGCAGGCCCTGCGGGTCTCACCGCAGCGGCGGAACTCGCCCGGCTCGGCCACAAGGTCACGCTCTACGAGTCCCTGCATGAGGCAGGCGGCGTCCTGATGTACGGGATTCCCGCGTTCCGGCTCCCGAAGGAGATCGTGCAGGCCGAGATCGAGCAGGTGCTGGCGCTCGGCGTCGAGCTGAAACTGAACCACCTTGTGGGACGGAGCGTTCCCGTTGACGACCTCCTGGAATTCGATGCGGTCTTCATCGGGACCGGTGCAGGTCTCCCGTACTTCATGGGAATCCCCGGGGAGCAGCTGCCGGGCGTCTATTCCGCGAACGAATTCCTGACCCGGGTCAACCTGATGCACGCCGACAAATTCCCGGAGTTCGATACGCCGGTCAAGCGGGGCAGCAGGATCGTGGTCGCAGGCGGAGGCAACGTTGCGATGGATGCGGCACGCGTTGCCCGCAGGCTTGGCGGGAAAGTGACCCTCGTGTACCGCCGGCGCGAGGAGGATCTCCCGGCGCGGGCTGCCGAGATTGGGCACGCAAAGGAAGAAGGAATAGAGTTCGTGATGTGCGCAAACCCGGTGAAGATCCTCGGGGACCCGTGCGTCACGGGCGTCGAATGCGTGGAGATGGATATGTGCAAACTGGATTCCTCGGGACGGCCGGAACCCAAGCCGAAAGAGGGCAGCACGTTTACCATCGATGCCGACATCTTCATCCAGGCTATCGGGCAGGGTCCGAACCCCCTGCTCCTGGACCTGCTCCCGCAGCTGGAGAAGAGCAGACGCGGCAACCTGGTTGTCGATGAGAACGGCAGGACAAAGATCCCGAACGTCTACGCAGCCGGGGATGTCGCGACCGGGGCGGCAACCGTCATCCTCGCGATGGGGACGGCGAAGAAAGCGGCGCAGGCGATTGACCGGATGCTCCGGGAACGGTAAGAGCCCGGATACTTTTTCTTTTGAGATAGTATCGGATCGATTCTTTTTTTCTCCGGGTGAATACAGGGTTTTCCGGATAGTTCCCCGGGGATTCATCCTTTTCATTCTATCCTGTGACACTGGAGAATACACTCTGTGATCGGATGGCCGTTCGGGGTATACTTCACGCCTTTTCTGTTCCGGGTGAAAAGAGCGCTGGACCCGGGAGGATGAGGGCTTGATTATTTCCTTGATGAGGAAATATCCTACTAGGTACACATGAGGAGGGTAATCTTTTTAGATGCAATCAGAGCCTTTGCAATCCTCCTTGTCATTTTCGTACATATGCAGAATTTCCTGTCTGCACCAGTCCGCCTGAATTCTCAGGTCTTCGAGGTTCTCAAATTTATTGCGCTGGCCTGCTTTACGTTTGCATCCGGCTGCGCCATCGCATCGAACAACATGAATATCCGGAACGGAAAAGAGGTGCTGAATTTCTATAAGAAGAGGATTGTGAGGATGTATCCGCTATATTTCGCAGCACTCTTCATTTTTTTCCTATGTTTCCAGGTAGTGGGGCTTTACCATCCCATCAATTACAGCATCCCCCAATGGATTGCGAATATCCTGTGCCTTCAGGTAATACTGTCTCCCGCATTTCTCGAACCTGTCTTTACCCTCTGGTTCATTGGGTTCATCATGATGATGTACGCCATGTATCCCCTGTTTTTGGCCGGGTCGGGTACCTTGAGAAACAGATTGCTATTCTCCCTCGGCATTTTTGTTTTCCTGATCTTTGTTCACCTGGCCGGAAACATCGTTGACTACCGTTTCTTCCTGTATTACTTCTTTTTCATCGCAGGAACGATTGCTGCCGGGAAAAACGATCTTTTCCTTCCCATCGAAAATCGTCTTGCAAAACACTCAAAATATCTTGTTCCTGCCATCGTAGCACTTTCCGTAAGTTCGTACTCAATATACCTGTTTCATATGCCGGTCTTTGCGGTAACCGGCCAGTTTGTACACCAGATCGGGCTCACTTGGTATCTCCAGAACGGAATACTCCTGTTCCTCATCATCCCGGGCCTGATTGTCGGGTGTTATTATGTCCAGAAATCGTACGATGCCATCATAAAAGGCTGGCTGGTCCGGGTATGGCATGTCCGGTACCAGCAGTGACAGGGGATCACAGCAGGGAAGCATCCTTTGAAAAAACTCAAATTTTTTGGAATCGGCATCTCCATTCTTAGGGACTCATTCGAGGAGAATGACAGTCCGTATTTTTTTATCATTATCAACGGATCGTTGTATAGTGTGACTGGTAACGGGAACCTGGTGGGGGCAGGAACGGGAGAACGAAGGTCCCGAAGGTCTACGCAGCCGGGGATGTCGCGGCTGGTGCAGCGACCGTTATCCTGGTAATGGGGGCTGCAAAGACCGCTGTGCAGGCAATTGACCGGATGTTCAGGGAACGCCAGGTACGGTATTTGTTTTTTGGTCTGTTTCTTTTTTCCAGTTCTGATTCATAAGTGAGGCTGGTTTTTGAATAGATTCCCGATAAGCAGGGACTGGATAGTTCTGTTATTTTCCTGAATCATTGTGAGATGTGTCGGCTGTGCCCGTCCCTCCGCCCGGCCACGAAAACAAATCGGTTTTGCATTATGGTCTTGTTTCAGTTTGTTACGAAAAATCCTAAAGTATGAGGAGGGGTCCTGGATTATTCCCACACTCGTGAGCGGGCGAAGGGACGGGCACGCGACCCCACCATCAGGAGGCATCGCGATGTTTGAAACCACTCACGTTTCTCACTGCTGCAGAGATATTTCAAAGCCCCGGTACTCCGCCCCCCTGTCCTCCTGCAGTTCCATCCTGTTCC
>JBDKRP010000179.1:0-8128 GCA_039683275.1 Methanoregulaceae archaeon | reverse complement strand
GTGACGTTTTCCCGAGTTTCCCTGCCCAGTACGGGGCGAGGGCGCAATGAGCGGATCCGGTCACCGGGTCTTCCGGTATTCCCACCGCCGGTGCAAAGAACCGGGAAACAAAGTCGTAGTCTTTGCTGCCGGAACGTGCGGTCACCAGGATCCCCCGGTACGGAAGTTTCGCGAGGGTATCCGGATCCGGAACAAGGTTCCTGACGAGGGTCTCTGAGGAAACCTCGGCAAGGAGATCCATCCGGTTCGCTGCGGTGAAGACCGGAACTGACCCGATTGCTTCACAAAGGCCGGGCGGACAGGGTATTGGCGATACCGGTTCTGCGGGGAAATCAAGTGAGATACAGTCGCCTTCCTTTCTGGCAGTAAGTAACCCGGAACGAGTCCTGAATGAAATTGCAGACCCGGGGAGTTCGCGGCCGGAACTCCAGAGTACGCCCGCTGCCGCAAGGGTGGCATGACCGCAGAGATCCACCTCAGTCACGGGAGTGAACCAGCGCAGGTTCCATTCGTTTTTCCCGGGGAAAAGAAATGCCGTTTCTGAAGCCCGCACTTCCCCTGCCACAGAAAGCATCCATGCGGGATCTGCCTCCTCATCGAGAATACAGACTCCTGCCGGGTTCCCCCGGAACGGCGTACCGGTAAACGCATCTGTAAGATGAAGTTCGGCGGTCATAAGGATCCGTTTTTTCCGGGGGCTGGCATCAGACCATCCCCGTCAGGGATACCGGGGAAGAATCCCGGAAGTCACCGGGAAATCCGGTAGGCTCCTTTCGGGACCTCAATCTCAAACCTCGCTCCCTTCCCCGGTTCTCCCGTTTCCCGGATCGTGAGTCCGGTAATCTGGAGGATCTCGCGGGAGAGGAAGAGGCCGAAACCGGTATTTTTAAAGAACTTCCGGTTGAAGATATTCTCCTTCTCGCTCGCGGGAATCCCGGTACCGTCGTCTTCACAGAGCAGGGTGAGCCCGTTTTCCGTCTCCCGGGCCGAGAATGTTATCCGTGTCAGTGTTTCCCCGTGGCGGAGGGCATTTTCAATCAGGTTGTAGAACACTTTTTCGAGAAGGGGATCTGCATAGATCTCCACGTTCTCAAAGGTAATTGCGATTTCCGCGTTCTCCGGTTTCAGGGTACTTTTCACCCAGTTTATGATATGGCTCAGGTTCTCCCATCGAGGCGAATGAATCCCGATATTCTGGTAATCCCGGGTGAATGCAATCTGGCGCTGGATAGTCTCGGCAGCCACTTCTTCTTTCCTGATATAATCAAGTATTTTTGGATTCTCGCTCTGCATCTTGGATATCGCAAGATATCCTGAAAGCACGGTGAGCTGGTTCAGGATATCGTGACGGGTAATCCGGGAAAGGAGGTTGAGTTTTTTGAGGGCCTGCTTGCGTGCCTCTTCAGTCTGCCTGGCTTCCGTGATGTCCTCAAGCGTCTCGACGGCCCCGATGATATTCCCCTCCGGATCCCGGATGGGCGCAGCTGAAAAGTAAAGCCATCTGCCCTCGCCATCTTTCCCCGGCAGACTCGGGAAGAAATCCACAGCTTCGTATGCATCCTCGAAAAACTGTGATTTACGGTATTTCCCGCTGTATAATTCCTGGATGGTTTGCGGGGATTCATTCAGCAGAAGATCCGCGAGGCAGGGACGTTTCTCCGGATAAAACGCAGTCAGGTGGCCTGA
Organism: Methanoregulaceae archaeon; assembly: GCA_039683275.1. Lineage (GTDB taxonomy): Archaea > Halobacteriota > Methanomicrobia > Methanomicrobiales > Methanospirillaceae > JBDKRP01. The sequence continues at coordinate 6,442 of JBDKRP010000179.1, read as the reverse complement.
TGTCCCGATCACTTCGTGGGATTTTATTCCGGTAAACTCTTCGAGCATCCTGTTCCACTGGATTACCCTGTGGTCCTTATCGATTACGAAGAGGGGAATCGGTGACCCCTGGACAATGGCATTGAGTTTCCGCTCATTTTCCCGGAGGGTGGTCTCAGTTGAGACCCGGCGCGAGATATCATGGACAATCGCGAGAGCTTCCTTCTCGTTCAGTGCCATAAGGCGTGCTTCATAGATCCGTTCGCGGTCGGAGAGTTTTACCGCGTATTCGAACTGCTGGAGTTGTTTTGTCCGGACGGCGAGATCGAGACGGTGCAGTATGGCCTGGGTAACCTCTTTCTCGAAACCGGTATCCCGGATATGTTTCCCAACAAGGTCACGGGTATAGGGATAGAAATCGCCGTCCTCCGGGATATGGATATCCTGGTAGCTTCCATCCGCCGATACGATGAACATCATATCCGGAATCGCCCCAAGCAGTGTCGTATTCCGGCGTTCCGTTTTTTCCAGGACCTGCTGGTTTGTTATCAGTTCATCGTAATTCTGCCGGAGCTCCTCTTCGGTCACCGTGAGCTCTTCGTACATCTCATTAAGCTCTTCATTCTTTCTGAGGAGTTCCTCTTCTGTTTTCTTGAGATCGGTGACATCCCGGCCTACGGACTGGTATTCCCGGATGGTCCCGTCAGGATTGAAGATGGCCCTGTCGCTCCACTGCTGCCACCGGATCTCTCCATCCGGCATGATGATCCGGTGGGTCACCGTTGAAACAGGATTATTTTCCGTGAGCGCCCCGAAAAAGTTCCGGATTTTTTCCCTGTCTTCTTTCGGGATATTGGGGCGGAACTTTTTACGGATGATCTCGTCCCGATCTATCCCGAAGTACCGGCAATATGCCTCGTTCACGAAAATATGGGTGCCATCCGGGGTGAACCGGGAGATAAACTCGGTCTGGTCCTCGATGACATTCCGGTACCGCTGTTCGCTCTCCCGGAGGTTCCGTTCCATTGAACTGAGTTCCTCATAGTTCTGGCGGAGTTCTTCCTCTGTTGCAGAGAGCTGCTCGTAAGCGGCATAGAGGTCTTCATTCTTTTTGAGAAGCTCCTCTTCCGTTTTCTTGAGATCGGTGACATCCCGGCCTACGGACTGGTATTCCCGGATGGTTCCGTCAGGATTGAAAATGGCCCGGTCGGTCCACTGCTGCCATCTGACCTCTCCATCCGGCATAATGATCCGGTGGGTTATCGTTGCGATCGGGTTTTGTTCCGTCAGGTTAGCAAGAGCGAGGCTCATCGATTTCCGATCTTCTTTCGGGATATCGGGGCGGAACTTTGCATTGATGAAATCGCTCCGGTCTTTCCCAAAGTACCGGCAATATGCTTCGTTCACGAAAATATGGGTGCCATCCGGGGTGAACCGGCAGATAAACTCGGTCTGATCCTCGATGACATTCCGGTACCGCTGCTCGCTCTCCCGGAGATTCCGTTCCATGGCCGTGAGTTCATCATAGTTTTGCCGGAGTTCCTCCTCAGTTGCCGTAAGTTGTTCGTACGCGGCATGGAGTTCTTCATTTCGCCGGAGAAGGGCTTCTTCTGTTGTCTTGAGATCGGTGACATCCCTGCCGACCGACTGGTATTCACGAACGCTCCCGTCAGGGTTGAAAATAGCCCTGTCGCTCCACTGCTGCCACCGGATCTCCCCGTCCGGCATGATAATCCGGTGCGTCACGGTAGCCACCGGACGGTCCCGGGTCAGGGATGCAAAATGACTGCGGAGGGGATCGCCGTCCGCATCCGGTATTGCAGGAGTGAATTTTTTACCGGTTATCTCCCCGCGCTTTTTGCCGAAATACCGGCAATATGCTTCATTCACGAAAATGTGGGTGCCATCCGGGGTAAACCGGGAGATAAACTCGGTCTGGTCCTCGATGACATTCCGGTACCGCTGCTCGCTCTCCCGGAGATTCCGCTCCATTGTAATGAGTTCATCATAATTCTGGCGGAGCTCTTCCTCGGTTGCAGCCAGCTGCTCATACGCTGCATGGAGTTCCTCATTGGTCTTGACCAGGTTCTGTTCAGCGGTCTTCCGGTCGGTAATATCCCGGATCGACTGGATTGCACCTACGATATTTCCTCTGGTGTCAAAAAGGGGAGACGCGACAAACCACAGGAAAGCCCCTTTCCCGCCGTACGTTTTTGGAAAGAACCCTTCGGAAATGAGACGGTTACCCCGTTGTTCATGATTCGGATATGCTTTTTTGAGATCTTCAATGTGGCCGAGAAAATGGTTCAGGAGAAGCGGACGCCGCGAGCCATAAAAGGGAAGCGCGTACGAGTAGTTGCCGGTTCCCAGGATTTTCTCTGCGGGCATCCCGGTCAGGTCTTCCATGGTCCGGTTCCAGACCATTACCATTCCGTCCAGATCTACGGCAAACGTGGCATCCGGGAGATGTTCGATGAGATCCGCCATCCGCTGACGGGACTCCTGGAGTTCGTCCCGGGTTCGCTTCCGCTCTATTGCAAGCCGGATATTGTGTTCCAGTTCTGCGAACTGCGATTTCGGTTCCCCGCCTTTCTGGAGATAAAAATCAGCCCCGTTGTTCAGTGCCTCAATTACTACCTCTTCCCGTCCCCGCCCGGTGAAAAGGATAAACGGCAACTGGCCCCGTTCCGACCTGACATAACGGAGGAATTGTATGCCATCCATCTTGGGCATCTGGAAATCCGAGATGATGGCATCATAGGGAGTCCGCTCAAGCATCTCTACTGCCTGGTCGACAGACACTGCGGTGTCTACGGAAATGGATCCGGACCTCTCAAGAAAGGTTCTGCCGAGAGACAGAAGGGCGGGCTCATCATCGACATATAAAACATTGATCATTCGGGGATCTACCTAAAAACTTAAGTACAATTTTCTTTACAGGTCCTATGAATCTTTTGAAATGATTTTAAATAAAGGACATGCAGATGAACCGGTATTTCATGCGGGTCGGGTTGGTATCAGAGGATATTTGAAGGAATCGTATGGGAATGATTTGCGAATGAGGATTTACCCGGATGGTCTGCAGGAACCCTGACTGCGATTCCGGTCTCCTGATTTCAGTCACTGTACCGTTTTCCTGAAAATATCGAAAAAATATTCCGATATCAGATAAGAAGGACGGATTTGAGTGGAGTGACCGTAGTATCCAGCCTGCTGATTACCAGGGAACCCTGTGACAGGGTGTAGAGTGTGCCATTCCCTGCATGTGAGCGAATGACCGGCGATATGCTTTGGGAAGAAGCATCCTGTTGCCGGACCATTCCCACCTGCCCGAATCCCGTTGCGTTTACGGAGAAGACATAAACGCCGTCCCAACTCTCCCCGTCTCCCGTCAGAAGCGTGGTCGCATTTCCGGATTCCGTCTCTTCACCAGAATTCACGTGGATGGGCAGGACAAGAATACTGGTGTTGCGATCAAAATAGAACGACTCGGGGGTCTCAAAAATTGATGAACTGCTTCCTTGTCCCCCGAGATCATTCTTTCCCGTAAGGACCGGGTCTGAAATATCCGATATGTCATACATGGAGAGCCGGATCCCACCTGCGCTAGTCCCTCCATAGAGATCGGTTCCGGTTTCCATTCCCACCGTAATGATATGCGTAGTATCGTACGGATAGAAAAACCCGGAATTGTCCGGCAGGGTGAGGTTACCGGCAATCGCCGGCATACTATCCGTGGTATTGATCACGGTATACGGGTCGAACAGGTAACCTGTACCAAGATAGATCCGGTCTCCCGTGAACCGGGGGGAATAGGTCTGCTGTCCGGGAGCGATATGTTCGAGGGATCCGATGACCGACATCCTGCGGTCGAAGATATAGGTATTCGTGTATTGACCCGATGACCCCTGCAGGGAATCCGTCATTCCGGAGCCGGAAACCTCGGTTACCACCTGAAGATTTCCCTGGTATTCGTTCATGGAGTATTCGTTGATCAGGGTCCCGTTTGCGGACCCGTGTCCGGAATACGCAATTTTTCCCTTGTCCAGGGTGAATGCAACAATATCTGTTGCCGTGCCGCTTCCATTTCTCCCTGGGGTGGTGCTCGTCGTATAGAAATGCGTTGGCGTGAGAAGGGCCGCCCCCGAAGTCCCGACCAGAAAGGTCTTTGCATTGACAGGATCGTTCGTCCCGAGGTCGAGTGCCCCGCAGGTAGTATAGAAGAATGCCTGATCGTTCCGATCGACATAATAAACGACAGGGGTTGTCGTTCCTTCTTCGGAATCCATTACATCCGGAAGGATTACCCCGGTTGAAAGATTGATGAGCGGACTTTCCGTTGCAAAATAGAAGAATCCGTTGGATACGAAAGACGCCTGGTAGGAACCCGCGACAGAAACGGTACGCTGGAGCTCGGGATGTTTCGGGTCGGCAACCGAATAGAGGAAGAGAACCATCCTTTCCTGTGAATCGGCTCTCCCGCTACAGGTAGCCGGGGTACAGAGCCATTGTTCCCGGGGAGTTGTCTCGTTTGCAAGGAGAAGAAGTCTGCCCTCTTCCCCATACAATGCGATGGGGGTTCCGGAAAATTTTATGGTCGAGAGTAGTTCTGCAGAATCGGCAGGGCCGGACCGGATAATGTCGAGGGAATTTCCCGTTATTACGTAGGTCAGGTTGCCTTTGGTTTCCATAATGTCTGGCTTCACGCTTCCCCGGATAGCAGGGTAGGCAGCTGAGAACTTCCTGATCTCTGTTGCATCTGAGGAACGGGTAGTACTTTGTGCAATTCCGGAAATGCTACCGGTTCCGTTTGTTCCGGTAATCCGTGTCGGTTTGAATGAGGTTGATCCTACGTCAATAACGATATCTGCTTCAGGAGGCAGGTTCGTTGTTCCGGTTACAACCAGGAGATCCCCGGGATACTGGTCAGGTATAGGATCAATCGTGATGAAATCGAGGGTACTGTCCTGACCGTCACGGGCGGAGGCTGACGCAGTCGGAGGTGTATTTTCGACAGGTCGGGGTCCGGGATCCAGGGAGAAAAGTGCCGTTGCCGATATTCCTGCTTCCGGAGACGATGCCTTTACAATGTATGCATCTGGTGAAAACCGGGTGAGATCCACGGTAAAACTCCAGGTCCGCACCTGTTTTACCTTTTTTTCCCCGGTGGAAAAGTACTCCCCCGCAACTGTTCCGGATACAACAGGGTAAAGGCTATTCGTATCGGTGTGGTTCATCAGGAATTGCCGTACCTCTTCCCCGGAAGAAAATGTCGGAAGGTCTTTTGCAAAGGATCCCGTACCGGCGCTTTCAGATATACCGAAGGAAAATGGGGTCCCGTACCCCGTACCCGTTGATCCTGGTAATACCTGCAGAACTGCAAGCAGGATACTGATTCCCACAACAGCACAGGCGCTGAGCAGGATGAGGCTGTTTCTGCTGAACATGAATCTCTCCATGAGTCCCTTTATTGTTGGTCCGGGTGGTTCCTGGTTCTGAGCGGGGGTGCATCAGCCAGGTATCTGAGTGATCGGAGCCGAAGCCTGAAATCATCGGCTCCGTGCCGCCTCACCGGGACGCTGGAAGAAAATGGATCGGGAGTCTGCTTAAATCAAATGGTATGCGTGATGAACACGCATCCTACCGGAAGGAGTTTCCTGAAGACAGATTTGAACCGGGTATCCTCAGAATGAATCCGGAAATCCCGGAGAGATACCTGTAGCGGGACATCCCAAAGCAAATTTCCTTAAAAAAACATTCTGAAAACGTGGGGTCGGTGAGATTTGAACTCACGATCGACGGGTCTCTCCGACATGCATCAGTGCTCCAACGGGTCATCACAGCCACCGGAAAACCCCGTCGGGTTCTCCGCCTTCTCCAGCGGGAGAAGAGAGCTCAGCAGACCCATTGATCATCATCTGCACCGGACGCAAAGACCGCTGGAGCCCGTCGCCATACCGGACTAGGCCACGACCCCGCTCTTTCAGCAGATGCCAGAGGCAATCTGACTGAATAACATCGCAGTATCCAGACTTAATAGTTTTTGTTTGCCTGTTCGCCGTGAATTAACTCTATCTATCGACGTAAAACGCAATTTGGAGTTAAAACATGAGCAAAACCACGACTGAAACGACAAAACAGACTGAAACAATTGACGGACAGAAGACCTTTTTCCCGCTGGATGACGGAGCATACATCCGATATTCCGACGGCACAGGAACCTATGTAGACAAGAAAGGAAAACTGCAGCATTCTCCGCGCGGTTTTTCCCTGAAACTTCCTGCCCTCGCTCACCCTGTGGGCATCTCTCCTACCATCATCACCAAACTGTACCGTGCCATCAAAACGGACGATGATCTCCGCTTTCTCATCCAGGAAGAGCAGGCGTACCGGAGAAATCAAGACGAGGCGGGACTCGAATGACCCAGAAATATGTCATCGGGTTTTCCCAGGTGGACGAACT
>JBDKRP010000178.1:0-2406 GCA_039683275.1 Methanoregulaceae archaeon | reverse complement strand
ATTTCCCGGAATCCCCGGTACTGTCAACGGTCCGGGTACTCCACGCCGACACGGTCCAGTTTGCATACTTCAGGTCGCCGTTCGTGGCATCGTAATAACTGATGTACGGGGTGCCGGACGAATCGAGTGCCAGCGACGTGTACTGTCCCACATTCCCATTGCTGTCAACAGTCCCGACGGTCCACGTTGCCGCCGCCACCGGTAACGCGAGCGCAGGCAGCGTGATCACCAGCAATGCAACAACAAAAACGCTCCGTCCCGGGTCTGAAAAAATCTCCTGCGCCATACTTCCTGCATATCCCCCGGATAGGGTGCCTGTCCCGGAATCAGATAGGATCCTGCTGCAGCGATCCCGGGAATGCCCTGCCTCCCGGCCCGTAAAAATCCCGGTTGCCTGCTTCCGGCAAAAAGGATTCCCGACAGCAATGCCTGCCGGCGCGTTCATCCCCCGCAGATCAAACCCGAGCTAATTACATTTGTCTTTTTGTAAAGAATGATTATAAAGTAATCGCCAGTCTCCGGGTGCAAACCGGGTTCTGTCAGGGTAACATTTTCTGTCCTCATCAGAACGGTACCAGGATCGTCTCCCCGAAAACGGATGGCAGTTCTCCGGTCAATTGCAGCAGCCGCAGACAGAGCGGGCTTATTGAGAGGGAGAGGCTCACCCCCATTCGAACCGCCATCGTCGTACACAAATGCAATCCGGGGAGTCCCGGGAAACCCAGTCTTTCCCTTTTCAGGTACGGAGATCGAACTCAATGGTATTCCCGGACTATCCCAGAGACGAATGACCGTTTCCCTCTTTCTTACGGAAACTGAGGTTATCCCGGCAATAGACCGGGGATACGTTTATCGGGAGCAAAACGCTGAAATTCGCAGTGACTCAAAGTCGTGCTTTTTCAGAATTCACGGAGGTTTTCTTGAGAAATTTCCTCTATTTCCTGAAGAGAGAAATAATTCCCCCTGCCAGCAATAGATTTGTTACCGTTGAAAAGGAACCCTTAAGGTACTTATCCCGGATACCGGTCCAGCAGGGGCCGGTCCTGCGGCGATGGCAGGTACGGGAGAGAAAGTGGAGTACTGCGAGATGTCCCCGGCACCCAACCTTGCATTTGAAGATACGCGGATTGAGAAAGTGAAAGCCCTTCGCGAAAAAGGGGTCGAGGTCTACCCGTACCGGTACGACCGGACGGCAACCGTGAAGGAGGTCAAAGAGAAGTTCCAGTCCATCGGCCACGACAAGAGCGAGGAGAAGGTTGCCCTCGCCGGCCGCATCTATACGGTCCGGAACCATGGGAAGACCCTCTTCATGGACCTTGGCGACGCGACGGGCCGGGTGCAGCTGTACATCAGGAAGAGCGATCTTGGCGACGAACTCTTCGGCTTTATTGACCAGTATATCGAGCGTGGCGACATTGTCGGCGTGACGGGAAGCGTCTTCCGGACGAAAGTCGGGGTGATCACGATCTGGGTCGACGGGATGGAACTCCTGACAAAGGCTATCTCTTCCCTGCCGGAGAAGTTCCACGGGCTCACGGACGTTGAGAAGCGGTACCGGCAGCGGTACGTCGATCTTATAGTGAACGACGAAGCGAGGGAGACCTTCCGGGTCAGGGCCCGGGTCATCGCACTCCTGCGCAGGTACCTGGACGAGAAAGGGTTCCTTGAATTCGAGACCCCGATCCTCCAGCCGGTGTACGGCGGCGCAAACGCCCGGCCGTTCACGACCTACCACAACTACCTTGACCAGAAGCTCTTCCTCCGTATTGCGCCCGAGCTGTACCTCAAGCGCCTCGTCGTGGGGGGATTCGAGCAGGTCTTCGAGTTTGCAAGGAACTTCCGGAACGAGGATATCGATACGAACCACAACCCCGAGTTCTCGATGGTCGAGATCTACTGGGCATACAAGGACTTCCGGGACATGATGGACCTCACGGAGGATTTCTTCTCCTGGCTGGTCTTTTCCATCTACGGGAAGTACGAGGTCCAGTACGGGGACCACCTTATCAGTTACGCGAAGCCCTGGAAACGGCTCTCGATGGCAGACGCCGTGAAGGAATACTCGGGTATCGATGTCCTCGAAACCCCCGCGGCCGAGCTCCGGAAGATTGCCGAGGAGAAGTTCCCGTCCGAGTTCAGGAAGACCTTCCAGGTCCAGATCGCGACAAATACCCCGATCACCCAGCGGGAGTTCCTGCCGTTCTTCTTTGACGAGTTCGTGGAGGCTAACCTCATCCAGCCCACGTTCATCTACGATTTCCCCATAGAGAATTCCCCGCTTGCCAAGAAGCACCGGGAGAAGGAAGGGTTCACCGAGCGCTTTGAGCTCTTCATTGCCGGGATGGAACTCTCGAACGGCTTTTCCGAGCTGAACGATCCCATCGACCAGAAAGAGCGGTTCGAGGC
>JBDKRP010000177.1:0-3220 GCA_039683275.1 Methanoregulaceae archaeon | reverse complement strand
ATGGGGGGAAGACCGTTCCGGCCGCTCTACACCCCGAGAAAACTCTCGATGAAAGCAAGGTATATCTGATTTTTTTTCTGGTTTTTTCCAGCGGAAATTTTTCCGGATTCGGATGCATCCGGATATTCCGGACAACGGATCGACATTGTTTCATGAACCCTGTAATTTCGGGACAGGTGATTTTTCCGGAATAATCCAATTGCTCTCTATGAGAACTGCCCTGATGGGCGGAGTTCGCATGCTCATCCCCCCGCCCACTCACCATCAGGAAGTTGAATGGGGATCTCTCCCGGAACTGTTATTACGAAACCCTGATAGATCGCGAACAGGCATTTTGTTTCGCGGATGGGCAGAGGGACGAGCACTGCCGCTGTCTCTCGCAATGATCTGCCGGGATTCACCGGGCACGCAGGATATTTTACAGGATATTTTCGAAAACCTGTGAAGCCGCTGCTTCCAAGGGGAGTTCGCGTGTCCCTTCCCTCATGCTTTCTGCTGAAACACGGGTATACCGGCAGCCCGGATCTCCCGGTTTCTTCCTGAAAATGCCTCTCCACCCACCCCGAAATACGCCCAAAACGAGCCCGGATTTCCCAATTTGTCCGGATTTCCCTTTTCGGATGCCGAATTATTTTACAAGCCGAAAATTACACCAATTAAAACGGGTTTTGCGCCAATCAGCCTCCAAATTGGGGGATTCCTATTTGCAAAATAGACGCGTTTTGCGGCACCTGTTTTTGGCGATGACCTGGTATACCACGGAACGCTAATAACGGCCTTTTGGGGGCTATACGAAAGGGTGGTTTTCCGGGGAAACCTGAAAATAGGTATATCGTCGAGCGAATCCTGCCTCAGAAGAAATCCAGTTCCCCGTCGTCCCGGAGGAATACCTCGATATCCTCCAGGATGAGCCCACGCCGGAGCGCGTGCGGTCTCTCTTTCCTGACACGGGTGACAAAATCGACCAGATCCGTTCGTATCGAAAGGTTATATTTTGCAGATTCTTCCTCCAGCAATGGAAACGTGGCTAAAATATCGGAACCGGCCTTTAAGGTACAGAGCCACCGGGCATCTATCCCGTAGTATATCATCAGGGTCGATTTCGAAAGACGGATCTTCTCCCAGGCAATTTTCTCGATCCTATCCACGCCGGGCTTGGTGGAGCCGAACGCATTTGCGATCTCCTGCTGCGTCCATCCTTCGTGCCGGAATCTCACTACTATTTTCTGGGCTTGTGTCAGCGGAAGAAATGTCATGCCGTCTCTGTCTGAATTCAATCTTCCCCGGGAAGGAACATGAACCATTCGGGTGATGAAGACTGCGACCAGTTCTAACCGTATTCAGTGACTGTCGGGGGTTTTTGAAATGATAATCACCTGTTGGTCAATTGGAACATTTTATTTTTCCCGTTCAATCGAACAGAACAGGTTAACTATTTATGTTCCCGGATAAAAATATACCCCTTGGCAACGCCGCCCCGAAGCGATAGTATATGATGCAGAGAGCTATCAAATACCTTAACCGCACATCTCAAACCCCATCCACAGGGGAAATTCTAGTTGCGTTGTCAAGAGTCGTTTTCCATAAAGAAACTCCAGAATTCATTTCTCTCATCCTCTAGAGACTCCGCGCGTTACATCCCGGGCAGGACCGGAAAAGATGGGGAACCGGTCTCTGCCCGGGATGGGGAACAATGGTTTCCGGTCGCTGGAATGGGAGAACCCACCTGATCAATACTGCCGGCGGATCCGGTTTTATTACCCGAAGCCGGAAAAGAATTGTTCCCGGAAGCGGCCCGACCGTTACGGTTCCCCGGTTTCTTTCAGGAACAGATCGGCAATCTCCGAAGTTGTATAACAGGGGGACAAGGGACTGCCGTTTCAGGTGGGCGTCGTCAGACCAGATCGGGCTTTCGAGGTGAAGGGCAGGCGCGAGAAATGGTGTGTCTTTGGGATCGATTGCAGCCATCGCTTCATCCGCGACAGATATCTGGTCCCTGTATAACTGCGTCGGCACCGTAGTGACCGGTTCAAGAAGGAAGTTCATGGCGTAATCAAAGGAGGGGGCAGCCGGCACTCTCTCCCGTTTGGAGCAGATATACGCACGGAATTTTTCAATTCCGGGGAGCCCGTAATCCGGGAAGAAAAAAACCCTGGTCATCCGGCTATACAGGGTGTACTTTCCGAAAAGGGATTGTAGATTTCCAGCCCCGTAATATCCCGGAAGTCCTTTTCATTCCGGGTGATGAGTGTGAAATCTTCTGCGAGACAGGTTGCCGCAATGATCGCGTCCGGAATCTTTATCCGTGTTTTCCGGCGAAGGTCAATCGCCATGTCCGCGATCTCATCCGTAAGAAAAATAACTGATGCATGTCCGATGAACTCAAGTTCCTGGGAAAATTCGTCGCGGGAATACTTTTCAAACCCGAAGAATTCTATTTTGGTGATAATCGAGATGTGGAACGATTCTTTCAGGATACGCTCGATGTTCGTGATTTCCCGTTCCGGGAGCATGTCCGCAAAATAGTAAATGAGGATATTTGTATCGAAGAGGTAGCGTTTCACGCCCGGTCCCATTCCTGACGCAGGTCCATGAGCTCCCGATCGATATCAATCCCGAGGTTCCGGAAGATTCCCCGGTATCGGGCCGGATCAAACGGACTTTTGTCACGCACAGCATTTTTCTGGCGGGATATTTTCTGCCAGAGGGATATCGGGATGATGACGCTGGTCTTTCTTCCCTGTTCATCATATACGTACTGGACCTGCATAGCGTACCTTTCAGAGTATACTGGATTCCTGGGATAATTATATTCTCGGTTCGGGGACCGGTCACCGGCCGGGATCTTCCTCCCCGGGAACGATCCTGCGGGAATTCCTTATCGTGCTGCGAGAAACGTACGGGCAGGGGACCGGAGAAGCGACCGGTTAACGTGTCCCGCAACGCGATCCTACGTCCTGTCGCGAAGGAAGGGCCGGCAGAAGTAACCGGGTACCGACTAAGGTTCCCGGACCGTATCTCCGGACCCCCCAAAATACGCCCAAATCGGGCTCCGATTTCCGGATTTGTCCGGTTTCTCAGTACCAGACCCCGAATTATTTTACAAGCCGGAAATATCTCTATGTAAAACCGGATTTAAGCCAATCCCTGCCCGAAATAAGGGTATTTTCCGGCCGAAACAGAGGCACCTTCCCGGCCTCCTGTTTTTGGATCGACCTGG
>JBDKRP010000176.1:0-6999 GCA_039683275.1 Methanoregulaceae archaeon | reverse complement strand
CCCGATATCTTTCATCGGTATCTCGTATTTTTCTGAAAGTCTGAACGCCTGAACGCAGGTTATCCTGCTCTCTATACCAGAATCTCTGAACGCCTTACTTACCTTTTCTTCGCTCATAGCAGATCTCTTGCCCTGGTGGGTAATGTGATTTTCTAAAGCGAATGGAATTTATTGTTTGGTATCCGGTTTCAGACGAATCGGATCCTTATATTCCGGACCGTATTTTAAAGTCCGGCAGGCCGTATTTCCCTGCCAGGGACTGTGTTACTCCCCATAACCCATTCAATACTTTGACGTGCGATCCCGGGGAAGACTCCCGAAAAAGAGAATTTCCCTCACGGAAATTTTTGTCTGCACCGATACGCTTTCCATCTTCCCGGTTCACATCCTGATTTTGATCAGATATCTATGACCGCTCACGAATTTCACCCCGGAGGAATCGGCCGGGAATTCATGGAGAGAACAAAATACCGGTACCTCGGGAAATCCGATCAATCCCGGGGTGTTCCCCAGCCGCCACTCGAAATTCCGGCAGATCCGGATAAACCAAGTCTGGATCTGCCACCTGTTGAAAAGCTGAATGTTCCGCTGCTCGATATCAGGAAAGCAATTGCATCCCGTCACAGCGTCCGGTCTTATGCCCGGAAACCCATAACGCTCGACGAGCTTTCGTTCCTGCTCTGGGGCACCCAGGGCGTGAAACGGGTGGAAGGAACCTATGCGACGTTCCGGACAGTTCCCTCAGCGGGCGCCCGTCACGCGTTCGAAACGTACATCCTCGCTAACGACGTCGCAGGACTGGAGCGGGGGCTGTACCGGTACCTTGCCCTGTCGCACCGGCTCCAGCGGGTAAGCACCGATCCGACGCTTCTTGTGGATATCACCGAAGCCTGTTTTAACCAGGATTTCATCCTCCGCAGCGGGGCGGCATTTCTCTGGACGGCCGTCCAGTACCGGATGACCTGGCGATATGGCGAGCGGGGATACCGGGATCTCCACCTGGACGCAGGACATGTCTGCCAGAACCTGTACCTTGCAGCAGAATCTATCGGATGCGGAGTATGTGCGATTGCTGCATTCGATGACGATCTCATGGCGTCTCTCCTTGGAATCGACGGGACGGAGCAGTTCCTGATCTATCTCGCTGCGGTGGGGAAGACCGAAAGCAGCTGACATACGGGAACCTCAAACGGATCCGGTACCGGCGGTTCCCGGAAAATATAATTTTTCGGCTGGTATGAAAAACTCAAATTCTGCGAAGTGACTTCTTTTTCATTCTCATCTATGATTCCCCGGATCATGGCGCGCTCTGTTGAAACCATATCGGGTTTCCCTATACTTTCTGTTAATTTTAAGAAACGCGTCAATGTGCGGATCGGGATTTGAGGTTTTCCCATGAAAATCGATTATGGTGAACATCCCAATCCATTTGAAATATATAAACTATATCGTGAGACTATTCGATTTTCATGCTTCCGGTGTGAACTCACGTTCATGTCCGTTTCTGCAGAACTAATTATTCCCGTTTTCCTGAGATTACCAGCCCGCGGCCGGGAACGAATGCCGGATCCGGCAGCTCCCGGTAAGGGTAATGATTAAATAACATTATGTAAAATATTCTTTACATACACAGATTATCCCGCAGGAATGAAATCCGGTAATCTTTCAGGAGACAATAGCATGAAAATGGTCCATCTTGCACTCGGCTTCGTAATTATCATGGCAGTGGTCAGCATCTTTGCAGCTCCCGTTGGAGCGGGGCCCATGGATCCTTCCGGAGCCTCGGGAAATCCGGGTGCTCCTCATCAGGGCCTGATCGAACTGACCGAATACGATCTCGACATTCTCGAACAGCAGGGATATGATGTAACTGATATCCGGACCCTCCTCTGGAACGGGGATTCGGAAGGTGCCGCGTCACTCCTGAACAATCTTCTGGAAGAGCAAAAACAGTAAAACGTCCGGAATCCGCCTTCCCTGCGGGATAAAAGATATATGGCAGCGATACTTCCTGCCCGGTTTCCGGGAATGCCCCCGGTTTTCCGTCTCCCGAACAGCAATTCTGTTCCCGTGGCCATACGTCAGCAGGATCCCAGGCAGGAATCCTGACCAGGATCTTTTCCCCTTCGATAAGTACCGGGTACACACAGATCGGCCGGGGAAGCCTCACCCGGGATTCATGCGAAAGGACAATCCCGGCAAGGTTTGTCCACCGGACAACATGCCCGTCCCTGAGATCAACCCGGGAATTGTGGAACAGGCAGGTCAGGATAGTTCCCTCAAGGCGGCCCTCCGGGAGATCCGTACCGGGATGGGGATACCGGGATCGGCTGCGTGTATGCTGCCACCTGTTTTTGCATGCAGGATCTCGGCGACCGCCGGCAGGGAACTTTTTCATTGTTCCCTCCTGAAGATCGCTGACCCGGGCACCTTCCAGGGATTCCATAAGGCCCCTATTCTGAACAGGAAAATGTTACCGGTTCTCGTAAAAAAGGTTTTCAGATTGCCCGGGATATTTCCCCGGGGCTCCTGCAGAACTATTATTCCTTCTTCTCAAGCGCAGCCCGAATGGTCACCTTGAGATCCTCGGGAAGATCCAGGCTTTCGAGCGCCGCGGAAAGGAGATCCCGTGCAAGCTGCTGCCCCCCGGGAGTCGAGAGATAATTCCGTACGACGTCTTTCCCATCCGGGGATGAGAGAAACTCGTGTACTTTCTTCCGGCCCTCGGGAGATGCTAGATAGGATGCTATCATTCCTCCCATGTAACTGCTCACTGGAATCACTCCGGAATGGCAGTATTTGTATCTGAGGCATAAAAAAGGAACCGGTTCATAAAGCGGCAAAATCCCGCTGGAGCCGGCATTTGCACGCACCCCGGTGATCAGAGTCCGTCACGGGGAGCGTGCGATCAGAACGTCCTCTCAAGATATCGCATGGCATCATCAAATGCAGTTTTTCCCCGGAATGCAGAGAGAACCTCCTGCCCGTCGCTGATATCGATAACGGGACTTGCGTTCTCCACCCGGAACTTCAGTTCAAGGAGATCCACCTCATCCACAAAAACACCGGATACAAGAGCTGAACCGGACTCCAGCATCAGGCGCTCCGTTATCTCTTCATCGGGCCGCTTCCGGAAGAAATAATAAAAGACCTGGTACGCATTCAGGAGGTCGGATACCAGAAGCTGGCTGCGCACGTCTCCCGGTACCCGGTCAAGCGCGGTTGCCAGCAGCTCCTCGTCATCGCAGCTTTCTTCGAAGAGCCGGTTTGCAATTCCGGAGAGTTCCTGATAGGGGATCTGGTTTGCGGGACTCATCCCATTTGATTCACCCCGGGCATCCAAAAGACCTTCGGCCAGGGAACAGGCAGCCCACGGGCGCAACCTATATTCTCCTCACAAGAGGAATAGTACCCGAATGAAAGATGAAGATCTTGACTGGCAGGTCTACCATCTTACCCTGGGAACCAGTGCAAAATCCATCGCAGAAATTACGGAAGCGACCGGGCAGGACGACCCTGCCATACGCGCTTCGGCAAAAAGGCTTGCATCCGGTTTCCTCGTGGAAGTTACGGGAGATCTGATCCGCGCTCTCCCGATCCAGGAATCCCTCCTGAGATGCCAGTGTAAATATGATACTTCGCTCCCGTACACCATTGAGAACGGGGTCGTAACCATGAAAAAAGAGAGGTGACTCGCAGGATGGATGCAGCAGTACTCAGGCTCGGGCACAGGCCCGAGCGGGACCAGCGGGTGACGACCCATGTCGGCCTGACGGCACGGGCGTTCGGGGCGAAAGGAATGTACCTTGCAGCACAGGATCATGGGATCGCTGATAGTATAGGAGACGTTGTCTCGCGATGGGGCGGGGACTTTTTTGTTGAAAACGACGTGAAATGGAAACGCTGCATCACGGACTGGAAAAAGAAGGGAGGTATTGTCGTCCACCTGACCATGTACGGCCTCAGCCTTACCGATGTCGAGGAAGAGATCCGGTCCCGGAATGCCGATGTGCTTGTCGTGGTCGGCGCTGAGAAAGTCCCGGGCGAGATGTACGGCCTTGCCGATTACAATGTGGCGGTGACCGGCCAGCCCCATTCCGAGATCTCCGGGCTTGCGGTTTTCCTGGACCACCTGTACCAGGGAACGCGGCTGAACCCGCAGTTCCCGGAGGCGGAAATACGGGTGATACCCTGCGCTCACGGGAAGATGGCGGAAGGGAAATAAAAGGCCGGGTCCTCGTTGCAGGGTTTGCCACCCGCCACGTAGCACAGTCTGCGTACCGGGCAGGGTATCTCGTCTCTGCAATCGATCATTTCTGCGATATCGATCTTGCCTGGTACACGGAAGACCGGATCCGGTTCGAGGAACTTGAGGAGATTGCACCTGCGATTGAGGAGATGACGCGACGGCGCCGCTTCGATATGCTGATCCTCACTTCCGGCGCTGAAGAGATTGCATCCGCAATTCCCCTTTGCGGAACTCCCCCGGACCGGATAGCCCGGTTCCTTGACAAACGGGAGATCCAGCAGTTCATAGAGGATCTGGGAATTCCCATCCCTCCGCTCGTTCCGGAGGGAAAATACCCTGCCATGATCAAGCCCCGGTGCGGCTCTGGGGGATGGCGGAACCGGGTCATCGGCAATGCACGGGAACGGGAAGTCTGGGACACAGAGTTTGGAGAAATGCCGGCAATTACCCAGGCAGTAGCTCCCGGAACCCCGGCAAGCGTCTGCTGCGTTGCGGACGGGACCCGGGCTGCCGCGATTGCAGTGAATGAACAGATCCTGCGGGGCAATGGTCCGGGCCGTTACGGATTTTCAGGGTCAGTAACCCCGTTCGATCATCCCCTCCGGGAAACGATGATCCGGCACGCTGAAACTATCGCGGCGGCAAGCGGCTGCGTGGGTACTGTGGGAATAGATTTTGTTATCGGGGATTCCGTATGGGCAATCGAGATCAATCCCCGGTTCCAGGGAACACTCGATACGGTTGAGATGGCGACCGGCCGGAATCTTTTCCTCGATCATACGAATGCCTGCCGGGGCATCCTGCCCGTAACCCGCCCGGATCCGGTACAGTATGCTGCACGGAGCATTCTCTTTGCTGATCGGGATCTTACCATCCGGGACGATCTCGCTCTTCTTGCGCCTGCAGTTGCCGATATCCCCCCGAAGGGAACCCCTATTGAAGAATCAAAAGCACTCGTGAGCGTGTACGGCTGGGGTGCCAGCCGGGAAGCTGCACTTGCCCTGCTGGATAAAAATATCAACCGGGTAAACCAATATGTCCGATAATGGCAGCTATCGATGAAGTGCTCTGCGACGAGGCCCTGTATGCCTATCTTCTCAGGCTGATTGGCGAGGAGGGAATCAATCTTCTCAGGAAGTTCCCGGAAGAGGGCGAGTGGAGCGACGAAGACCTGGCTGCAAAGACCGGGATCAATCTCAACTCGGTGCGCCACACGCTCTATACCCTGTACGAAAAGCGGCTTGCTGAATACCGCCGGATTAAGAACAACGAGACCGGGTGGCTTACGTATCTCTGGCAGCTCCGCTTTGACAATGTAAGCCGGGCGATGGAGGAAGAGATCGGGTACATTCTCGAAAAACTCCGGATCCGGGAAAAGTTTGAAGAGGAAAACGATTTCTATATCTGCAAGACCTGCGGTATCATTTCGACCTTCAACCAGGCATCGGGACATGATTTTGCCTGCACCGAATGCGGGGAGCAACTGTCCCATTTCGATAACGAAATGCTGCTTATCGCCCTCAAGCGCAGGATTGCAGCCCTGAGCGAAACACTGGGTCATGGATAACCCGAAGATACTGCGAAACAAATGCGAAGCCCGCCTGGAAAAGGCAGGATGCAGCCGCAAGGTTATCGCTCACTGCAATGCGGTCTGCGATGTTGCACTCTCCCTGGCCGGTGATTCTCCTTTTATTGACCGTAACCTCCTCGTTGAGGGCGCGATGCTCCATGACATAGGAAGGTCTGTCACCCACTCCATCGGCCACGCCCAGGCGGGAGCAGATCTCTCCCGGAAGGCGGGCGATCCGGAAGAACTCTCCCGGATTATTGAGCGGCACACGGGTGCGGGACTGACTCCGGATGAATGTACGCTGCTGGGTCTTCTGCCCCGTAACTGCATGCCGGAGACTGCGGTTGAGAAGCTGGTAACAAATGCCGACAACCTGGTGAAAGGTCGCCATCGCATTACGGAAGAAGAGAACCTGGCAGACGTATTTTACCTTCCCCGCAAGGCCAGGAAGAGAATGTACCGGCTCTTCAACGAAGTGCACTTGATCTGCGATTAAGACCTGAACGCAGGCTGCGGGGATATCAGAGAATTACCTGGCGGACCTGGGGAAGGGCCCGGATCTGCTCGATAACGCCCGCAGGGAGCGCTTCATCGACAATGATGACAAGCTTCGGGGCCTCGCTCGTGTGCGGATCGGTTACAAAGATCTGACGGATCGGGAGATCGAACGATGCAAGGACTTCCACTGCAGCAACAACGATACCTTTCTCATTCGCGTCTTTGGGAAGAACCGTTATCACCGAAAAGCCAAGAGATTCCGCTACCCGGCTCAGGTCCGGGGTTGTCCGCATATTGAGAAAAATTCCCCGGAATTCGGAGAGGTCCATGATCCGTCGCGCGGTTGCATCGACTACCCTGCGATCAACATGGATAGCTTTTGCGATCTGCGTTGCCGGGATCTCGATCCCGTTCACGGTCACCCGTCCCGACTCGTTGATCCCGAATCCATTCTCCAGAAGGAAACGCACCACTTTTCCCTGCGAGGGGGAGTCTGAAAACTCACGGATGATCTCAGCCCACATACCAAGAGATGGGGTATGACGCATATAAATATACAACGGGGGATGTTTGCTGCCATATCCTGCACCGGATAATCCGGGGGTCGCAGGCCGATAAAGAGAGATAACTTATTTTACTAAAACGTCGTTGTTCTATAGCACACGCGAGGATTGCCAAACCA
>JBDKRP010000175.1:0-16289 GCA_039683275.1 Methanoregulaceae archaeon | reverse complement strand
TTGAAGACCGCCTCGCAGGAGTGGTGATCGTTCTTCCCGGTGAACGTGATGTGGCAGGTGATCCCGGCCCGGGTGCAGAGGCTGTAGAAGAAGTGCTCGAAGAGCGTGGAATCGATGTTCCCGATCTTCTGCCCTCCAAAACTCCCGTTCCAGACCAGGTAGCCCCGGCCCCCGAGATCGAGCGCAACCTGGGCGAGCGCCTCGTCCATAGGGACGATGGCGTGGGAGAAACGCCGGATTCCTTTTCCTTCCCCGGCCGCCTTCTTGATCGCATCGCCGAGAACGATCCCGGTATCCTCGACCGTGTGGTGGGAATCGACCGCGAGATCGCCGTCGGCGTGGACCGTGAGGCTGAATCCCCCGTGCTTTCCCATCGCGCCCAGCATGTGGTCGAAAAAGGGAATTCCCGTACCGATATCGGTACTGCCGCTGCCGTCCAGGTCAAGGGTGATCTTTATCTTCGTCTCTTTCGTGTTCCGGGATAACTCGCTCGTTCTCATGCTCCTGCCTCCAGTGCATCTTCCAATCGGATCTTTCCGCTGTACAGGGCCGACCCCAGGACCGCCCCTGCGGCGCCGGCGCTTCGCAGGCCTTCCACATCGGCACGGCCGGAAACGCCGCCCGCCACAACCACCGGGATGCCGACGCTCTGGATAAGGGCTTTTACGGGATCGAACCGGACTCCCGCCTGGAGCCCTTCCACGTCAACGTTGGTGTACAGGAGGGACCCCGCACCCAGGCTCTCGAACTTCTTCGCCCACGTGAGGTAATCGCCCCGGGTTTCCTGCCAGCCTTCGACCGCGATCTGCCCGGCTTTTGCGTCCACCCCTGCCATGATCCGGTCACTTCCCCATTCGCGGGCAAGGGTCTTGATGATTTCCGGCTGCTGCGTGGCAACGGTCCCGAGAATAACCCGGTTCACACCGAGATTCAGCCATGAGGAGGCATCCTCTACGGAACGGATACCGCCGCCCAGTTCAACAAAAACGCCGGTCTCCCGGACAAGAGTGCGGATAAGCTCCGCGTTCTTCCCCGAGGAACCGAATGCACCGTCAAGGTTAATGACGTGAAGGGCGGTCGCACCCTTGTCCAGCCAGCGCCGGGCGCAGGAAAGCGGGTCCCCGAACCGGGTTGCGCTCTCCCGCTTTCCCTGCACCAGCTGGACGCACTGCCCGTCCAGGATATCGACCGCAGGAAAGATCTGCATAAAAAGTCAGCGGATCATCCGCTGGATGGACATCACGAGGATGTCTTTTGCCCCGGCCTTTTTGAGCTGGCTGATCAGCTGGTACACCCGTTCCTCATCGACAACCGCGTGAATCGCGACAAGGTCTTCCCGGGACGCAACCTCCATCACGGTCGGCCCCGAGAGGCCCGGGAGCACCCGGCGAATGTCGTCCACACGGGACCTCTGGATATTCATCATCAGGTAGCACTGCCCTTTTGCCCGGACCACGCTCTCGAACGCGAGCACGATTTCGTCCACCTTCGCCCGCTTCTTCTTCCGTGCCGATGTATTTGCGATGAGAACGGTCCGGGTAGTCATGACTTCCGTCAGGATCCGGAGCCGGTTGGACCTGAGCGTGGTTCCCGAACTCGTGAGATCGACGATAGCATCCGCAATCCCCAGGTGCGGGGTCACTTCGCAGGCGCCGCCGACCGGGACGATCTCGACCGAGAGTCCGCTCTCCTCAAAGAATTTCCGGGTGATGGTCGGGAACTCGGTCGCTATCTTTGCCTTGTCCAGCTGGGCAAGCTTCGTTATCCTGCTGTCGTCTTTTACGGCAAGGACCATTCTCGCGTGGCCTATCTGGAGGTCGAGGAGTTCCGTTACGGATACATCCCGCTCCGCGACCATGTCCTGGCCGGTGATCCCGATATCGGCGGCCCCGGTCGCGACATATTCCGGAATATCGATGGGCCGGGCGAAGAGCACCTCGACGTGCGGGTCGCAGGTCTTTGCAATGAGCCTTCGCTCCGCTGCGCCATCGAGATGGAGACCGCTCTTCTCCATCAGGTCCAGGATCGGCTGGGAGATCCGGCCCTTGTTCGGGACAGCGAGCCGCAGGACATCTGACGGAGTCCCGATAGCGGGATCCGACCGGGCTTTCTTCCGGGCTGCAGGTTTCTTTGCAGTCCCTTCAGAACGTCTTGAGTTCACCCTTGATGACCTTCTCGGTGATGGTGGTGACATTTTCCAGCCAGTCGTTCACGATACCGTTGATATCGCCCTGGATCTCACGGAGCTGGACGCCCTTCTTCGGAAGGACCTGGACGCTCGCAACCAGCGGCTGGTCGATGGGCATCCCGATCTGGGAGAGGAGCCGCACGTACATCTCTTCGATTCCGCCGACTTTCTTCACGCAGTCCTGTGCAACCTGGGTAGAGAGGAGGTTGTAGATCTTCCCGATGTGGTTGATGGGGTTCTTCCCGCTCGTCGCTTCCATGCTCATCGGGCGGTTCGGGGTGATGAGCCCGTTGCACCGGTTCCCGCGTCCGACAGAACCATCGTCACCCATCTCCGCAGAGGTCCCGGTCACGGTCAGGAAGAGGCTCTCTCCCTTGATATCGTCAGCAGTATTCACGTGAACAGCGACTTTCCGCTTCGTATACTTCCCGGCGACTTTCTTGATCTCTGCACCGAGGAGTTCCGTTGCTTCCACGTAATCACCGACGCCGGAACAGTACTTGTCCACCATACCGCAGGCAACGGTCAGGGTAATCGTGTCCTTGTTCCGGAGTCCCATGATCTTGATGTCCTGACCGATAACCGGGTGCTTCGGCCGGAGCTTGTTGTCGATGTGATCGGATGCTCCCCGGATGATATTCTCAACTTCGCTGAAGGGAGCGTGGCCCACACCGAACGAGGTATCGTTGGCACGCGGAACCTTCTTTTCGCAGGACTTGAAGACATCGCAGAGATCCGTGGAACCGGAACCCAGGCGGCAGTCCATGATAATATCCCGCTCCAGGTTCAGGGTCGAGAAGTGGCTCCGCAGGTACTCCCTGGCTGCTTCGACCGCGATGGTATCGGCAGGGAATGCAATGTTGTTGAACTTCTTTGTGGCACGCCCGTCAATCAGGATAAAAATCGGCTTAACGACTTTCCCGCCGCCGAACTTGGGCACCGACTCCCCGGCAACGATCTCGCCCTGATCGGTATTGTGGTGGAGGACTGCCCCGAATTCATTGAGGTACTCCCGGCAGAGGGCCTGGCTGATGGACTCGGCAATCCCGTCTGCAATACTATCCGGGTGGCCGAGGCATTTGCGTTCGACAAGTTCGATCTGCTGCTGTTCTAAGGGTATCTGGTTGAGCGCTTCGACGCTGATATTTCTCTTCATCGCTTTCCTCGGATACGGTATTATCGTACCTAGAAAAACGACGGGAACGGACTTAACGGTTTCTTCTGGTGAGAACCGGCCCGGTTTCAAAGTACCCGGGTATCGTTTACCGGGAGGAACGGGTCCGGATAAAAGAGGAAAACCTATTTTCGCATGAATTTGTGGAGGATAGTCGAATCAGGAGATTTCTTCAGCGGTTTCTTATGTTGCGGGGAATTCGACCGGGACTGCCGTTCTTCAGGATATTCGCCTTCGTCTTCCTCGTCATCCCGGGAGTCCTCGTACCTGGCTGGCGGGGGATTCCGCTGGACCGGGGGGGCAGGGCTCCGGTGAGCGGGAGACGCCTCCCGGGAAGTCCCCTTCTGGGCGCCCTCCTTTGGATGCATCTGCCGGGTCCCGCAGGAAGGACAGAAATTTGCTATTTTGAGAACTTTTCGTCCGCAGTTATAGCAGAATATCGTATCGGGCTGTCCCTCGTCATCGGACCGGGTTTCCTCGTGCTCCCCGTGGGAATAATCCTCTTTTTCGGTGTACCGGGCGGATGCAGGCTTTTCCTGACGGTCCCGGAGCGGTTCGACCGGGGCATGCCGGAGCGGCTGGAGCGGGGGCTGCTTCAGCGGCTGCATTGCAGTCCGCATTGCAGTCTTCATCGTGGTATCGATCTCAAGTTTACGACCCGGGCTTCCCGGTTCCTGGGATCGTACACGGGGTGCCTGCTGCGGAAGTCTCCCGGTTGATCCGTTGGTACCTGCATCCCGGGGAACCGGTTGCGGCACCCCGAACGTGCGGGACGGCTGGGGCTGACCGGAAGAACGCTGCGCTGGAGGCTTCTCCCGGGATACCGGGTACGGTGCGTACCCAGCCTGGCTCTCTTTCTGGGGAACAACCCGGGTGCGGGGTTCCGGAGTCCGCTGGGAGGAGGGAGGCCCCTGGCGTGGCTGGGGTATAACTACGGGCCGCGATTTTGCCGGTGGCGGCTGGTGCCGTACTTCCGGTTCGGGTTCGGGCTCATATTCCGGCTCTTCTTCGATTTCCTCTTCCGGTTCGTGTGCAGGTACCGGGGTTTCGCCGCTGATTGTCGCTACCCAGGCATCAGTCTCCGCGGACCGGTCATTCCCTTTCTGCACGAAGGTTATCTTGAGGGGCTTGATCTCATCGTCGTCCTGGCGGAGGGAAAGAACGAGAACCGGATCCTGGTTCGGGGACACCTCGACAATGCATCCTTCGATGGAATCAATCGGGATATCTTTTGCCGTGGCCTTCACTTTCTTCTCAACAACATCGATTAAAAAGAGCCGCTGGTCGGTGAGGTACGCGTGAAACTGGAACTTTTTCACGGCAACGTTGAGGGCTTCAAGGTAGACCTGTTCGCCAGGCTTTGTGAAAAAGCGCGGGCTCGGATAGGGTTCCTGGGAAAGATCGTCCTCTTCATCCTTTCCTTTCTTCAGAACCATAGGCTGCCTTTACCCTCCCCTGACACAAAATCCCGGTATCCCCGTGCTTCCGGTATTGCCTCATACCCTCGTGTACGTGCCATGATATAGCCGGTACCTGCTCTGCGGAATAATTTCGGAACCGGTATACCAGATATTAACGAGCATGGTAAATATGCATAACGATAGGGCGAATCAGGTTCCCGGGTCATGTACGGTTCCATCCGGGCTGGTATTCCTTCAGGATGCAGGACAGGAGATCGGCCGCCTCTTTTTCCCGGGATGTGCAGGCAAAAATCCGGAACCTCCCGGGATCCCGGCACAGTTCCGCATTGATGCGGCAGCGTATCTCATCTCCCCCAAGAAGACAGTCCGAAGGCAGCACAAGCCCGATCCCCTCGTCGACAGCGTTCCGGAAATTCCCCCGGGTGACTCCTGCGTACACGAGTTCCGCGTTCCGGAATATGAGAAATACACCCTCCTTCTCAGAAATATCCTGGGTTTTCATCCGGAAATTCCTGAATTCGTCTTCCCCGAAGGGATTGAGAAACGCCCGGTACAGCGGGTTGAAACTCCGTTTGAGGGTCGCAAGGAACATTCCGGCAGGGGAGTCCAGGGATCGGCTGATCGCCGGAGCCTGCTCCTCCCGGATAGCAGCAAACACCTCCCGTTTGAGGATATCCCGGAGAGGTGTTTTAATCCTGAAGTAGAGATCCGCAGTGACCTGGCGGTCAAATACCAGCGGGACCGGTACAAAAAACCGGGCTGCCCCCCGTAACTCCACCGAGAGCTGTCCGCTGGAGAGTTCCCGGATGCCCTCTTTGAATTTCGTGGTCCCCACGGATGACGACACCGGCAGTTTTTTCGGGGATTGCCTCGGGAAAGTCCGGGCCGGGGATGCCACCCGCAGGTGGACCTGCCAGGCTTCACTCGTTTTACTCTGGTTCAGGAGCCGCCTCCAGCTGGGGTCCTGGATGGCCCCGATTGAGACCAGACGCCACATGCCGCCACTCTCCGGTACGAACTTTGCATGGCAGGAGCCGCATTCCCGGTAGTCGCCCGGAGGAAGCCCGAAGAGCTGCCGGCCGGTGACAAGTTCAATTGTTCCGGTTTTGCAGACCGGGCACTGGTCGAATCCGGCAGGTTCCCCCGGGCAGGATAGATCTCTTTTGGTACCGGGGGCCTGAACCCCGGGATGCGATCTGACCTTCGGCCCGGTGATGGTCCAGGTCCATTCTTCGAGAAGCCGGATTACCGGGAAGGTCCGGCGGCTTTCGCGATCGGCACCTTCCGATCTCCTGCAGATACCGGCTTCGAGGAGCATCCCGGAAATAACACCGGACGTACCCTGTCCCGGGTAGCCGCGGGCGGAAAGCCTGCTGTCGAGACCTGGCACCACCCGGCCCTCCGCGAATCTCCGCGTCTCAGCCGGAAGGCTCTTGGTGAATTCCTCGTTCAGGATCTCAAGCGTGACCTGCACCAGTTCCCGGGTAATGGGTATTCCTTCGCGGGTGACAGGAAGTGCCCCTGCGGTGCGGCCCAGTACCTCACAGGCACTGTCGAGCAGTTCAGGAGGAGCCGGAAGCAGGCTCCGGGATGCAGGGAGAGAGGGAGAAGTCATGGGGGCAGGGCCTTATCGTCTGATCCATGGGGCCCGCGGCCATAAATACCTCCCTCTGCCGGACCGGTATCCGTTTTTCGGACCCTGATGCCACGGAACTTCCGGATCCTGCTGCAACCTCGGGAACTCCGATATTCTTAACTTGGAAGTGCCCCTACTGGTATATTATCCATGACCGGAACCTCCCCGATCTCGGTTCTTTATGTTGACGATGAACGCGAGCTCCTGTCCCTGGGAAAAATTTTCCTGGAACAGTCCGGGGAATTTGCGGTCACTACAGCCCTGTCGGCAAAAGAGGGCCTGGATCTCCTTCTGGTTTCCCGGTTCGATGCAGTCATATCCGATTACCTGATGCCGGAGATGGACGGGATTGATTTCCTGAAGGAGGTCCGGGTACGCCACGGCCCGGTCCCGTTCATCCTTTTTACCGGGAAAGGCAGGGAGGAGATTGTTATCCTTGCGATTAACCAGGGGGCTGATTTTTACCTCCAGAAAGGCGGAGAGCCGAAATCCCAGTTCGTGGAACTCGCCCACAAGGTGAAGCAGGCAGTCGGGAAACGCGACGCTGAACTGGCCCTCCAGGAAAGTGAACGCAGGTACCGGAGCGTAATTGAGGACCAGACAGAATTTATTGCACGGGTTGACACGGATAAAACGTTTCTTTTTGCCAACGAGGCGTTCTGCCGCTATTTCAAAACCACGCGCGAAGCGATTACCGGGAAACGCTTTGAATTGAACATTCATCCGGCGGATCAGGATCGGGTGAACCGGCAGGAGAGTTCCCTTTCCCGGGAACGTCCCCTGGTGGACTTTGAATGCCGGGTCCTTTCCCCGGAGGGTGCTACCCGGTGGCATCACTGGAATGCCCGGGCTATCTGCGGCATTTCCGGTCCAGTCATCGAGTACCAGTATGTCGGCAGGGACATCACGGACAGGAAGACAGCTGAAAATTTTTACCTTGCCACCTTCGAGAATTCCGGAACCGCGACGATCATTATCGAAGAGGATTGCACCATATCCTACGCGAATTCGGCATTTGAGAGCCTTGCCGGCTACCGTAAGGAGGAAGTGATCGGGAAAAACTGGACCGTGTATATCGATCCGCGCGATCTCGGGCGAATGATGGAGTACCACCAGATCAGGAGAGAAAATCCTTCCCTTGCACCACGCAACTACGAGTTCCGGTTCGTGACAAAGTCCGGGGAGACGCGATCTATCTATCTGACGATAGGGATCATTCCGGAGACGAGAAAATCAGTCGCGGCACTTCTCGATATTACCGATATGCGCCAGGTTGAATCCAGCCTTCGGGAGAGCGAGGAAAAATTCCGGACACTTGCAGAGAGCACAACTGCAGCTATCCTGATCTACCAGGACGATTGGTGGGTATATGCAAACCGGGCCGTGGAACAGATCAGCGGATACTCCCCGGAAGAACTGACCGGTATGAAATTCTGGGATCTGGTATCCCCGGAACGGCAGGATCTCATACGGGAAAAGGGCCGGGAACTTCTCCTTGAGGGTGCCCGGGGAATCCGTACGGAATCGGAATTTATCTCAAAAACCGGGGAACGCATCCATGTCGATCTGACCGCAGATCCGGTCACGTACCAGGGCCGGCCCGCAGTAATTGTTACCGCAGTTGATATTACCAGGAGAAAACTCGCGGAGGAAACCCTGAAAGAGAGCGAGCGGAAATACCGTTCAATCTTCGATTCGTTCATCGATTTGTATTACTCTACCGATATGAAGGGAATTATCACGGAACTTTCCCCATCCCTCACTCCCCTGACAGGCTATACGCCCGATGAACTTATCGGGAAGGATGTTTTTGTCGTGTATTCATCCCCCGGACAGAGGGAGGATCTCCTGAAACGTCTTGCTGCCGATGGCTTCGTAAACGATTATGAAACACTGCTCCGGAAAAAAGACGGGACCATTGTCCCGGTCTCGGTGAACAGCCGCATCTTACGGGATGAGAAGGGAAACGCCGTCTCCGTTGAGGGAACCATCCGTGACATAACCCAGCGAAAGAAATCTGAGGAAGCCCTCCGGGCGAGCGAAGAGAGATACCGGTCTGTTATCGAACAGATGCAGTCCGTTTTTTACCGTGCCGACCTGTCCGGAAAGCTCCTCATGGTAAGTCCCTCGTTTGTCCGGGTTCTTGGCTATGACTCGCAGGACGACGTGCTGGGACTCAGTGTTGCCGACAGTTTTTACATGGATCCTGAAGAGCGGGATGCCATTGCCCGGAAAATTATCCGGGAGGGGTCGGTCAAGGATCACGAGATCACCCTCAGGCGTCGTGACGGTTCCCCCATTCTCATCTCGACCAGCAGTCACATTGTGTACGACAGCGAGGGGAACCCCTGGGCAATTGAAGGGGTATTCCACGATATATCAGAAAGAAAACGGGCTGAAGGGGAGCTGAAATCCCGGGATGCCATCCTCCAGGTAATTGCAAATTCCGCTACAAAACTCCTGGGAGCCAGGGACCCCGATCCGGCTATCTCGGAAATGCTGGGCCACCTCGGTTCTGCCATGCATGTTGAGCGGGCCTTTATTTTCAGCAGGGGTGAATCTTCCGGGAATCCTTCCGATACTCCGGTTGCATCCCTCCGTTACGAATGGGCAAAAGAAGGGGTAGAACGCTGGCTCGATAATCCGCTGTTCCGGAACATTCCTTACCGGGAATTCGGTTTCGGAGATTATGAGCGGCGCCTGATGAACTGGGACATCATCGCGGAGTCTGCCCCGGTCATCTCACCCGGTGACGCTTTCAGTTGCCCGACGGGGTTATCCTGCTCGGTCGCAATAGTTCCGGTACCCCTGAGAGATGAACTCTGGGGGGCATTCGGGTTTTATATCACCTCTTCACGCGAGTGGCTGCCGGGAGAACTCGATGCCCTCAGGACTGCGGCTGCCCTGGTAGGTGAAGCACTGGGGAAAAAGGTAGTGGAGCAGGCGCTTACCCGGAGCGAGGAAAAATTCCGGGAATTCCTGGAAGATCTCGGGGACATCCTGTGGGAAACAGACACGGAGAAACGGTTTGTCTCGATGAGTCCCCGGGTCCAGGATTTCCTGGGGTACGCTCCCGCTGAAGTGATGGGGAAAACTCCCTACGATTTCATGGAACCGGAGACTGCGGACCGTATACGGAAAATCCTCGACGGGGAACCCGGAAGCAGGGCAAAAAAGAGCACGGTCGAGGGCGTTTTTATCGGGAAAGACGGGCGGAGGGTAATGTTTGAGTCCCGCATTGCTCCGCTCTACGATTCCGGAGGGCGTTTCAGCGGAATCCGGGGAATAACCCGGGATATTACGGCCCGGAAAGAAGCTGAGGCAACGATTGCCAGGAAGAATACGGATCTCCAGGGGGCATACGACCAGATCCGGGTTATTGAAGCGGAATTGCGGGAGAATTACCAGGCACTCCTGAAGAGCAAGCAGGATCTGACACAGAGCGAAGAGCGGTTCCGCACCCTGATTCATGCATCCCTGGACATTATCGCAATCCTTGACGGAGCAGGCAAAATCCGGTATCTCAACCCCGCCACAACACGGCTTCTCGGGTATTCCGTTGAACAGGGAATAGGGACCGATCCCCTGATCCCCGTTCACCCGGATGACAGGGAACGGGTCCAGGCATCTCTCAATGCGGTCTATGCGAAGATGCCCCGCGACACTCCCGAAACATTCCGGTACCGGAAGGCAGACGGTTCGATAGTCTACCTTGAAGCGACGGGGAATAACCTTCTTGGGTTCGGCGGGATTGACGGCATTGTTGTCACTGCCCGTGATGTCACGGACCGGAAACGTGCCGAAGATGCCGTCCGCCGGGCAAATGAAAAACTGAACCTGCTCTCGAACGTGACGCGGCACGATATCCTGAACAAGATCACGGTGCTCCTGGGATATCTCGAACTGGCAAAGGTTGCAAAGAATGAAGAGAATATCCGGGACTTTATCCGGAAGATCGATGATATCGCCCAGGTTATCTGGCAGCAGGTCGAGTTTACCCGGGATTACCAGGATATGGGCGTGAAGAGTCCCGAGTGGCAGAACCCGGGAGAGATCCTGGACCGGGCCCTTCAGCAGTTTGACCTGGGGAAGATCGAAGTCGTAAGCAAACTCCGGGGTCTTGAGGTGTACGCGGATCCGCTCCTCGAGAAAGTGGTGTACAACCTTATCGATAATGCGCTCCGGTACGGGGAGACTGCGACCCGGATCACCGCATCGTTCCAGGAGAGTCCGGACGAACTCGTACTGACATTCGAGGATAACGGGGCAGGTATTCCCTCGAAAGACAAATCGAATATTTTTGCCAAGGGATTCGGAAAGCATACCGGTCTTGGCTTATTCCTGGCCCGGGAGATCCTCGCAATTACCGGGATGCATATCGTGGAGACTGGCTTCCCGGGGAAAGGCGCACGGTTTGACATCCACGTATCGCCCGGGAACTACCGGATAATGAAGGAAGAGTAGCCGGGTCTTTGTCGGTTTTTTCCATCCGGGAAACCCGGAAGCGGGAATGAATGAACGGGACCGTAAGTCCCCTGCTGAATGATTCTTCATACCTGCGGACAGGACACCTGCAGCCCGGAATGACCGGAAAAAAGAGAGTTATGGATTTCCGACTGCATCCAGCTTGATCACACAGGTGAGATCCTTTCCGGCAAGCGGGCTGTTTGCATCCCAGGTCACCGTATCATTCGTGACATTCAGGATCTTGATCTCACTCATTGCACCGGTCTGGTGATTGACGACGTAGTACGATTGCCCGACCGAAAAGTTCGTCTGGGCGAAATTGGACTTTTCTACCGTATGGATCAGGGAACTGTTATACTCCCCGAACGCCTTTGCGGCCGGAATCTTTACGGTTTTCACCTGCCCGACGGACATCCCTTCAACGGCTTCCGTAAAACCCGGAATTACCCCGGGATCTCCCAGCGTGAAGGTAAGCGGCAAGGTACTGTTGAAATTGGTCTGGTATATCGAACCGTCGTTGAGCGTGATAGTGTAGTACACCGACACATTATCCCCGATTTTAGCGACAGCCGGGTGGTACAATGCGAGAAAACCTGCAGTGGCAACAAGGACAATTGCGATCAGCACAACGGAAATGACGAGGGGGTTCCTGCAGGAGACCTGGCAGGATTTTTCCGGGGTACCCGACGGATTTGCTTCGGGTTTTGGGGTATCGGGTTTATCAGAGTCAGTCATAGTACGATCAACCGGAACCGGTAACACCCGTTGGATTATAAGCATGCTGGCCTGAACCTGGCATTCCTCCGATCCAGCCGGGGATATTTCCCGGGGATGCCGGCATACTCTGCAAACCGGGGAAGTGTAGTGCAGCGCCCGGGCCAGGCTGTCACGCAGGTCTATATACCATTCCCGGTAATCCCGTACTGATGGTCTTCAACTGCCGGCAATGCGGGCAATGCTGCATGTACCTGGGCGACTATATCGTGATCGAGCGGCAGGTCGGGGAATTCGAATTCGAATGCTGCTCGGTTTCCACGGATACGCCATTCCATGCCGGGATCGATGAGGATAAACGCCGGATTTTCTCGGATTACTCGTTTCCCGAAACGCATCCGACTGCCTGCCGGTTCCTCCGTCCGGACGGGGACCTCGTACGCTGCACGATCCACCGGGACAGCCCGGCACAATGCAAATTCTACCGGTGCGTGGTCATGCGGATACAGGATTCGCAGGGAAAAAACTTAGGAACCGTCACCGGGACCCTGGCGCTTCATGCAGACGATCCCGGCCTGCGCAAAATATGGGATGAATACGGCCCCGGGTTTTCCGAACCTGCAGAAACCGCAGAACCCCGACTCAGGCGGCTTTTTGAAGAGCGTGGCTATCGGGTGGAATAAGCAGTCGCTTCGCTGCTAACGGAAACAGAACTCAATAATCAGAAAAAATTTAGAGAAGTCCCGGCGCCTTGACCCGGAACTTCTGCCAGAGCACACGGCCCATGACACGGTACGTGAAGTCCAGTTCTTCGAAACTCGGGATATCGTGCTCTTTGAGCATCTCGCGGCCCACGTTCAGCGAGTCGCCGCCGAGCATCGTTACGATCAGCCGGTTCTGGGTCTTCTCGGAGAACGCGAGGATCTGCCGGGCCAGCTGTTCCGAGGTTAAGACGAGGTTCGGGAAGTCGACGATGAATGCCATGTCCCAGAATTCCGGGTGCTTCGCGAGGACATCAAAGGTCTTCTCGAACCGCTTCTCTGTTGCATCGCCCAGAAGGTCGATCGGGTTCCCCTTGTTCCAGAATTCAGGCAGGAACTCATTCAGCTCCTCGAGAACATCCTTCGGGAGATCCACGATCTCGATACCATACCGCTCCGCGTAATCGGAGGAGAGCACCGCAAACCCGCCGGCATTCGTGATGACGACTGCACGCTTACCCTTGGGGTAGCGTTTCGGGTGGGCGAGCATCTGGGCTGCAAGGAACGCGCCGGTCAGGGTGTGCACTGCAATTACCCCGGATTTCCGGAATGCTTCCATGTACACATCGTAGGAGCCGGACAGGGATCCCGTGTGGGATGAGGCTGCTGCCTGGCCTCTCCGGGAGGAACCGGACTTAATCGCGATCACCGGCTTCTTCTGGGCAACTTCCGACACTACTTCCATGAACGTTTTCCCGTCATTGATCTGCTCAATGTACATGATGATCGCTTTTGTCTTGGGATCCTGTTCGACGTAGCGGAGGTAGTCAAGGAAATCGAGATCGCACTGGTTGCCTACCGAGATGACGTTCGAGAAACCGATGTTCCTCGCAAGGCTCCAGTCGACGACCGTATTGATGATGGCGCCGCTCTGAGACAGGAAGGCAATGTTCCCGGGTTTCGGGGACTGGTGGACATAGGTCGTATCGATTCCCCGTGGGGGAACGATGATGCCGAGGCAGTTCGGGCCGATAAGCCGGATCCCATAGCTGCGTGCAATTGCAACGACCCGATCTTCGAGCGCTTTCCCGTCAGGGCCCATCTCCTTGAACCCTGCGGTGATGATGATGACCATCGGGACGCCCTTCTTCCCGCATTCCTCAACGACGGCCGGGACATGGGTTGCCGGGACGGTAATTACCGCAAGGTCCACGGGTGCCGGTACCTGGGTGATATTGTGGTATGCCTTGATTCCCTGGATCTCCGAGCGCTTGTTGTTGATAGGATAGAGCTGCCCCGGGAAGTGGAGGAGGTTGTGCATGACCGCATACCCCATCTTGGAGGAATCCTGGGATGCCCCGATGACGGCAATAGAGCGGGGCATGAAATATTCGAGGGGAACCGGCAGCCGCTCCTTCTTCTCGATCGTGGGGACGGTATCTGACACAATGACACGGGCATCGACAGCACATGCCCCGCTCTCATAGAGCCGCAGGGGATTGACATCGAATTCCACGATGTTCTCGTTCTCTTCAAAGAACCTGCACACGTTCCCGATAATCCTGACCAGCGCCTCCTCGTCACGGGGCTTTGATCCCCGGTATCCTGCAATCAGCGGATAGGCGTTGATCTCACGGATCATCTGGCGTATCTCTTCTTCGGTTACCGGCAGGATGCGGAGGGTTATATCCTTCATGAGCTCGACCATCGTTCCGCCCATACCGAATGTTATTACTTTTCCGAATGCCGGGTCCGTCCTTCCCCCGATGATAAGTTCAAGTCCGGGTTCTGCCTGCTGCTCGACCATGACCCCGTGGATCTCCGCATCCGGGTTGTAGGCTTTTGCGTTGTCGATGATCTTGGTGAACGCTGAGAGGGCTGCTTTCCTGCCGCCGATACCAACGATCACACCCCCGGCATCGCTCTTGTGGACGATCTGCGGGGAGATGATCTTCATAACCACCGGGCATCCCAGCTTCTCGGCTGCGGCTGCTGCATCCTCCCCATTCTTCACGATCTGGTATTCGGGGACCGGGATGTCGTATTTCCGTAAAATGTCATATCCTTCTGCTTCAGAGAGCATGTTCTGGGTCACGTGTTCACC
Source organism: Methanoregulaceae archaeon (assembly GCA_039683275.1). GTDB lineage: Archaea > Halobacteriota > Methanomicrobia > Methanomicrobiales > Methanospirillaceae > JBDKRP01. Next base: position 1,884 of record JBDKRP010000175.1, on the reverse strand, counting down.
TCGATTCATGTCGTCAGGAAACCCCCGTCTCCGGAAGTTCCCTGCAGAGTCACTTGAGAGCAATCACAACGGATGGTCCGGCACCGGAATACCGTTCCGGCCGCAGGTTTTTGCCCGAACTTGTGATTGGATCAGAATTTGGCGAGTCATAATTTAAATGTACTGAATTATGAGCATCGCGCGATATCGGGCAATCGGACGAAAATTTACGCGAATTTTTTCATTTTGACCGCAAAGATTAACTCTGATTCATCATGATTGATAATGTAGGATTAAGGTGCCCTATGGACAAGAGCGCAGATCCGCACCAAGCGGCCAAGTACTACCTCCCCGACCCTTCGTACCGGCAGAACAGCTGGATGGGGGACTACACCTGGGCGTATAACGAATACCTGAAAGATCCCGAAGGGTTCTGGGACAAGATCGCAAAGAAACTCCACTGGTTCTCGCCATGGGACAAGGTTCTCGAGTGGAATTACCCGCACGCGAAGTGGTTCGTAAACGGGAAGACAAACATCACCTACAACTGCCTTGACCGGCACGCGGAGGGTCCGAAGCGAAACAAGGTAGCGCTTATCTGGAAAGGGGAGCAGTTCGAGGAAGAGCGGGTTTTCACGTACCGCCACCTGTACCGGGAAGTGATGCGGTTTGCGAACGGCCTGAAGAAGCTGGGCGTCGTGAAAGGGGACCGTGTCTGCATCTATATGCCGGTCATTCCCGAGCAGGTAATTGCGATGCTCGCCTGCACCCGGATCGGTGCTGTCCATAATGTTGTCTTTGGCGGGTACGGCGCCGCAGCGCTGAACCAGAGGATCACGGGAGCAGGCGCAAAGATTGTCATCACGGCAGATATGGCTATCCGCAGGGGGAAAGCAATCCCCCTCAAGCAGACCATCGAAGAAGCAGTCATTGATGCTCCTACCGTCGAACATATCATCATCCTGCGCAGGGAACAGCGGACACCGGTCGAGATCCACAGCGAGATGGAGATCGATTTCTACGATGTGATGACTGATGTCGACGTGAATTGCCCGGCAGAAGTGATGGATTCGGAAGACCCGCTCTTTATCCTGTACACGAGCGGAACAACCGGGGCCCCAAAAGGAATCGTCCATACCTGCGGCGGTTACATGGTCGGGGCATACTATACCACCCGGTATCTCTTCGATGTGAAAGAACACGACGTGTACTGGTGCACTGCAGATCCCGGCTGGATCACCGGCCATTCGTACGTAGTCTACGGGCCGCTCTGCGTAGGAGCGACCATTCTTATATCGGAAAGCACGCCGGATTACCCGGACCCCGGGATCTGGTGGAAACTTGTTGAGGAGTACGGGGTCAGTATCCTTTACACGGCACCTACCGCGATCCGCATGTTCATGAAACTGGGGAGGGAATGGCCGGACAAATACAACCTCAGCTCCCTGCGCATCCTCGGTTCCGTCGGCGAGCCCCTGAACCCGGAGGCATTCGAGTGGTTCTATCACGTGATCGGGAAAGATCGCTGCCCGATCGTCGACACCTGGTGGCAGACCGAGACCGGGATGCACATGGTGACCACGGTTCTCGGGGAACCAATGCGCCCGGGGTATGCCGGAAAATCCATTCCCGGCGTTGTTGCAGATGTAGTCGATAAAGATGGAAAGAGCGTGGAGCCCGGGAAATCCGGGTTCCTCGTGATACGGGAACCCTGGCCTGCGATGATGCGGACTATCTACAACAATGAGGAGCGGTACCGCAAGTACTGGGAGACGATCCCGGGATGTTACCAGGTAGGGGACCTTGCGATCAAGGGCGGGGACGGATACATCATGGTCATCGGGAGATCGGATGACCTGATCATTGTCTCAGGCCACAATATCGGGACCGCGGAAGTCGAGAGTG
>JBDKRP010000174.1:0-2334 GCA_039683275.1 Methanoregulaceae archaeon | reverse complement strand
TCGGTTATAGGAAATACTTTCGGGACTGTACATATGACAACTTCTTAACAAAATGTCAAATATAATCATCTCGTGGTCGATCTCCGGGAGAATGAATGTTACTGCAGGAACTGTTGCCGGAAGTCATTTTTTCAGGGTTGGTGATATGACCGAACAGGCACAGGGGCGGGGCATTTCCGGGATTGCTGCCGCACGATTGTGCCGGGACCCGGGGGCCGGTACCCTGATGCCGGGACCTGGAACCTGGTTGTCATCAACCCGGACGGGCAGGAAGGGACGAATGCTTCGGTAAAATTCACGGTTACCCGAGCGATCCCTGCACCGGTGGTGACCGGGATCAGCCCGGCCTTCGGTGCGAATAACTCGGCAACCCCGGTAACGATAACCGGGACCCTGTTCAACAGCTCGGTTGGTCCGATCGTGAACCTGACTAGGACCGGGTACAGCAATATTACCCTGACCGGAACGAACCTGACCGGGATCTCCTTTCACGGTTGGAATACCGGCCTGGGAATCTCCCGGTGTCGGGAATGTGACTGTCATCAATCCTGACGGGCAGGTAGGGACCAATGCATCCGTAACATTCACGGTGAACGGCCCCCTGGGAAACCCCGACGCCGACCTCGACGACCTATTCCCCGGGGGATGGGGGAGGTGGTGGCGGGAGCGGCGTCAGTCACACGATAAGCAGAATGGTACCGGGAATTCCCCGGACGGGCGATCTGAAGGGAGTGTTACCTTTGAGTCATCCGGAGAGGGCAGTAGCGACTGTAATGGCAGTAATGACGGTGCCGGGGATTCCGGAACGGGAGGTGGGACCGGAGCCCGTACGGGTCCCCTCTCGAACAAGTTCGTCCTGATTGGCATTGGGGGCAGCGTTCTCATCGGCGGGTTCCTTGCGGGACGGTGGTGGATGCGCAGGAACAGGTTCGATCCGCTGGGCGGGAAGCGGTAATTTTTTCACTTATCAACAGTGTTATCGGTAATCCCCGCACAAACGGAGTATACCATTCCCCGTGTCCCGGGAGAGAACAAACCGGCACGCAGGGGATATCCAGTCCGGAAAAAGGGAGGATCCGATGCAGGAGACGGAACGCGGGAAATCCAGGTATAACCGGATCCTCGGGGATATCTGCTTTTCCCGGCCGCTCACGTACGTCGCTGTCATCATACTGAGCGTATCCGGTATCCTGTTTGCCATCGTCAGCCCGCTTATCATGCGGTCGCTGATCGATGATGTGCTGATAGGGAAAAACACCTCTCTTCTCACCCCGCTGCTTGCGGCAATGGCATGTGTCTTTCTCATATCAGCCCTCGCGAACTACCTGTCAGCCCGGGTCAAGGGAACTCTGTATATTGATCTGTACCGGGAATTTTCTTCCCGTGTCTTTGCCCGGATCCAGCGGGCAGAATACGCGTCCCTCCGGAAATTCAGGACCGGCGACCTGCAGTTCCGGATAACTGCGAATGTGACGACGGTCGTTCAGACCGCGATCAGGACCATCCCCCAGATCCTGGTAATAATTCTTGGTATCCTCCTGCCGCTGGGTATCATGATCAGTATGGATGTTTTTCTCACCGTGGTCGTGATCCTGCCGGCAGCCCTCTTTGTCTTTTCATCAGCATGGTTCGGGAAACGGATGAAAGCGGCCCAGAGGCCGGCGCTGGACGCGGAAGCCGGTATCCAGTCGTATCTCAAGGAAACTCTGCCCATGGCTCCCCTGATCCGGGTATTCGGCCTTGAAGACTGGGCGGGAAAGAATTATGACCAGAAGTTCCGGACATTTTCCGATACCTCTGTCTCTGTGATTAACCTGTCCTCCCTGAGTGCTGCCGTCACCATGCTCATCTACAGTGTCCCCACCATCATCGTCCTGACGCTGGGAAGCATGTCCGTCCTTGCGGGAACCATCTCGGTAGGGACCCTGACCGCATTTGTCGCGTATGTCAGCCTCTTCTTATCCCCGGTCCTGCAGGTCTCGGACCTCTGGAATTCCTACAAGTCTTCCCAGGCATCCTATGACCGTATTGCCGAAATACTGGACCTTGGGCCTGATGTGGAGGGAAGCGTTCCCCTGCCACCCAGCGGAATGGGGGAGATCCGTTTTGAGAATGTCGGGTTCTCGTATGACGGACGGATCATCCTCACGGGTTTCAACGGGCATTTCTCCCGGGGGATCAACTACCTGGTGGGTGAAAACGGATCGGGAAAAACCACGGCATTACGACTTATCTGCGGGCTCTATTCCCCGGATCATGGAAGGATTACTATCGAGGGTATCGATCTTGCGTTGGTACGCCGTTCTGATCTCCGCTCATATGTATCCATAGTCT
>JBDKRP010000173.1:0-20695 GCA_039683275.1 Methanoregulaceae archaeon | reverse complement strand
AAAGTCCTGCATGATTGACCGCTACACTACGGGGGTTCTGAATACTCAGATCGCAACTATACAAATTCCGCTTTCAGGAAATTGCTCTATAGGATTTGGGGCGCAGGATATTAAAACCGATTTCCGTAGAGTTATTCTGGAGGGGAGATCTAGTCAGTGTTGCCGAGAAAGAACAATTTATTATTGCAGAATCGGAACTACCCGATAACCAACAAATTCCCTGTAGGCCAGGATGCAGTGTATGGTAACCGGAAAAATCCCCATCTATTTCACACGGGTTGGAATGATTGAACTGGTAGATCCTATTGAGAAGTCCGAAGAGGAGTGGAAACGTATCCTTTCTCCTATGACCTTTGAAGTCGCCCGGAAGAGCGGGACCGAAGCCGCATTTACCGGGGTATATCATGATACCCACCGGGAGGGTATCTATCAGTGTGCCTGCTGTGGAACCGATCTGTTTGATTCACGGCACAAATTTGACTCAGGAACCGGATGGCCGAGTTTTTCAGCGCCTGTTGCCAAAGAAAATCTCCGGATACAGGTTGATCAAAGTCACGGTATGGCCAGAAATGAAGTGCTCTGTTCCCGGTGCAGGGCACACCTCGGCCACGTTTTCGATGATGGCCCGTCTCCAACCTTCATGAGGTATTGCATGAATTCAGCATCCCTGATGCTTGTCCCCAGGTAAAGTATAACTAGAATCCGGGAACCTTGTCCGACTTAAGGAGTAGCGTTATCGCACGGGGTGGCTTTGGAAGATTCAAGAGGGGAATTCTCTGAGGTCACCGGCATTTCAATAGATATCACGGCAATTGCATTGACACAATTTTCCGGTTTGGAGAAAATCGGGTGCAGTCGCCGCAGGTAGGATTTTCCGTGACTGCAATATCGATCTTCCAGAGATGTGCGGGATCTGGTTACCTGTTCGACAAGATCGGAAAAATGCCTGCTGTCTTCCGGGGAATGATATTCGCTATAGTTCCGGGACCGGTATTTTTCATCGAAGATTCCCAGGCGTTTTTTATGGTGGTCATTCATGAAAACGTAATTTCCTTTGGGATCAACTGTATAGATGGAATCCTGGGTCGATTCAACGACTATCCGGTAATTCTCCTCGGATAACCGGAGATCCTCTTCCATCTTCTTCCGCTCGGTCACTTCTGTCGATACCACGGTAACTGCAATCACTGATTCGAGAGTCGCATTCCAGACAGGGCTAATCCTCCGGATAAACCAGCGGTTGTTCCTGGAATATTCTTCCTGAAGGGAGATCTTTGATTCAACGACCTTGTGAACAGACTCTTCAAAAGACTTACTCTCTTCAAGGGTATGGTAATCCCAGTAACTTCGCCCCTCATAGGATCCGTTCTCGATTCCGAGCCGTTTCATATGATGGGAATTCATGAACAGGTACCGGGAAAACCGGTCTACGGTATAAATAGAGTCATCAGTACATTCGACAATAGTCCGGTGATTGATCTCGGACCTGATGAGCGCATCCTCCATCCGTTTGCGGGTCACCGACTGGTGGATCATGTTCCTGAGTTCGGCGTACTGAACCTTTGCGTCCCCGCTTTTCTGGAGATAGAAATCAGCCCCGCTGTTCAGGGCACGGATGACAACGTCTTCCCTGCTCCGCCCGGTAAAAATAATGAATGGCTTATCGAGTGCCATTCGCTTGAACTCTTCAAGAAACGCTATCCCGTCCATGCCTCCCATTTCATAATCAGAAACGATAGCATCGTACTTGTTAGCGGTGAGAAGTGCAAGGGCTGATTCTGCCGATGATGCTGTTTCTACGGAAATGTTTCCGTCTTTTTCGAGAAAGATACGGGTTATCTTCAGGAATTCTGGCTGGTCATCAACGAGAAGGATTTTTATCATTTACAGGCTCCGGAACAGTTCGGTATTGCACGAAATTTTAACCGGCTCAATATCAAGTATATTTGACTCAATATGTTTAGTCTTTTTCAAATTGTTTTCATAAATAGACTTTATTAAATAATTCTTGGAATTATCGAAAAAGAGAGGTTTTTGCCGTCAGATCATGACAGTGTACAGGATCAGCGAGAGAAGGAATGCGAGGAGAACCACTGCGATACTCATCGGCGCAATGAAAATAAGCATTGCATTTACCGTGCTTGCAAGCTGGGCTATCCGGTTCGAACCAAATACTACCACCCTTTCGCACTCAGCCGTTGCTGCAGCGGATTCTGCTGGGCCGAGATCGTTCAGGGCTTCGGTGAGACTTTGCTGGAGATGAGGAACAATTTTGTCCGGGGGGACATTCTGACCGATCGGGTTTTTCCCGGTTATGGTATTTACAACATGGGTGTCGGTGGTCATTATCTCGGCATCGTTCACATGTGCGAGGGCAGCGTCCCGCAGTGTTTCCCGGACCCCGGTTGCGATATTGTTCCCGTCTACGAGGATATAGGCGGTTTTTTGCCCGTCTGCCTCAATGACCAGTGTCTGGATACCGAGATCCCCGAATCCTTCGTCGCGGTTAAAAGGTACCGTGTGATGGGATACCCCGAAACGGAACGGCACCATCCCGGCATGTTTGAACTCCTGCATTGCCTGAACGGAGCCTTTGAAGTACTCGGTTGCAACGAGCGTTGCGGGAAGAACTGCTCCTGCCAGATGAGTCATGCAGTTATGGGCATCGATGAACCCGACATTCGGGTAGAAGCGGTGTCCTTCTGCCATGAGGGTCATCCCGATGGCGATATCAAGGTCTTCAGTCATCTCAGGAGACCGTGTCCCTACGAGGAGAATGGAATCCCCGAACCTCTGGCAGAGGAGACTCACGCTCCCGTACTGGACCCGGCCAGATTTACTTGCAAGGCCGGAATATGCAACGCCCTCATGGGATCGTTTCACGGCAGCCACAATCTTTTCGATCTCGCTCTCGGAGACGAGATTGAAATCATGGGTTGCGCACCCATGCGGGACAAGCGTCTCATCATCGAATGAATTGTGGATGAGTTTCGGGAGGTTGCCACCCCCGATCTCGCCCATCGGCCCGGGATGGACGTTCGGGATGGTGACGATAACATTTTTCCCGGAATCCCTCCGGAAAAAGAAACTGACCTGCGGGACGATCACTTCCTCCCCTATTTCCCGGAAGAACGCTTCAAGGTCTTTGGACCCGTCCGTGAGATGGGCAAGGAGGGCATTGATGAAGTTAAGTCCCCGTACATGGAACGCCCGGTAGAGGGGCCGGTCGATGAGCCAGATGAATATTCCTGCAAGGATGCCGAAAATGACGAGAAGGAACAACCCGAACAGGATGAAATCCCGGCCATAGAGATATGCCCCTGCGATAACCCCGGCAATGCTCTGGGTTACCGCCGGAATTGCCATCCGCGAGATCCGGTAATCTGCTATTGCAACCAGGACAAGAAGCCGGAGTGCAAAGGAGAACCCGAACGAGAACGCGTAGAAAAACGGGATAAGTGCAGGAGATGCAATGAATGCAAGGAGAGTGATGATGACCGAGAAGATAGTGCACGAGAGTGCAAGGAGAGCCGACCGGTTCCAGGTCATCGGTTTCCCGATGAGTTCCACAAAGGGTTTCGTCAGGAAAAATGCGAAGAGTGCCGGGAAGGTGAATGCAATTGTCCCGGTGAAGGTGAAATTCGTGAAACCCCGGGATGTGGCAGCATCAATGATAAGGCCGAGGACTATGACGATGAGGAGCGAACGCTGCCAGGAAGGTGCCGTGAAGAGGTATTTACTCAGGCGTTCCAGTTTGACATCGCTTGGCATCTTCATGCGTAAAACCCTGAAAGGATCAGTTCGTGCCTGCCGGAAGCGGAAGTTATCCGGGAAGTGGTGTACCGGATCGGGCTGCGGTAGAAAGGAGCGTTCAGTGCCAGGGATTCATATTCCCCTCCTTCTCCTGCCAGGTGAATCCTGCGCTTTTCTGCAACCTTTTTGATCCGTGCAATCAGCGCTTCATCAATATGAGCGCCCAGAAAACTATCGTCAAGGCCGTCTGCAGCAGTCACAATCAGGATGGCATCCATCCGTTCCGCGACTTCCCGAAGGAGAGCCTCCGGGTCCATGTGCCATAGCGGTGCAAAGAGATCTAGGGAATATTTCTCAGCAATCGCCATGAGCCGGTCACGCTGGTATACGGAATCAACAGCTCCCGTGACAAGACCTTCGCACCCGAGAGCGGCGATCCCCGCTTCGAGATCAGATAGTTCCTCCTCCTTTTGTCCGGGAGTCGTAATCTCCACGTACCGCATTCCCCCGACGTGCGCTATCAGTTTCACCGCGTCAAGGTTGGCGGAATGGAACATGTACGAATCACGGTTGGCTGGCCGGACCGTAAAAAGCGTATCAACAGTAATCCCTTGGTCGAGAGCTTTCTGGCAGGCAAGAACCGAGTCCTTGCCCCCGGAGGTCAGTGCGGCGTAGGCCATACTCAGGAAAGCCTCCTTTTTTCTGCAGGTATTTCCGGGAGATTCCCAAAATACTTCCGGTACCGCTCCACCATCATGGCCCAGGTCGGGAGGTGAGTCTGGCACCCGATATGCTCCACGATATGGGATGCGGTGACCGTCCCAATCTGGCAGCATTCGAGGGTGGAATATCCCCGGGCATATGCGGTGAGGAAACCCGCCCGATACCCGTCCCCGGCCCCGGTCGGATCTGCCATCGTGACCTGGACAGGCGGGATATGGTGCTTTTCCCCGTCTTCGTACAGGGTACTACCTTCCCCGCCCGCAGTGAAAATTGCAACCGGAACCCGTTCCGAGAGGGCTTTTTCGGGTGCCCCCAGTTTTTCGCACATGACTGCAACCTCGTGCCGGTTTGCAAACAGGATATCGATATGGTCCAGCAGGTCGTTCAGCTGATCTTTCGAGTACAGGAAAACATCCTGACCCGGGTCAAATGAGGAAAAAGCGCTTTTTTTTGCGACCTGGACGTTGAATGCGGGATCCGCGGTCGCCATATGCACGAACGGCAGGGCCGGGGCCTCTGCCTCGCAGAAGATCCGGGATGCCCCCCATTCGAAGAATGTGCACTGGTCTCCAGCGTCATCGGTGAACATGAACGCCGTAGGGGTATGTGTGTCCGGAACGGTAAAAAAACACCGGGTAATCCCCAGATTGTCCATCCACTTCTCGTAGTCGCTGCCAGGAAAATCATCGCCAACTGCCGAGTGAAGTGTTGCCTTTTCACCGAGGATGGCGATTCCCGCTGCGATATTTGCTGCGCCGCCGCCGAAATAAATCTTCCGGTCGGTGATACGGGTCGAACCGTTTTTCGGGGGCAGGACCGGCACCCTGCTGATATGGTCGATGGCCGTATGGCCGACAATGTGGATCACTCTATCGCCTGTACCCCGATGACTTTCAGGGGTACTTCCCGGAGCGACTTTCCAATAACGGACTTTGCAATACGGGAGGCGTGCTCCTCGGAATCTGCCCGGAAGACTTTCATTTCGAGGACAAGCCCGACGAGGGCGGTATCTGCAACAACGAGGGCGCTGTTCAGTTCCTGGTCGCAGAGAGGGCAGGCGAGCATTCCTATCTCCACTTCGACGTACTTTGCCGCAGGGTTGAGGCGCTTTCCTGCTTCGCTTACCGCGATACTCACGGCATCATCGAGGCTTTTCACATCTTTTACAATCCAGGCAGATTCAAGGGTTACGAGATAATCGGGCATGATATTCTGTCCTTTTTCCGAATGGGTTACCAGTATTCCTGGTGGACATGCTCTTCAATGGGCATTCTTCCTGTCTGTTCCTGCGCCGAGTCAGACTTCCTGCCGACGGTGAGGATGGCGATTGGCCGGACGTGCTGCGGGAGCTCGAAAATATCTTTCACCTCGGATTCATCAAAGGCTCCAGTCCAGCAGCTGGCAAGGCCCTGCGCATGAGCCGCAAGCATCATGTACGTGCAGGCAATTGTTGCATCCTGGACAGCGTACAGGATACCCCGCTCGCCGTACTTGGACATGGATCGTATGTAATTGGCGCAGACTACGAATAATACCGGCGCCTGTTCGACATGCGGCTGGTCGAGAGCCGCTTGGGCAAGCGCCCACCGGGTCTCTTTATCCGCGACAACAATTACGTCCCAGGCTTCCCGGTTTCCTGCTGATGGGGCTTTCCCCGCGCAGGTTACGATGTACTCAACCTCCTCTCCAGAAAGCGGGACATCCTGATATGCCCGGACGGATTTCCTCTCCGCGAGAAACCCACGAAAATCAGATGATGCCATGCTCATTGAGAATCTGCCAGGAACCCTGTGCAGCCGTCGTAGTTGCAGTTATTGCTTCGCTGATCTTCAAGGTGGCAGGGCCGTATTGTTCGCTCTCGATAAGACTGATTGCCTGGTTCATATGATCGATCCCGGTCTGGAACTCACGTTGCCCGGTGGATCCCACAGCAAATCCAAGTTCTGCCCGTACCGATTCCATCAGCAGGAGAAGCATTCTTTTTCCCCCGGCGCGTTCTCCTTCCGGAAAACTGGGCAGGGCCGTGAGCAGTTGGGAGCTGATGATAAGGAGCGACTTTCCGCGCTCTGCAAACTGATAGGTCTTCACCGCGGTTTTTGTATCCATACATTACATGTATCTCGTCAGGTGAAGAGCGTTGTGACCGGATTTTCCGATAACCGGTAAAAAAAAAATCCAAGATATTCTGGGTTTATTTAGACTTGGACGACTTTGCGCCAAGGATTGATACTTTTGCCCTGCGCATTGCTTTCCGGATAACCGGGCTCGCAGTCGGCTCCGGGGTTCCGCCCCTGCTTCCACCGCGTCCGCGTCCGCGGCCTCCTCTTCCGCCGCTCCGGCCGCCGAACCTGCCCTCACCCTCAGGGGGTTCGAGCATTTTAACGGTAGCCCCTGCCCTGAACCGCTGGTTCGGGCCCGGCCTCTTCAGCTCGCCTTCTGCTTTTGGCACGAGCCGGATCTGGCCCTTTGCGCCCTTGACCTGTACCCAGATCGTAGTTCCTGTCTTTCCCATAATGAACTCCTTATCTAGTTACGCAGGTTCGATGATAAATGTTAGCTACCTATCAGATTTTCGGAATAACTTTCCCGAGTTCAGTTTTAAGGACCTCGCTCACGAGTTTCCCGTCAATCGAACCCCGTGCCTCTGCCATCACGATGCCCATCAGGGGACCGAGCGCGGCCATACCTTTCTGGCTCACGAATTCTTTGCGTTCTTCGAGAATCTTCCTGACAATCTGTTCCAGATCGGAACGGCTCATCGCAGGTGCCTGCTGGCTGATCGCGGCATCGATCTGTGTCCCCCTGGCGATGGTCTTCAGGATGCCGGGTATCGCTTCCTTTGCGGCGCTTCCGGCTTCAACTGCCTTCATGACTCCGATAATATCATTCTCCGGGATGCCGGAGATGTCGGTCCCGTCCCGCTGGAGTTCCTTGAGAGTCGCGAGCAGGGTACGGACCGCAAGGGTGGGTTTGATCCCTTCCGCAACAGCGCTTTCGAAGATCGGGAGCCGCTCGGAGAATGCCATCTGGCGGGCAAGGGCTTCATCAAGGCCAAACTCCGTGACGAACTGTTTTGCGCGTTCTGTCAGGAGTTTCGGGATTGCAATCTTCTCCCAACGGGCAGCATCGATCATAACCGGGAGAATGTCAGTCTCAGGGTACATCCTCGCAGCTCCGGGCAGGGGACGCATGTACGCGGTGCTCCCTTCCTCCAGCATCTTACGGGTTTCTTCGGGAACTCCTTTGAGTGCCATTTTCGCCCGGAGGAGTACCTGGGCGGCAGCACATTCCGCCTGTTTTTTACTGGTCCCGGAAACGAGGATGATGCAGTCAGAATCCGCGGCCTGCATTGCGGATCTGACCGTTGCAACTTCCTCTGCGGTTATTCCGTATGCGGGCAGTTCATCCGTATGGAAGATCCCGCCGACTCCGCATTTCTTGGCGTAGTCGGACATCTCACTCCCGAGCCTGCGTCCCGGCTGGATCTCTTTCCCGACAAGACCCGCGTATCCTGCAAGTTTCAAGGCGAGGATCACCTTCGCTTTCTTCAGAACCCCGGATCCTGTCTCTTTTAAGAGTTCGGTGACATCCTGATTGCCAAGAACCGGATGCGCCCCCCGTGCGGCAAGTTCTTCCTTGATCGCAAGGAGTACCTGCTGCCGTGCAACCTCCCTTCTCACGACTTCTGAAATCAGGTCCAGTTCCTGCACACCTTTTATCTCGACCCGGGCACCACCCCCGATTGAAATATTGATGTCCTGTCGGATGGTTCCGAGGCCGCGCTTCACCCGGCCGGTGGACCGGAGGACCATTCCCAGGTACTCGGCAACCTGCTGTACCTCGTCCGGCGTATGCATGCAGGGCGAAGTCGTGATCTCTACGAGAGGGATTCCCAGCCGGTCCAGAGAGAAGATGTCATCTCCCGCCCGCTGCGCAGCCTCTTCCTCCAGGCAGATTGTCTCAATGAACCCACCGTTCGGGAGTGTTCCGCTCATCGCAACGAGAGCGGTCCTCTGGAACCCGCTCGTATTCGACCCATCTATAACGAGTTTCCGCATGGTATTGACCTGCGGGACCGGGGTCATCTCAAACATCTTTGCTATTGTGAGGCAGACTTCGAGCGCCTCCGGGTTCATCGGTGTCGGGGGTTCCTCGTCGTTCTCGACAAGGCAGGTCGAATCGTACGTGTAATAGATGAATTTCCGGTCAGACTTCATCTCTTCCTGAGCGGCCCTATCAATCTCCCCCATCTCGCTCTGCGTTGCCCGCAGGTACCGGAAGAATTGTCCGCTGTGCTCCGCGGTGTCCCGGATTCTTGTCCCGCAGTGGCAGAACAGCTTCTCCCGGGTGTCGAGCTGCTGGTGGATCTCGATTCCCACCTTGAGCCCGATTGCCTTATAATCCATGGGCTGACCTCCGCATGCACTCGCCTTTGAGATCCCGTCCTATCAGTTCACGGGCTTCCTCCCTGTCTCTGGCATTCCCGAGCACCCACATCATCTTTACGAGAGCAGTTTCGGGGAGCATATCCCCGCCTTCGATGACCCCTATATTCAGGAGGTCCCGGCCAGTGTCGTATACCCGGTCGCAGACCCTCCCGTTCAGGCACTGTGAGGTCATCACGATCTCGGTTCCCTTGTCAATGAGGTCCTTCAGAGTCCCGATCCACCGGGTGGTGACATGGCCGAGGCCGGTCCCGGCAAGGACGAGGCCCCGGTACCCTTCAAACGCTTTGAGTGCCTCGGGAGGCATCCCGGGATAGAACTGAATGAGGCCGCAGCGCTCTTCGAGTTTGTCATGGAGAGCGAGCATTCGCTCCCCGCGCCGGACGGCCTCCGTTCCCAAGGTAACCTTTAGAGAGGGATAGTCGACATATCCGAGTGGCTGCATACCAATACTCTGGAATGCGTCCCGCCGGGACGTGTGCATCTTCCTGACCTTTGTGCCCCGGTGGATTGCGCACCGGTCATCATTCGTTGTCGCGTGCATGACAACCGCGACCTCGCCAAGATCGCCCGTTGCCGCACTTGCACTACACAGCGCATTCATCACGTTATCGCTGCTCGGCCGGTCAGCAGAGCGCTGGGACCCCACAAAGACGATAGGGACCGGTGTATCTAAAATGAAACTCATCGCTGCCACCGAGTATGCCAAGGTATCCGTACCGTGAGTGACAATGATTCCGGAAACGCCACCTGCGATCTCCCGGTGGATGGCTTGGGCGAGTTCACGCCAGATGGCAGGGGTCATGTTTTCCGAAAGGATCTGGTACAGCTGGATCGTCCTGTACCGGGCGATACCGGAGAGCGCGGGGATTGCTCGCAGGATATCTTCGGCATTGAACTGGCTGGTAACAGCGCCCGTCCGATAGTCGATCCTGCTTGCAATCGTTCCCCCGGTAGAGATGATGGCGAGCTCCGGAAGGCTCGTATTCTGGACGATTGACGAAGGTTTCGGGGTTACTGCCGGCTGGTGTTCCACGAATTCGCAGGTCGCCATCGGGACGCCGAGGTTATAGCCGCTCGACAACTTCACGACCGCGAACCCGTTCCGATCGGTGATATAGACTCCCTGCTTCTTTGTTCCTGCAAACGTAAACGCGACAATGTCCCCTGCTTCGAACGTTGTTATGCTACCATCCTCCGTGCTGTTTCCATGAGTTTCCTTTCTGAGTCAGCGATCTTCCGGGTCCGCTCCTCAAGAAGCGCGGTATCGTGAGCAAGAAGCGTCTTCTGCTCAGATATCGCGGATTTTATTGCATCCGGAGCGGGTCCACCGGGAGCCTTCCGGAGCGCAACGGAATTCGTCACATCAAGAGCGAATGCGATCTCGTTCTCCGTAAATCCCCGCGAGGAAAGGGTCTCCCCCATAATCTCGTTTGCTGCGATGTCAAGCATTGCGAGCGAGAGAGTCCCCTTCTGCACTGCCCGTCCTACTATGTTGTGGGCGGTCCGGAACGGGAGCCCGTGGTTCCGGACGAGGGTATCCGCGAGTTCCGTTGCGGTCGAGAACCCTTTTCCTGCCTCTTCTGCCATACGTGCGGTATCGAACTTCGCGCTTTCCAAGAGATCACCGAGGATCCGGAGGCTGATTGCCGCATCCTGCAAACCCCGCCAGACGTTAGGGGTCAGTTCCTGGAGGTCACGGTTGTAACTCATAGGGAGGCCTTTCACCGTGACAAAGGCACCCGCGTATCCGGAAAAGACCGACGCTGCCTTTGCCCGCATGATCTCGGCAGTGTCCGGGTTCTTCTTCTGCGGCATGATGGAACTCGTGGAACAGAAGGCATCGCCGAGATCCACAAACCTGACGAAAGATGAACTCCAGATGACCATTTCCTCGCAGAGCCTGCTCACTGTGGCCATGAGTATAGAGAGGTCTCCGAGGACTTCCATCGCGAAATCCCGGGTTGCAACGGCATCCATGGTATTGAGGACGAGCCCGTTGAACCCAAGGAGATCCGCGGTAAGGTTCCGGTCGATGGGATACCCAGTGGATGCAAATGCAGCAGCGCCCAAGGGACTCTGGTTTACTCGGGCATATGCCTCGCTGAGTCGGGCTGCGTCCCGGGAGAAGGCCTGCTCGTACGCGAGAAGGTGGTGGGCAAGGGTGGTAGGCTGGGCATGCTGGAAGTGGGTAAACCCAGGCATAACTGTACCGGTATGCCGGCTGGCAAGGGTAAGGAGGACTTTCCGGATCCGGAGGAGGGAGTACATCTGTTCCAGAAGGCCGGACCGGATTCGGATACGGATGCAGGTCGCGACCTCATCGTTCCGGGACCTGCCCATATGCATCCTGCCGCCGATCTCAGCTCCCGTCTCCGCAATTACCAGCGACTCGATCCCGGCATGAATGTCCTCGAAGTGTTCATCGAACGCCTCCTCAGGAACCCCTTTCTCATGAATAGCGAGGAGTGCTGCGAGGAGTTTTCCTGCGCATTCCGTTTCAAGGATATGCTGGCGTTCCAGCATCACCACATGGGCGATATCGACCAGGATATCCGCGTCCGCGATGAAGCGGTCAGCCTGCATGGAGGAGAGGAATACTGCAATATCCGATGACCTATCGCCGGTCAACCGTCCCTGCCGAACAACATCTTTTCTCATCGGGCCACCACCTGATAATCCGTACCTACTACGTGCGCAGGAAAGAGATTAAAGCCACGCCTTTCGCGCGGCAAGTTCGATTGCACGCTGGACCGAATCCCGGGGTATGATCGTTGCGACCGGAATATGGACCAGTTGCTCAATCACGCTTGATACAATGGGTGCACAGACAACCGCTGTTGCCCCTTCCCGTTCCGCCCGGACGGCAGCGATTATCGCATCCTCCATCGTGTGGACAGGGTACTCCCGAACCCGGACACGTTTTCCGTCAACTTCTGCAGTCCGCTCCTCGATCACTTCAAGGACCGGGCGCGCTACGATCAGGCCGATGAACTCCGTGTCGCTAATGTGATACAGTGTTTTGAGGGCTTTCGCGATGGCACGGAAGGTGCTGAGGTTCGGGGATCGTTTGCCGTGCAGGATCTTATAGAGGGAACTCTGGGCAACTCCACTCAGGTCGGAAAGTTCCCGGATACTGATCCGGAGATCGCGCTTCAGGAGAGCATTCATCACAAGAACAAACTCTTCATCAGAAATGAGGGCTGCCCTGATGAGCCGGTCGATCGGATCGTTTTGTATCATTAATCAGATACAATAAGGCTAATTATTAAAAATCATTTTCTTTTTGTCCAATATGATGACATGTGGAAGTCCGGAAATTGGACATTTTTGATATAAAAATATGACAATTATGACATTTCAATAGAGAAAATTATCTTTTTGTCAAAAATTAACTGCCACTTCGATAATAATTTTATGTTCAGCGAGAAACAGGTGTTCATGCGCTCACTGAAAGTTGCTGCAACATTATTCGTTGCTGTTGCCTTGGTATTGGTTGTACTTACCGTCGGATGCACCCAGACTGCAGGTACTTCCGGCTCTTCAAACACGACGTCTACTATCAAGGAAATCCGGATCGGGTACCAGCCCAGTACCCACCAGATGGCAGAAACCACCGCGATGGCAAAAGGCTGGTTCCAGCAGGATCTCACTCCATATGGTGTCACAAATGTTACAGATACGGTTTTCCCCACCGGGGCTCCAGAAATGCAGGCAATGCTCGCGGGAGATATTGATGTGGCCTACGTTGGGGCTGCTCCGGTCCTGAGTGCGGTAAGCACAGGACTTGATGCAAAGATCATTGCTGGGGTCAACACCCAAGGATCGGATCTCGTTCTGCGGCCAGGGTTGAATTATACCGGCCCTGCAAGCCTGAAAGGCCTCAAGATCGCTACCTTCCAGGCAGGAACTATACAGGACACCATCCTCAGGAACTGGCTGAAAGAGAACAATGTCGATCCTGAAAAGGATCTCACAATCACCGGCATGGGACCCGGTGACGCGGTAACGGCAATTGTTGCAGGGAAAGTCGACGGCGTCTTCCTGCCCACGCCCTCCCCGAGTTCCGTCGTCTCCCAAGGCAAGGGTACCATCGTACTTCACTCCGGGGAGATGTATCCAAACCACACCTGCTGTGTTCTTGTCGTGAGCGGCAAATTGATCCGGGATCACCCGGATATTGTGGCACAGATCCTCAAGACCCATGAGAAAGCTGTTGCCTACAACGAGGCCAACCTTGACGATGCAGCAGCAATCTTTGCAAATAAGACCGGGGCAAAACTTTCCGATGTCACAGCATCCCTGAAGGAATGGGACGGAAACTGGAACAGCGATCCCAATATCATCGTGAAGCCGGTTCTCGATTACGCCGCGATCCAGTACAAACTTGGGTATATCAAAGCGAACCTAACCCAGGACCAGCTCTTTGATATGAGCATCTACCAGAAGATCCACGGATAAATCAATTATCTCTTTTTTCGGTATTTTCGGTAGTTTATTCTGGTAATCCGGGGAAATTCATTGGTAGAGATCATTCGTGTAAGGATTCCTTTGGCCGGGCAATAGCGGTTCCGGGAATTCTTTTATAGGGAAACCTGTTTCAAAGGTACGAGGATTCGATATTCATGAAAGGCCCCAAACAGATGCACAGATACTGGTGGCTGGGAGTCCTCTCCGTCGCAATCGGGCTCATCCTCTGGGAAATTGTCGCTGCGGTCATTATAAAGTACACCTTCATTCTCCCAGCGCCAACCGATGTTTTTTCGGCATTCCTGGAGCTATTAGGAAACGGCACCCTGATCCTGGATTTTGAAGCAAGTCTCATCCACTTTGCTATCGGGCTTATAGCTGCTCTCCTCATTGGCATTCCAATCGGAATTGCGATGGGCTGGAACCGGAAGTTCGATGCATTCCTTGACCCGATCATTGAGATCCTGCGGCCGATCCCGCCTCTTGCCTGGATCCCGTTTGCCATCATCTGGTTCGGCCTGACCATCTACTCGGCAGGATTCGTCATATTCGTGGGAGCCGTGTTCCCGATTATCATCAATACGTATAGCGGTTTCCGAAGTGTTCCCCGTATTTTTGTCGAAGCGGGTAAGATGCTTGGATGCACGAAAAGCCGGGATCTTATCCGCCATATTGCATTTCCTGCCGCACTTCCATCAGTCACTGCAGGCATACGGATCGCAACTGGTGTCGGCTGGATGTGCCTTGTCGCTGCCGAACTCTTCGGAGTATCCAACTATGGCCTGGGCAAGAATCTCTGGCAGTACTACAATCTCCACAGGATGGATTGTGTCGTCGTTTATATGATCCTTCTCGGCCTGATCGGGCTTCTCATCGATATGGTATTCCGGTATTATATCGACCGGCATTTCCTGAAATGGCGGACCGGGGAGGTGGCATAAGATGGGCAGCCTCCGTATACGGGATCTGAGCCATTCATTCCCACGTGACGATGGTTCGGATCTTACGGTCCTTGACCACCTCGATATCGATGTAAGGGACAAGGAATTTGTCTGCATTCTGGGGTCTTCAGGATGCGGGAAGACAACCCTCCTGCGCCTTATCGCCGGGCTCGATGAAGTCAGGTCAGGAACGATTGTCCTGGACGGCGAAGAGATCCGGGGACCTAGCCCAAATATCGGCTTTGTTTTTCAAGAATACTCGCTTTTTCCCTGGCGGACCGTAATCGACAACATCGCGTTTGGTCTTGAGATGAAAGGCGTCCTGAAAGAGGAAAGGTACCGGTTGGCAGAACGCTATCTGGAACTGGTCAATCTTACCCAGTTCCGGGAAAGTTACCCCTCTGAATTATCCGGGGGCATGCGGCAGCGGGTTGCTGTAGCGCGGGCCCTGGCACTCGATCCAGTACTTCTCCTGATGGATGAGCCATTCGGTGCGCTTGATGCCCAGACCCGGAACATGCTTCAGAAAGAACTCTTGGAGATCTGGGAGAAAACCAAAAAGACGATCCTGTTCATAACCCACAGTGTGGATGAAGCAGTGTACCTGTCGGATCGTATCATTGTTCTCACTCCCCGCCCGGGAAGGGTTTGTAAAATAGTGCCGATCAATCTGCCGCGTCCCCGGGACCGGACCAGCATTGCGTTTGCAGAGGTGCGGCGCGATGTACTGGATCTGATAAGCCAGAACTGTTCTCTCTAGTAAGGTTTATGTGAGTTCCAGTCATGTTAATATAGCACGAATAGTCGTGAGGAGTGTTGAGCGATGGTAAGAAAGCCAGGAAAGATGTACACACCCATCTCCAAAAAAGCGTACACCCGCCGCGAATATATGGGCGGGGTACCAGGGAGTAAGATCACCCAGTTCGATCTGGGAAATCTCTCCCAGGAGTTCCCGGTGGAAATCAGTCTGATTGCAGAAGAGGCGTGCCAGATCCGGCACAGCGCCCTTGAGGCAGCCCGTATCAGCGTTAACCGTCGGCTCCTCAAGGAAGTGGGAAGAATGAACTTCCACTTCAAGGTACGGGTCTACCCCCACCATGTTCTCCGTGAGAACAAACAGGCAACCGGCGCCGGTGCGGACCGTGTTTCTGAAGGGATGCGCCTTGCGTTCGGAAAGGCTGTCGGGACCGCTGCCCGAGTCTCCCACAACCAGAAGGTCTTCTCGGTCTGGTCAGTACCCCAGTACCTGGACAAGGTGAAGGACGCCCTCCGGAACGGCAGCCACAAGCTTCCTACGCCCTCTCACCTGATCATTGAGGAACACGAAGTCTCCGGGCCCATCGTCATTCAGCCGATCGAGAAAGAACCGACACCGGCACCCGAACCCACGAAAGCTGAAGAAAACGCAGCATAATATTCTCGTATATTCTTTTTTCTGCGTCGTATCTGTCGGTTCATTCATTGTCCGGGTTTTCCGGGAAATTGATCCGAACTGCAGAGTTCCGGAATATCTCCAGCGCGATGCGGGACAAGATGCAAAAAAGGATTAATTATCCAAGACAGCGATACTATCAGGCGTCGTGGGCTTGTGGCTTAGCTTGGACATAGCGCCGGGCTTCTAACCCGGACGTCGGGGGTTCAAATCCCCCCAGGCCCGTACTTTTCTTCAATTAACAGGGATTTTCAACAGTTTAAAATGTAAGTTATCCTGCGTGGTAACAGGTGCTCTTTGAGATTTCCACTTGCGACGGCTGGCAGAGACCTTCCAGTTCGACCGTCTTCACCATTGAGGTTCCACAGTATCGCACCTGCACGCGGGCTGATAGACGTTCCCTTTCCTCGAAATGAACACCGCTGATATATCCAACGGTTCGTTTCATATTGATACCCACCGCAAGGGTTTCCACTATAATTCCTGCATCTCCCTGTGAGAGATCATTCCGGTCGACAGATGTCAGGAAAATGTGGTCTCCCGGAGAGATTTCCGCAACCGTCACTACGTTGTGGGTACTTTCGAGTTCCAGCGTGCGGGGTCGTCCTGATTTGAGATCCCGGAGAATTTCCGGGGAGATTCCTGTTAATGCTGCGCACTTCATCATAATCACCCGTACATCGGAAGGTTCTCTTTCTTTGGCATCGCTTCCGCAGACTGAACCTCTTCTGCTATCTTGTGCATCGAAGACTCAATCTCCTCGGCCTGTTCCAGGAGGGGCTTGATATCGAGGCCGAGATTATACATCTTGTTCAGGACATCTATTGTGGCAGCGGATGCACGGGGATCCGGCTGGTTGACGGTTTCCCCTAATAGACCGTATCCCGGGATATTCCGTATCTTGCATTCGGTCAGGACACTGGACGCTATACCGGAAATGCTTCCGATTGGAAGGAGGAGGGTAATATCCTGGATCCTGGGCAGGGCTTCCTGGGTGGTTGCAACGCCAAATACCCGTTTTTCCGGTTCGTTGGTGATAATCCCGGCAATCGTTACGACCTCTTTGAGCGGGAATTCGGCGAGCCAGTCCATCAGGCCATTCGCAATCTCGTAACAAATAACCGGGTTGATAGGAATATCGGCAACAATGGCTGCAATCTCTTTTTCTTTGTGTTCATAAATCCGGACCGGTTCGTTGACTACACCCCGGTTCATCATGGCAAGCGGCGGGAAGTACTTGCTTGTCATAGTTCCAATCTGCTCAAACGAAAGCTGATCGACCATATACTGGAGCGCGATGCTCCCTACAAGACCACTCCCGGGAAATCCCAGAATCACAGCAGGGTTCGTGCCGGAGAGGGGTTTTGAGAAGATCTTGAGATCAGATGAAAGGACGGGCGTCATTACCTTAACATAGTCATCCATCTAAAAAAGTATTATGCAGGAGTACCCTATCAAGCGAGGACTTACGAAAGACTTAAAATCAAAGATGCTTGACGACCTTAAAACCTGTTTCGGTGTGGAACCTGTGGATGCAGGGAACGGTCATTTCCGGATCACGTTCGGGGCCCTCAAGTATCTCGATATATCCATAGGTACCGGAGGGAAGAGCATAATTATCGATACGGAATCAAACCGGGATGTTTCAGATGAGGTCATCCTTGATACAAATAAGCGGTTCCGGACGTTTCTCGACAGGGTCACCGGTTTCTCAACGAAAGAGCGGGTGAAGCGGGCGAAGAGTGTCGAACCCGAGTAAATTCTGCATATAGAGATCTCTCTTTTTTGATTGGTCAGAATCCGGTTGCAGGATCTGCCCATCTCCACGTGTCGGTATTGGCTCAAGGATCATTGGATTCCTGTCCCAAAGGGGTAGCTGCGTCCCTACCCGCTAATACATCCAGAGAGTCAAGCCTTTGACTCCCCTCACGTTTTTCCAGTTTTCCCCCCCGCACACACAACCAGATGATGACTGAAAATTCCTGACCCGAATCAGCCCGTAAGAGCACCCATCTATCCCTCGCCCCATGCAGGAAGTGAACCTAATCTCTCATAGTGCCACTTCTATGTCCGGAAAAACTTTCCGGCAATACTACAGGATCCGCTTGAATGTCAGACGGTGTGGACATTTTACTTCCGAATCAAATGAGGGGTGAGCGGAACCCGGGGGGGTAGTTATGGAGATACCCCCTTACCTATGCAGGGTACCCCTTCGTCCTTAGGGCAGGGCCCCCATGATCGCAAGGGGTAATTGGCTAATCATCCCCGGGGGTACTTGGGGGTAGCGACATGCCTACTCTTCCGGTTAGTTGGAGGCCCAGACCCCAACATGCCAGTCCAATAATAGGTACTTCCGGGTTTTCGATTGTGTGGGACCACGTTCCAATCTGGCGGGAATTGAATCATTACTGTACCTGGCAAATAGCGTATAGCAATATAGGGTTTATTCATGGAAATCCATGTATTGTCTTAAAGAAAAAATACGAAATTTTCCAGGATATTTTTGAAATCCCGAACAATAGAACGGGATTTTTGGAGAGAGAGCTACACATAATCACTAGTGGAAACGAGGAGCGACATCAGACCGGATTGATAAAAGTTTACCCAGGAATGATGGCACGGACCTTGATTATAAAGGCAAAAACTAAGACGATAGGTAATCCAGGTACCAGATTCCGGGGAAGGGTAAACTTTTCAACCAGATGTCGCATTTCCCGAAAACCAAGGGGAGATACTGCAGAACATTCCTCATCAGCCAGATCCGTTCCAGATCTGGAACAGGAATCGTTCGGATAATCAGACCCTCATGGGACCAGGGATACCCAAAAAAAGTTCCGGATACAACAGCACCCCATTCCAGCGGATCTCCCAAGGGAATATTCCAAAGGGGCAATGGAAGATCCCAAAGACCGGTTATTCCTTATCCGGGGAGGCTGATTTCGGTTCTTTGGGTAAATCCTTGGTTGAATCTGATAGCGGGAAAAACTGCTGGTATACCTGTTTGCGTTCATCGAGATCGGTATGAAGATAGATCTCAGTGGTCTTGATAGAACTGTGGCCGAGATTTTCCTGCACGACACGGAGGTTCTTGGAACGACGGTACAGTTCACTCGCATAGCTGTGCCGGATCTTGTGTGGGGTGATACCCACTGGGGCATATTTCCGGAAGAGATGCTGGATAGTTCGCGCAGAGATATGGGCACCCTGCTGGCCGATGAAGAGCGGCCCCTCGATCCGGTTTCCAATAAAAGTATTGATCTCAGAAAGGGTTTCCTCATCGATGAAGACCACCCGGATCTTGCCGCCTTTTCCCCGGACCCGTATTGTATGCTCCTCAAAGTCGATATCCTCGATATTGAGCCCCGCAATTTCCGAGACCCGCATACCAGTTGCATAGATCGTTCTGATGATGAGCCGATCTCGAGTGTCATCGATAGAGCCGATAAGCCGGAGCACTTGACTGTGCTTGAGATACCGGAGTTCCTGGTCCTTGATACGGGGCCGTTCGACGCTGACCATCGGGTTTGCAAGGACGACTCCCTGGGTAAAAAGGTACCGATAGAACGATGAGAGGGATGAGATCATCCGGTGTATAGTCTTCGGCTTGTAGGTCTTGAACGATGAGAGAAAAGTGAAGAAATCAGTGATCATCACAGGTGACACATCGACCTCGGTGTCTAGCCTGGCATTGTCAAGGTCATTCCAGTAGAACTCGAGCTTGGCGATGTCGGCATGCCGCCGGAGCCAGACATAATAGGCAAGGTATTTCACCACCTGGTCATAGCTCTGGATGGTGCGGTCGGAATAATTCCGCATCCGGAGGTAGTACTGGTACCGTTTGAGCCACTCCGAGAAATAACCGCTTTCCATGGTCTAATCTTCTGAATCTCGCCACAATAAAGCTTTGCGCAGAATACCTATTCTCCGCAAGTCGTAAATGTGCTGGCTTTCCGGAAGAAAAACAGGGATGATTGGGGATCTAACCACAGGATTGCCGTAAAGATTGCGCAGAATATCCGGGATCCTGTTCCGGATCGATTGCCTTTCAGGAAGGGCCCTATACGACCCGAACGTCCCTGGGCTGGTATGATTTATCATGGAGAACAGAATTTGCGCGATTACGGGGCTGAAAAAAAAGACCGCCCATGTAAATCATTCTCTTTTTGTAACTCCTTGAAGTGGGAAAATATATTTTTTTCTTCAGATCTCTTTTGATTAATGTCCAAACCTGCGAGGAACATAAGAACCAATATACCAAAGCAGATGATCTAAACCCCAAGTGTCACAGAAGAATTAATGCAAATAGAAACCAAACCCATAGCAATAACAGGTAGTGTCTTCATAATGCTGTAAAATCAGCCACAGTATCCAAGCAGATCATATCCTTCTGGGAAGATAAATACCGGTTACCAGTGATCCAATCCTCATTGATATCGATAAGGATCGAGACCGCGAGTCTCATCAGAGAAGCGTCATTCGGGAAGGCCCCGATCTTTCTGCTCCATCGTTTGAGTTCTTTATTAATCCGTTCCAGGAGATTGGTAGTCCGGATTTTTTTCCAGTGTTCCGGGGGAAATACCTGGTAATTCATCAGACCGAATTGGAACCGGTCAATAGTATCTGCAGCTCTTGTGAGGCCACGTTCATTCAATTCATTTACAAGAGTAGATAATCAGGTCGGATCGGTGAGACATTCTTTCAGGAGTTCAGCGATCTCCTTATGGTATTTCCGAGGGAGTTTTCTCGGGACTGCCCGGATAAAATGGACATGACACATCTGCCAGCTGGATTCCGGGAACATTCGTTCAACAGCGGCCTGGATCCCGGTATGGCCATCTGAAATAAGGAGATCAACGGTACGTAAACCGCGTTCTTTCAGGTCGGAGAATATTCCTTCCCAGGTAAGTTCATCCTCTGCATCTGCAATCCGT
>JBDKRP010000172.1:0-6221 GCA_039683275.1 Methanoregulaceae archaeon | reverse complement strand
CATCGTCCACGTAGAGGACGGAATAAGGTTCGGCCATGTTCGGAGCGCTTATTCAATCCTGCATATTTGTGCATATTAAGAGTATTGGTAAATCTGGAGAAATGCTTCAGACAAGCGGCCCCGGCTGCTTGTCGGAAAGCGCTGGAAGTTTTGTCGGCTTGACAAGGACCGGTTCTTTTCCCTGCCGGATCTTTTCGATGATCAGCTCTTTTCCGCGTGGCGTCATCGCAAAGACCGGGATGGCAACCCCAGCCTGCACAAGGGCTTTTTGTGCAACCGCCTCCCTGATGGACTTTGATGCACACGAAGTTACGAGATCGGTGGCCGCCACGAGCTGTTCTGCCTCTCTCTTCGTGAGCCCGGTTACGTGGACACCGACAATGAAGGTATCTGGGTGGATCTTCCGGATTGCTGCTGCCGCATCCGGTCCCGCTACGGTGACAGCGATCTTCCGAAACCCTTTTTCTACCGCGAGCGCGACACCGGCAACCGCGTCCATAGTGGCGTGTTCCCGGTCAAGGACAAACCCACCTTCCTTCTCGATCCGGTCCATAACCTGCGGGTACGGGCATGTTGAAGCAAGGCCCGACATTCTCCCCCCGATCCCCTGGACCAGCGCCGGTTTTGTGGCAACGACCGTGCCGGACCCGTCGCAGGCGATGACCGCTGCGTCGAGCAGCCCGGCCTGGATCCCGAAGCTTAACAGTTCCGAAGCCCCGAACCCGACAAACTCCCGGTTATCGATGACCTCGCGGTCCGGCGTGCACATACCAAAGGCCTTGATCCGGTGCTCGATGTTTGCCTTCACCGACTCTTTCGTGATATTCGGGATCGGGTACGCGAATTTTTTTGCAAGCGGGCAGTCCCTGATCATGGCCTCCCCGACTTCCACGACCTTCCCGTTCCGGATAACGATCCGACACCGGCCTATTGCTTCGATGATATGCTCATCGTTTCCCTGCATCATGATGGATCTTCCCAACACCTGTTCGTTTCGGGGAATATAGGATTATTGCATACCCGCAGGTTTCCGCCTTGAGTTCATGGCAATGCATATGATGGAACAACGACGATAGTTTTGCATGAGCGGGGAGTCGCGGCTGTGGGAGATTGATGTTGCCCGCGGGATCGCGATCCTCATGATGATCGTCTTCCACACGGTTTTCGATCTCTCGTTCTTCGCTATTTTTCCCGTCGATGTCGCAACCGGGTTCTGGCGGTATTTTGCGTATGCGACCGCGACACTCTTCCTGTTGATTGTCGGGGTCTCGCTCATCATCAGCCATGACCGTGCCGCAGCGAAATTGTCGGGCTTCCCGCTTGCGAAAAAATTCGTTCTCAGGGGGGCGGGCATCTTCGCGCTCGGCCTGCTGGTCACGCTTGCAACCTGGCTCTATCTCCCGCAAGGGTACGTAGTCTTCGGGATTTTGCACTTGATCGGTGTGTCGGTAATGTTGTCGCCGCTTTTCTTCCGGTTCAGGGCATGGAATATTCCCGCGGGAATTCTTTGTATCCTCATCGGGTGGTTCGTGATGAGTCGTATCAGCCTGCCGTCGCCATCCCTGCTCCTGCTCCCGCTTGGAATTCATGGACCCACGTTCTGGTCGGTCGATTACACGCCGCTCTTCCCGTGGCTGGGCGTTGTCCTGATGGGGATGGGAGCCGGGGCATTTTTATACGCAGGTGGGAGCCGGCATTTTTCATTGAGGTCTTTGCCGGATCTTTTTGTTCGGCCGCTCTCGTTTTTGGGCCGTCACTCGCTCGTGATCTATCTTGTCCACCAGCCGGTGATCATTTTGCTGCTTGCGTTGGTGACCGGGACGAAGGTGTGGTGAGGGGGGTGTTCAGGATACACCCTTTACGGGAATCCACTCCCAGATGGAATCCCCTTTTTTGAGATGCTCCAATCCGGGCACGTATAGGGCCCGGATTTCCCTCTTTTCCGGAACCAGAGGGAATAATTATGAAAAATGGGGGAATAATTCACTTTCCGGCAACCATTTTCACGTCTGAAAACCAGAGGTAAATTTTAGCCACATTCCTGCAGTCGATCTGAGCGGAAACAGATATTGTCATAGTGCCCGGGAAAAAAGACCTGTTTTCCGGAAAAGGTTTCGGGTTCCCGAAGTTGCGGTACCACTACCTGTCACAGGTATCTGACCCGTGACAGGTCAGTGACCCGTGACGGGTATTTTTGAAGAGGCCGGAAACGCACTAATATATAGGGGGGTTTTGGGGATGGGTATTGACGGGAGAGGTTGTGAAACCATGGGGTGTCGTTGCGATCCGGGACCTCGTCTTGTTCGGGATTCATGGTGAAAAATTGAAGCAGGGGGCGATTGAAAATAATTTTCCGGACCCTGCTTGGATTTTTCTCAGCAACCCCCCAACCCCTGCTTGATCGCGTGAACCGGATCAATCAGACCCTTCTTAAAAAATTTTAACCAGACTTTGATTGAAAAAATTTCAGCAAACCCTGCCTGCAAAATGTTAAACGGATCTGTATGAACGGGAACCCTTCTGGATGCATCATCGACGGAAAGTATTTCGGATTTTCGTGCAGACCCCGATGAAAAAATTTTAAGCAGACTCTGCTTGAAAATTTGTTTCCGGACTTTGATTGAAAAATTGTGATCGCGATTGTGATCGTAATTGAAAATTTGTTTTGGGTCAATCGGAGTTCGATTGGAAATATTTTGCCGAACTCTGGCTATGAAATGTTGAACTCATGCGAATTATGCGATGCCCTACGCGCAAAACGCCTCACGGGTTTTGCGCTACTCACTTACCTATACGCGAACAGGCGGACAGGCCGTTGCCCAGCGAGGGGGCGACGAGCCCCCCGAGCGACTCACCGCGAAGCGGGGAGTGGGTGGAATCGCACCTTCAGAAGGATGTGCACAATAATAAAATCAGAAATCCTGAAAATATATTTCAACATCTTTAACGGGATTGAGCGCACCACATTCTTCAATGGCAGTCCCGGAATCAATCCAGCCCCTCGTTGATAAGTACACGTTTCATCGTGATGCCTACATTCGCGGACAGGAGAAATACAATGAATCGCAACTCCGCCAGGATTTCACTGATCCGTTTTTCCACGCGCTCGGCTGGGATGTGAACAACAACAAGGGACATTCAGAAGCCTACCGGGAAGTGCTGCATGAGGAGCCGGTCCGGATCCGGGGGACGACAAAATATTTCGACTACACGTTCCGGATTGGGGGCGTCCGGAAGTTTATTGTCGAGACCAAGAAACCGTCTGTCCATATCCATGACGATTCGGATGCCGCACTCCAGCTCCGCAGGTACGCGTGGAACGCAAAACTCCCGCTTTCCATCCTGACGAACTTTGAGGAGTGGGCGATCTACGATTGCACGATCAAGCCGGAGAATGGCGACACTGCTGCAAAGGGACGGATCGAGTATTTCACGTACAAGGATATTCCGGCCAAGTGGGACTACCTTGTCTCGGTCTTCTCGCAGGATTGTATCCTGAAAGGATCCTTCGACCGGTACGCTGCATCGCAGAAAGGAAAGAAGGGGACGGCTGCGGTTGATGACGATATCCTTTCCGAGATCGAGTCATGGCGGGACGCGCTCGCAAAGAATCTCGCGATCCGGAACGAGAACCTCTCGGTTGCCGAGCTGAACACCGTTGTTCAGCGTACCATCGACCGGCTCCTTTTCCTGCGGATCTGCGAGGACCGGGGGATCGAAGAGTACACCACGCTCCACAAACTTCTCGAAGGTGAGCACGTGTATGCCCGGCTCTGCGAGCTGTTCCGGAATGCTGACGCGAAGTACAACTCCGGCCTCTTTCATTTCGATGACGAACCGGGCAGGAACGAGATGCCTGACACCCTCTCGCTCTCCGTTTCCGTAGACGACAAAGTCCTGAAAGGGATCATCAAACGGCTCTACTATCCCGAGACCCCGTACCTTTTCTCGGTCATCCCTCCGGCAATCCTTGGCCACGTATACGAACAATTCCTCGGCAAGGTGATCCGGCTCACAGACGGCCACCAGGCAAAGGTGGAGTTCAAGCCGGAGGTGAAGAAGGCGGGCGGCGTTTTCTACACGCCGCAGTACATTGTGGAATACATTGTTGCGCACACGGTGGGAGAACTCGTAAAGGACAAGACACCCCGCGATGCGGCGAAGCTCCGGGTTCTCGATCCCGCGTGCGGCTCCGGTTCGTTTCTCATCGGGGCGTTCCAGTTCCTCCTTGACTGGCACCGCGACTGGTACATTGCAAACCTCGTCCCGGTCTTCATCGACAAGAAGTCTGTGACCGACCCGGCTGTCCTCGCCCTCCTACCCGAGCCTACTCCCCGGGGCAAGAAGAAACTGACGCAGGTCGAGCTCCCGATCTACAAGGCCGGCACGACCGGCGATGCAACACGTTCGCGGAGCGACTGGCGCCTCACCACGGCCGAGAAGAAACGCATTCTCCTGAATAACATCTATGGTGTGGACATCGACCAGGCCGCAGTCGAGGTGACGAAACTATCGCTCCTCCTCAAGGTGCTCGAAGAGGAAAACGAGGAGAACATCGACAAGCAGCTCAAACTTTTCGCGGAGCGGGCGCTTCCCTCGCTCCACGAGAACATCAAGTGCGGGAATTCCTTAATCGGTACCGATATCCTGACACCGGAGATCCCGATGGAGGAGGTTAAGAGGATCAACCCGTTCGACTGGGACCGGGAGTTTGCCGATGTGATGAAGGCGGGCGGGTTCGATGCGGTGATTGGGAACCCGCCATATGTGAGGATGGAATCTCTTGATCGGACCTTCAAAGATTATGCTCAAGAGAATTATTCGTCATTTAGTGGCAGGGCTGATCTCTATGTATATTTTATCGAAAAGGCTCACACGTTGTTGAATGGAAATGGCTTTTTTGGGATAATTTGTGCCAGTAAATTTATGCGAGCGAAATATGGTATAAACGTACGTAATTTTATTGTTAAAAATTTTAAATTGCACGAGATAATTGATTTTGGGGAACTTCCAGTTTTTCAGAATGCTTCAACATTTCCTGCAATTTTCATCTCTCAAAATATGTCAGTAAAAGAACAAAATTTTAAGTACACTTCGATTAAACATTTGGATTTCAGTTCATTGTCTGAAGAGGTCAAGCGAATTGGAAAACAGAAAGATAATCGATCATTAGATAGTGTAAATTGGACGTTAGCAGATGATGATGAGATTGAGTTAATTACAAAAATGAATTCCAAAGGAAAACCTTTGGGAGATCAAATTGATCATAAAATTTTTCGGGGAATTGTTTCTGGTTTAACAAAAGCATTCGTGATCGATAAACAAACAAAAGATGATCTTATTAAAAATAATCCGGATTCAGCCGAGATCATTAAACCTTTTCTTAATGGGAAAGATATTCGGAGATATCACATCGATTTTGAAAATAGATTCTTAATTTTTACCTATCATGGAATCAAGATAGACCGATACCCAGCAATAATAAAGCATCTTCTTCCATTCAAAGATGAATTAAAGAAACGTGCCACTGAACAAGAATGGTATGAATTGCAACAGCCACAATATGGATTGAAGGAATATCTTGAGGGTCCAAAAATTTTACTTCCGGATATCGCAAAAGAAAGTCGAATGACATATGATACACAGGGCCATTTTGTTTCAAACACAGTTTATTTCATCCCGACAACAGATTTGTACCTTTTCGGGATACTCAACTCGAAATTGGTTTTCAATTATTATAAGCGGATTTCGACCGTTATCGGTGATGCGGACAAAGGGGGTCGACTTCGATGGTTTGTTCAGGATGTTGAACGAATTCCCATCCGCACCATCAATTTCTCCGACCCCGCGGACAAAGCCCGGCACGACCGCATGGTCACGCTCGTCGCAACCATGCTCGACCTGAACAAAAAGTTGCAGGACGCCCGTGTCGATCACGACAAGACGCTGCTCCAGCGGCAGATCGAGGCAACGGATGCGGCGATTGACAAGCTGGTGTACGAGCTGTACGGGTTGACGGAGGACGAGATTGGGATTGTTGAAGGGAGAGGTGAGAAATGACTGATACCTCTTTCTTATATTGGTGTATACGCCATGTGGGCTGATGGAACAAAGCGAACCGGGTCTTTGCCGGGCAGCTGCCTGATCTGATCCGGCAGTGGAATGAGGCTATCGCCGCGTAACGTTATACGTTCCGGTACACCGAACTGCGGTGATCGATG
>JBDKRP010000171.1:0-2918 GCA_039683275.1 Methanoregulaceae archaeon | reverse complement strand
TACAGATGGAAAACAAAAGTCGATGTGGACGAGACCATTGTCGTGATAATGAATGTTCTCGACAAGAACCCGGACCTTCCGAACTGGCTGATTGTCACCATAATCGGATCGATATCGGACTCGGATAAAAAAATGGTCGAATATTTCTTCAAAGAAGTGAAGAAGCACGTACCTGCGGCCCTGAAATATTTCGAATCGCGCCAGTAGCGGATTAACGATCTGCCCCTTTTTTTATGCCTGTCGGCCACTTATAAGTACGGGTAGCTGAGGAGATCGTTGTCATTGACAGATGGTGAAATACCCCGGGAAACGGTAGCAGAATCTCCCACACCCGTCCCGGGATCCATGGCCGGTCTCACAAGTCCCGAGGTCACAAATCTTCGGGTACGATTCGGTTTCAACGATATCCCGGTGGAAAAGAAAAATCCCTTCCTGAAATTCCTGTCCTACTTCTGGGGCCCGATTCCCTGGATGATAGAAACTGCTGCAATCCTTTCGGCAGCTATTTCCCACTGGGACGACTTTGCGATCATCCTCCTCCTGCTCATGACCAACGCGGTTGTCGGGTTCTTCCAGGAACGGAAAGCCGAGAACGCGATTGAACTCCTGAAAAAGCAGCTCGCGCCAAACGCCCGGGTAATACGGGATGGAAGGTGGCAGGAGATTCCGGCCCGCGAAATCGTGCCCGGGGATATCGTCCATATCAGACTCGGGAATATTGTGCCGGCAGACGCCGTCCTCCTCAACGGGAATTATCTCCTTCTCGATGAATCTGCATTGACCGGGGAATCCCTCCCGGTTGAGAAGAAGGCAGGAGATACCGTATATTCCGGATCCATCGTCCGCCAGGGCGAGATGGATGCGAGTGTCACCACCATCGGGGGAAATACTTTCTTTGGGAAGACAGCCCGGCTGGTCCAGACAAAATCCCCGCGAAGCCATTTTCAGGCTGCTGTCGAGAGGATCGGAAATTTTCTCATCGTCCTTGCAATAGCGCTGGTCAGCATCGTTGTTATCTTTGCACTCACGAGGTCGGCATCCCTCCTGGACACCCTTCAGTTTGCCCTTATCCTTGTCGTAGCGGCAATTCCTGCAGCGCTTCCGGCAGTCATGACCGTGACCCTTGCCGTAGGGGCCGTAGCCCTTGCAAAAAAGGATGCGATTGTCAGCCGGCTCAGTGCCATTGAAGAGATGGCCGGGATGGACATCCTCTGCTCCGATAAGACCGGGACCATTACGCAGAATTCCATCAGTATCGGGGATATACGGACATTCCCCGGGATTTCGGAACAGGATGTCATTGTCGCAGCGGCACTGGCCTCCAGACGAGAGAGCAACGATCCTATCGATGCGGCAATTTTCTCACGGTATGATCATCTCACGATTAAGCCGGATTCCCGTCCTGAGACACTGGATTTCGTCCCCTTCGATCCTGTTGCAAAATTCTCAAAAGCCACGGTCCGGGAACAACCGGACAATACATTTAGTGTAGCCAAGGGTGCGCCGCAGGCAATCGCACTCATTGCCGGGACTGACGGGGTTCTTTCTTCAACACTGGACGGGTGGGTAACGGGGTTTGCTGAGAAAGGATTCCGTGCTCTCGGGGTGGCGAAGACCGATGATGCCGGGACCTGGAGATACCTCGGCCTGATAGGGCTCTTCGATCCACCCCGGGAGGATTCTGCCGCTACCATTACGGAGGCAGAAAGACTCGGCGTGAACGTGAAGATGGTGACCGGGGATCATATCGCGATTGCTCACGAGATCGCCGGGCAGGTGGGCCTGGGCCGGAACATTTTTTCCCGGACTGCATTGATTTCAGGGGATGGGGAAGAATATCGGAGACAACTGGAGTCTGCCGACGGTTTTGCCCAGGTCCTTCCCGAAGACAAGTTCCAGATCGTGAAAGTCCTCCAGGAAGGCGACCATATTGTCGGTATGACCGGGGATGGCGTGAATGACGCGCCGGCACTCCGGGAGGCTGATGCAGGGATTGCTGTCGCGGGTGCCACTGATGCAGCAAAGTCTGCGGCGGATATTGTCCTGACGGAACCCGGGCTTTCGGTCATCGTCGATGCGATCGAGCGGAGCCGGGAAATATTCCGGCGGATGGAAAATTATGCAGTATACCGCATTGCGGAAACGGTACGGGTCCTGATCTTCCTGACGCTCTGTATCGTACTCCTGGATTTTTACCCGGTTACTGCACTTATGATCGTCGTCCTTGCGATCCTGAACGATCTCCCGATCATGATGATCGCATTCGACAACGCTCCGGTCGCAGCAAAACCCGTGCGCTGGCAGATGAACCGCATCCTGACCCTTGCAACGATCCTCGGGATCCTGGGAGTCGTTTCAAGTTTTATCCTCCTCTGGGTGGCACGGGAATATTTCCACCTTGATGCCGGGGTTATACAAACGCTCATCTTCCTCAAGCTCGCGGTCGCCGGCCACATGACGATTTACCTGGCCCGTACCGGCCAGCAGCATTTCTGGGAACGCCCGTTTCCCTCCCTCGCACTGTTTGGCACGGCAGAAATTACGCAGATAGCCGCAACCATTATCGCGATCTACGGGGTCTTCATGACGCCGATCGGATGGCAGCTTGCGCTGATTGTCTGGGGGTATGCATTCCTGGCGTTCCTGGTCAACGACCAGATCAAGGTGTGGTTATTCAGGAAAATCCATCCCTACTCGTGACCGGGAAAATTTTTCCGGTCCCGTCCACCGAAATGGACGCTATTCTGTGAAACGGGATCTCACAGGGAGACGGGCCCACTCTCCTTACAATTTCCGGCCGGATCAGCCTTTCCGGCAGCCAGGTCATCTTTTGCGTAACAGAACGGATCATCCGCATAAAAATCTCCGGATACCGCATATGCCCGCACCCGGCATCCCCCGCCGCAGAGATCGCGGTG
>JBDKRP010000170.1:0-6168 GCA_039683275.1 Methanoregulaceae archaeon | reverse complement strand
AAGTACTACCTCCCCGACCCTTCGTACCGGCAGAACAGCTGGATGGGGGACTACACCTGGGCGTATAACGAATACCTGAAAGATCCCGAAGGGTTCTGGGACAAGATAGCAAAGAAACTCCACTGGTTCTCGCCATGGGATAAGGTTCTCGAGTGGAAGTACCCGTACGCAAAATGGTTCGTGAACGGGAAGACCAACATCACGTACAACTGTCTCGACCGGCACGCTGAGGGCCCCAAACGGAACAAGGTGGCGCTCATCTGGAAAGGAGAGCAGTTCGAGGAAGAACGGGTGTACACGTACCGGCACCTGTACCGCGAAGTAATGCGGTTTGCAAACGGCCTCAAAAAACTGGGGGTCCAAAAAGGGGACCGGGTCTGCATCTATATGCCGGTCATTCCCGAACAGGTTATCGCAATGCTCGCATGCAGCCGGATCGGTGCAATCCATAACGTTGTCTTTGGAGGGTACGGCGCTGCGGCACTCAACCAGAGAATTACCGGAGCCGGTGCAAAGATTGTAATTACTGCCGATATGGCAATCCGTCGGGGGAAATCGATACCCCTCAAGCAGACCATTGAGGAAGCGGTAATCGATGCGCCGACGGTCGAGCACATCATCATCCTCAGGAGGGAGATGCGTACACCGGTCGAGATCCACAGCGAGATGGAGATCGATTTCTACGAACTGATGAGCGACGTGGATGTCAGTTGCCCGGCAGAAGTGATGGATTCCGAAGATCCCCTTTTCATCCTGTACACGAGCGGAACGACCGGGGCGCCGAAAGGGATTGTCCATACCTGCGGCGGCTACATGGTCGGGGCGTACTATACCACCCGGTACCTCTTCGATGTGAAAGAACACGATGTGTACTGGTGCACCGCAGATCCCGGCTGGATCACCGGCCATTCGTACGTAGTCTACGGGCCGCTCTGCGCAGGGGCGACCATTCTTATATCGGAAAGCACGCCGGATTACCCGGACCCCGGGATCTGGTGGAAACTTGTTGAGGAGTACGGGGTCAGTATCCTTTACACGGCACCCACCGCGATCCGCATGTTCATGAAACTGGGACGGGAATGGCCGGATAAATATAACCTCAGCTCCCTGCGCATCCTCGGATCTGTGGGAGAGCCGCTGAATCCTGAGGCATTCGAGTGGTTCTATCATGCGATAGGCCATGACCGGTGCCCGATTGTAGATACCTGGTGGCAGACCGAGACCGGGATGCACATGGTGACCACGGTTCTCGGGGAGCCAATGCGCCCGGGGTATGCCGGGAAATCCATACCCGGGGTCGTTGCGGATGTTGTGGATAAGGACGGGAAGAGCGTGGAGCCCGGGAAATCCGGGTTCCTCGTGATACGGGAACCCTGGCCTGCGATGATGCGGACTATCTATAACAACGACGAACGGTACCGCAAATACTGGGAGACGATCCCGGGATGTTACCAGGTAGGGGACCTTGCGATCAAGGGAGAGGACGGTTACATCATGGTCATAGGCAGGTCTGATGATCTGATAATTGTTTCAGGCCACAACATCGGGACTGCGGAAGTCGAGAGTGCCCTTGTCTCCCACCACTCGGTGGCTGAAGCTGCCGTCATCGGGAAACCGGACTCCCTCAAAGGGAATACCATAAAAGCGTTCGTGACCCTCCGGGTCGGGCACACCCCAAGCGACCGGCTGAAAAACGAACTCATCTACCATGTCAGGATCACCCTGGGAGCAATCGCGATGCCGTCCGAGATAGAATTCACGGACTCTCTCCCAAAAACCAGGAGCGGAAAGATCGTACGGCGTATGCTCAGGGCAAAGGAAATGGGCGTCGATCCCGGCGACCTTTCCACAATCGAAGAGTAATTACCCAACCCTTTATATACTAATTTTTGGCACTTATAAATATATGAAGATCAAGCCGGAAGAGTCTCTCAAGATTGAAAATATCGTTGCCTCAGCCAAAGTGACTGAGTACCTCGACCTCCCTGCGCTTGCATCGCAGATCAAGGACGCGGAATACAACAAGAAACGCTTCCCCGGGGTAGTTCTCCGGATGCATGACCCGAAGATCGCGGCGCTCGTCTTCGGTTCAGGCAAAGTCGTCCTCACCGGGGCAAAGAGTATCGACAGCCTCTCCAAGGGTCTTGAGATCCTGGGAAACCTCCTGCGGGAGCAGAAGATCGAGATCCCGAAGAAACTCACCTACAAGATCCAGAACATCGTAACATCTGCGGATCTTGCAACCCCCATCAACCTGAACAAGATCGCAGTCGGGTTCAACCTGGACCGGATTGAGTACGAACCCGAGCAGTTCCCGGGTCTCGTGTACCGGCTGGAGGACCCGAAAGTGGTTGTTCTCCTGTTCGGGTCAGGGAAACTGATCATCACGGGAGGGAAGGAACCGGAGGATGCAAAACGGGCCGTCACCAAGATCCTTTCCGATCTCAAGAGCCTCGGCCTGCTCTGAACCGGTCCCCCCCCACCAATCGTTTTCTGGCTGTATCGACTTTTATAAAAGGTCATACACCAGAATATCCCCCATCGTATACGGGAATAAATCCGTAAAATTCAGGGGTTTTGCAACGTTATCTGGATTTTATTCAGGATAACACACCCGGGTTGCAAGCGTGAGTGCGGTATCCCGGTTCTTATATAACCCGTAATAATACAGGGACATATAAGATTTTGTTTATTTTCAATATCTTATACAAATAGTTTTTGTTTTAATTATCGAAGGAAGCATTTTATATTTTGATTTTAAAAAATGTATTGGCAATATTTTACCGAATAAATTCAGGTGTGATACATGAGAACCGAACAGGTAATGTACTTTACCCAGAAAGAAGAAGAATTCGCCACTATCCTGACCGATCTTGGCATGAAACGGAATGTCGCAAAAGTCCTTGTCTACCTTGCAAACACCGATGAAGCTACCTCCCGGAACATCGAGCGGGGCACCGATCTCCGCCAGCCGGAAGTTAGCATCGCAATGGGCTACCTCCTTGAGAAGAAGTGGGTCAGCTGCCGCGAGAGCAAGAGCGAGAGCAAGGGCCGTCCGGTTAAGATCTACAAGCTCTCCTGGGAAATAGGAGACATTATGGATGGGATTGAGAAAGAGAAGAAGAAAGAAGCGACCAACCAGCTCAATCTCATCAAGAAACTGCGGGATTATATCTCGTAAGTGAGAACCCGGACTCCTTTTTTTCCCCCGACAACAACGGTTGTCCGTTCAGCAAATGCGGTAAAGAGTCCGCAGGAAACAACGCCGGGGATATCATTCAGGGAACGCTCAAGGCCGCACGGGTCTTCGATAATCCCGAAATCGCAGTCAAGGACAAAGCCCCCGTTGTCGGTTACGACCGGCCCGTCCTTCTTCACCGCTTCACGGAGGACCGGCTTTCCTCCCAGGGATTCTATGCGGGCCGCGACCATGCCGCACGCAAACGGAAGGACTTCTACCGGGACCTGCGCTGACAGGCGCGGCGTCATCTTGGTCTCGTCAACCACAACAACGAAGCTTTCTGCGGCTGCGGCCACGCATTTCTCCCGGGTGTGAGCTGCGCCCCGGCCCTTGATGAGCAGGAACTCCGGGGAGACCTGGTCAGCGCCATCGATTGCAACATCGATTTCCGGAAAATCCGCAAGGGTTGCAAGGGTTATCCCGCATGCCCGGGCCCGGATCCCGGTCTGGTAGGAGGTCGGGATCCCGGCAATCGCAAGACCTTCCTTTACGCGTTCCCCGAGCCGTTCGATAGTCGCATGGACAGTGGATCCGGTCCCGAGACCGACCACCATGCCGTCTTCAACAAGTTCTGCTGCGCGGATGCCTGCTTCCTGTTTCCTTAACGCCAGTTCCTGGGAATCCATTGCAGGATCGTGTGATCCTGAGAAGTATAAGGGTGTGGGGATCAGGACGGGAAAACCGTCCTGAGTTTCGGGAATCCCGCTGGCGCAGTGCAGTCCAGGGTGACAGGAGTTATCGAGATATTTCCTTTCCGTACCGCATGGACATCGGTTCCTTCTTCCGCATCCTCAAGGAGCGGTCCGTTTATCCAGAAATACGGCCTCCCCCGGGGGTCAAGACGCTTCTCGACACCGGTATGGAAGAGTTTGCGCGCAAGCCGGGTCACTTCGTAGCCTCCTTTTACAGGAGAAGGGATGTTGACATTGATGACATCGATCTCTTCAGGATACCCCTGTGCGAGGATCTTCCCGCAGACGTCCCTGACGACACTCTCCGCCTGGTCGAAACTGCTGGACGGGCTCGAGGGGTCGTCAAATTTGTCCCCCTGGTCTTCCACCTGGAGCGAGAACGCGATTCCTTTGAACCCCTGGTTGGAGGCTTCAAGCGCCGCCCCGACCGTGCCCGATGTCATGATGGATTCGTACGAGAGGTTCTCGCCGATATTGATCCCGGAGACAACGAGATCGGGCTCGAGTTTCAGGGCATAGATCCCGATGATTGCGGCATCGGTCGGTTTCCCGCCGACTGCATAGGCTTTGACCCCGTGGATCCGGACCTCGCTGACCCGGATAGGTTCGAATATTGAGATCGACCTGCCGACTGCGCTCTGCTGGGTGGCAGGAGCGACCACGGTAACATCCGCAATCGGGCTCAGGGCATCGTACGCAGCCCAGATTCCCGCTGAGTTGACGCCGTCATCGTTCGTGAGCAGGATCGAGGGTTTCATGTGAACACACCATTGGCGGGATGCGCGGATAAACCTGTTCGATCGTCAGGGTAATACCCGTGTGCATCCCAGTACCCGGTAATGAAGGTCTTCCTTGCCGAATACACAATCCAGCACGACCCCCATCTTGCAGGAGAGGGTGCAGCAATGCTCGGCGTCCTCTCGGGAAGCTTCCAGCGGTGCGGCCACGAGGTCGTTGTCCCGGGACCCGGCGATTTTGGCGAAGGGATCCGGCGGCTCGCCCCTACCTGTGAGTGCGGCCTCGTCATTGCCCCGGATAACCTCCTGGCCGGGTTCACCCTCGCGCTCGAAGGCTGCACGGACAATCTCGGTTGCGGGAGCATGAATGTCGCGATCTGCGCGAATAAAAGGCAGACGGCCCGGATACTCTCCTCCCACGGGATTCCCGTCCCTTCCGAGATCCTCTCAGGAAAGAAAGTCGTGAAACCGGTGTCAGGCTGCGGAGCGGACGGCGTCCGGCTGACGGAAGATGCACCCGGCGATAACGAACTTGGTCAGCAGTACATCGAAGGGGAGAACCTGAGCGTGAGCATGATTGGAAGCCGGGTTGTCGGGGATGCCTGCGAGAATTATACCGGGAAACCGCCTCTCCTCCTTGCCCTGAACCGGCAGGATGTCACCATCGATCCGGACGGGACGTTCCATTATAACGGTGGGGAAACCCCGATTGAACATCCAAGGAAGGACGAGATAGTTGAGACCGCAGCAAAAGCTATCAGAGTCCTGGGATGCCAGGGATATACCGGGATCGACGTAGTGGTTGCGGACAAAGTCTATGTCGTCGACGTAAACCCCCGCATCACGACCAGCCTGGTCGGAATAGTGCCCTGCATGGAAGAAGAGATAGCGGATCT
Organism: Methanoregulaceae archaeon; assembly: GCA_039683275.1. Lineage (GTDB taxonomy): Archaea > Halobacteriota > Methanomicrobia > Methanomicrobiales > Methanospirillaceae > JBDKRP01. The sequence goes on along the minus strand of JBDKRP010000170.1, from coordinate 602 downwards.
CCTCATCGAAGCCTCCCACGGGCGCGGCCCGGAATCCGTGCGCCTCCGGGCCCATGCCCGGTACGGTACGCAGGGGAACGTGGAACTCGTATGATCGGGATCGATGTCGGTGGCGCAAACCTGAAAGTCGTGGACGGTTCCGGCCCGCACATCCAGTACTGTCCGCTCTGGGAGAAGTCCCCGATCACAGAAATCCTCAGGTCATACGCTGCCCGTGGGGAAACGGAAGCAGCGGTCGTGATGAGTGGGGAACTGGCCGACACTTTTTCCTCGAAACAGGAAGGAATCGCATTCATAGTGAATGCAGTCCGTGACGCATTCCCGCGTGCCAGGTTCTATGGAACCGATGGCAGGTTCCATGACGGGCCGGTCCCGGAACTTGCGGCTGCCAACTGGCTTGCATCTGCCGACTACCTCCGGGAGAAATACGCGGATGCCCTTCTCGTTGATGTCGGCAGCACGACAACGGATATTATTCCCCTGAACAGGTTCGATTCCCTGGTCGGCATGACCGATCTTGACCGGCTCAGGCGGGGGTACCTGGTCTACACCGGAATGCTCCGGACCAGTATTCCCACGCTGATCCGTACGGTATGTCTCTA
>JBDKRP010000169.1:0-14324 GCA_039683275.1 Methanoregulaceae archaeon | reverse complement strand
CGAGTTTCTTTGTCTCGAAACACTGGTAGAAATCGACACCGTTTAAGACCTTGATGTTGAAATCGTAGAGTTTCTTCTTCATCAGTTCTTCGCGGGAACCGCGCCAGAAGACTTCGTATTGTTTATTGATGTCGACCCGGCTTTTGTCACCCCGTAAGACTGCGATTGCGAGCGGGTTTTGCCGGATCATTTCATCTGCCCGCTTTTTTGCTTCCTGCCCTTCTGCAATCTTCTCGATTGCCTGATTCACCAGCCTGGCTAAGGATCGCAAGTCTGAATCAACCTGTTTCTCATCGATGCGTGCAGTGTAGTCCCCCCCGATAACCTGCTTCAGGGGAGTCTCAAATTCAGTCAGTTCCATTTCAAGACCTCGTCAGTAATATCTTTGTAACACTGGGCAGCAGGACTTTCCGGTGCATAATGCGAGATCGGCAAGCCCCGTTTCTGAGCCTCGTAAATATCCGGGGAGAATGGTACGGTAAAAACAGTTCTGAACCGTTTCGACATATCAGTCTCGATGACGGTCAGTCTTTCCCGCTCCCGCATTGTCCGTTCTTTTTTACGGATCTCTTCCGGTGTGGGTTCGGGTGGTTTGGGTGCGAAGATCTTTCGGATCCTGGTAAAAAGATCCGGTTCTCCGGAAGAAGCCGGCTCTCCCGTTTCGGGAGTCGTATCTGCCCAGCGGGTCAGGAGAATCATGTCAGCATGGATCTCCCGTCCCGTGCTTTCCTGTATATCTGAAAAGATAGTGGTGAGTGCATCTATCCCGTGCATGGCAAAAGTGCCAGCGTCCAGAGTGACAATGCAGTGATCGGCTGCCACAAGGCCGTTTATCACGAACTGTCCCAGGCTTGGCGGAGTGTCAATCAGGATGAAATCGTAGGTCGCATCGAGCCCGGAAAGGGCATCCCTCAAAATAAAGGCCCGGTTCTCTTTTTCATACAGGAACGGTTCGGATCCCACAAGATCCAGCGTCGAAGGTGCAAGAAAGATTCCGGATTCGGTTTTTACTACGATTTCAGGAATGGTGACGGGCAGGAACCCTTCAATGCCACTCATGAAAACATCATACATACTCCGCGTAACGGTATCGGGATTGATTCCGAGTCCCAGCGTCGCATTCGCCTGGGGGTCACAGTCGATGACCAGCACCCGTTTACCGGCTTTTTCCAGGTAGCCGGCGATGTTCAGACAGGATGTTGTTTTTCCTGTACCCCCTTTATGATGAGAGAAGGCGATGCGGGAAATAATACCACCAAAGATTAGTTATCTATTGGACGTATTAATATTCTGGTTTGAAGATGCCGTTTATTATACCGAATCCCCAATTTTTCTGGCTTTAATCTAATTTTTGAATACGATTTCCCAGACCGGTTAAGATCCGGTACAGGTTGCTCCGGATTTTTCTGAATAACCATTCTTTCACCAGACGCGATCTCATCGGCATCATTTTAAATCAGCCGGTTGGTATCCTGTTATGAAACAGGGTTTTCTCCGGCGCCGATCCCGGTATACGGTTTCCCGACCCGCCCGTGTCCAGATACATAATCCTGGTAATTTCCTGACCGGAAGGGTATCAATTCCCCCTGCCGGTAACAGGTATGATGGCAGCAAACTATCTGCCATCCTGTGCAGGAAGCGGAATAGTATGAAAGGAGCGGAAATAGTATGAAAGAAAACCGGATCCGGGAGCATCTCCGTCCCGTTGCCCTTGGCCAGGAACCTGCGGATATCGTTTTCCGGAATGCCGAGATATACAATCCGTTCAGCTGCGGATGGGAAGCAGGTGATCTCGCCGTAAAGGAAGGGTATATTGCCGGCATCGGGGGTTACCGGGGTGTCTTGGAAGTGGATCTCCGGGGCAAAAGGATTGTTCCGGGTCTCCTGGATGCGCATGTTCATATTGAAAGTTCCCTTCTCACCCCGTACGAATACGGCCGGCTGGTTCTATCCCACGGGACAACGACCGTTGTTGCCGACCCGCATGAGATTGCAAATGTCTGTGGGAAGGATGGAATCGAGTATTTGCTCGCAGGAAAGGATGAAACCCCGCTCGATATCTTCCTGATGTTACCTTCCTGCGTTCCGGCAACCCCCCTTGAAGAAGGCGGTGCGACCCTTACTGCCGCTGACTTGAAGCCGTTTCTTTCCCGGGACCGCGTGCTCGGCCTTGCGGAAATGATGAATGTCCCCGGAGTTCTTGCGGGAGATCCTGAAGTCGAAGAGAAACTGGCTCTCACTCACCTGCGGGACGGTCATGCTCCCCTTCTTTCCGGGAAAGACCTCAACGCATATGTCCTCTCCGGCCTGCAAAGTGATCATGAATGCACACGCCGCGAGGAAGCTGAAGAAAAACTCCGGCGCGGGATGTATATTTTTATCCGGGAAGGTTCAACCGAGCGGAACATTCAGGAGCTGGCCCCGCTGGGGGCTCCCTGCCGCTCATCCCGGTGTGCTTTTGCCACCGACGACTGTCATGCAGATCTTCTTGATAACGATGGCCACATTGACCGGTGCATACGGTCAGCTGTCGAAACCGGGCTTGAGCTGGAGATAGCGCTCCGGATGGCAACCCTGACTCCGGCAGAGCGATTCGGGCTCTCGGATCGCGGCGCATTGTCACCGGGACGCCTGGCGGATTTCTGTGTGCTGGACGGGGGCACGGCACCCTTTGCAATACAGCAGACCTTCAAGCGGGGGATACTCTGGAAGGATCCCGGTAGAACCGGAAAAACTCCTCGCATTCTCCAGAAGCCGTTTGCCTGTTCGGTCCCTGATGCATCTGCCCTGCAGGTGCACGGGTCCGGGAAAGCCCGTGTCATCGGACTTGTTCCGGGCCAGATAGTTACAGAAGATCTTATGTTCGATCTGGATGCGGATGAGATCCCGGATACAGGGCGGGATATTCTCAAAGTCATCGTCTGCAGCAGGTATCGGGAGCACCGGATCGGTCTCGGCCTGGTCCACGGGTTCGGGTTTGCTGAAGGAGCGATTGCGGCCAGTATCTCCCACGACTCCCACAACGTTATTGCCGTTGGTGTATCGGATGAGGATATCCTTCGGGCGCTGGCTCTGGTCATAAAAAGTTCCGGGGGAATGGTTGCAGTTACCGGAAAAGAAAAGACGGCACTTCCGCTTGCCTGTGCAGGCCTGATGTCTTCAAGGCCGTTTGAGGAAGTTGTCAGGTCGCTTGATCTTCTCCGTATCCATACGGAAAGGATGGGGGCAATCCCTGATCCGTTTATGTATCTCTCCTTCCTTGCGCTGACTGTTATTCCGAGCCTGCGGGTCACGGACCGTGGACTCTTCGATGTGCAGGTATTCCGGGACGTGGGGCTCTTCACGGGGTCGTAACCGGCGTGTCCACTGGTAACTGAGGAAACCCTGCCATTTTTCCCGGTAATTTCCATTGGGTCCCCGGTACCGGATTAACTGAAAAGCCCTATGAGAACAGCACCGGCAACCATGCGGGACGCCCCGGCTTTTCTCCAGGCAGGAGCCTGCTCACGGAGGGCAAGAATTCTGTGCACCATTCTGAAAGTACCGTTTTGATGTTCTAAATCAGGTCGCGCTGGCAAGTGCCCTGGCGAATGAGAGAATAAACCCGGGCATGGCTGTTACGGAAGTGCATGATAGTTGTCATTATGAGCGTAGGGAATCAGGGACTCTCTGACATCAGAACAGGATATGCGATCCGGTAATTGCCTGGAGGATCAGGAGTATCACAGGCTGGTGAACGAGGTAGAGAATCAGGGTGTGCCTGCCCAGAAACGCAATGGCTTTTTCAGCGGGGTTCGCGAGGTTCGGGATCTTCCAGGTACGGTTACCCCCCGGGTAGAGGAGCGATCCGAAACCGATTCCGAGCAGGATGACACCAAACCAGGGAAAGAGTGGTGTGTAATCCACGCTGGAAAATCCGGCCGGGTACAATCCGAGCCAGGCAAAGGCGATCGGGCCACGGATGGGTGCGATTATCGCGAGCCCGATTCCAATCCAGAGGGTGCCGATGAGGATATTCCATTTTTCGAAACGGAGGAAGAACCAGCCCAGGATAAGGGAGACTCCAATCAGGTGCAGGATACCGAAGATGACGTATCCTTCGTGAAGGAAAAGCCAGGTCGCAAACGTTATGAGAAGCCCGAGCGAGAAGATAAAGAGGCCCCGCTTCAGTGTTTTTAGGAACCGGCTTTTTGTATCAGGGGTCTTCACGGTGGCTCGTGCATCGCTGACCGAGAGCGAAAGTCCCGCAATGAACAGGAAGAGGAACGCAGTCGTGAACGCAAAATATCTCCAGAATCCCGTCCCGATTTCGATAGCCAGTACCCCAAAATAACTGAGATCAAAGACCGTATGGAAGATGACCATCATCACGAGAGCGATCCCTCTCACGATATCGATCTCAGGGTAGCGGGCAGTCCCGGTCACGCGATAGAGAATCGGTGTTCTTTCCACTTATCCTCTTGCCCGGCCCGGAACCCATGGGATGCATAGGAGGGGATTTCACCCAATAAATCGTCCGGGAAGACCCGGGATGTAGTAACCTCTTTCCCAAATATAATCCGTATGCCGGGGATCATTTGTATGCGGTTCTGCCATCCGGTTTATTTTTATTCCATTCGCGATGGATAGGGAGATTTTTCAATTTTACAGCGTATCCGGAATCCTTTTCCCCTGTATGCGCGACTGATTCCTTACCCTTGCTTTCTGTAAATCGTAAACAATAATTTATTTACATAGTAAGTAAGTAAATTATTTTGATCAAACATGGGTTCAAAAGACGATGTGATGCAGCATTTTATCGAGAATGATCTCAGAAGGCACTTCCCGGAATGTCAGGGCTGGAAAATCGTTTTGCGCGAAATCCTGTCCGGCTACGATCAGGTAATCTCGATCGAACGATGGAGCACCAAGGGTGAGGAACGGATTATTGTCGGGTTCTCTTTTGAACCGGTAGTTTCAGGTTCCCTTATCCAGAAGATCGCCAATGGCCCGGAGTCAGCTCCTGCCAATTCCCGGTATATCAGAAGAGCGCTACTTGTTCCTCAGGGTTCCGATGTATCCGCACTGCCCAGCACGACAGAAGTATATCGCATGAAAAATTTTGTGTACCGGGATTCCGAACTTATCTGGCTGAAGCACCCAAGTCATCGGTTCGGACGTTCAGAGAAAAATACAGTTCAGATGGAGACTCCTGTTTCTCCAGCATTATAACGATATCAGAATCTCCTATCTCCAGCAGTACGGTCAATCCGAAATTATATCCCAGATTCTTTTTTTTCTGTAGTTCTGTCTCCCAGATCCCTGAACTCTTTTACGATCTCTGTAAGTGCCAGTGCTCCCGTTTCGCCATCTGCAGCAGCAATAGCAACGAGAAGTTCCTTCGAACTGCCAAAGAGATCTCCGTTCAGGATACCTGCCCGGACTGCAAGAATTCCGGGTTGAGATCCTGTGGATTCTTCCAGTTTCCTGAGTGTTTGTTCCAGATCCGCAACCTGAAAATTCGAGATGCTGAAACTCAGTTCTCTGCTATAGGTCAAGTAGTGCGGAGTAGAAGATGGAGAACCGGGGATCTTACGGATTTTCCGGAGCATTTCCTCCAGGGTTACATATTCCGGAAACTTATCCATATTCATGATAACCTCGTCCACGGTAGGGTTACGCAGAATACATCTCTCTATTTCAAGGTCTCCAATGACGATTTTCGGGAGCATGCTGTCCTTGAATCCTTCTATAACTGCAATCTCCGTTTCCCGGCCAGCCAGGAGATCGAGTGCTTCCGTTACTGAAGTACTTCGGAGTGTCACCAGAATCTTTCCGGAATCAATGCCGGTAACAGATTGAGCCCCGGCCTCAAACATCAATGTTGTATCCTTACCCTTCGGGAGTTCCATACAGTGGTGTCCGGTATGTTTTAACGTCCCGACCGGGCCGAACCTGGTGAGATGGGGAATCAGGGCTCTGATAAAAGTTGTCTTTCCGGATCCTGAATTACCGACGACAGATATGACTCTCATAATTTCCTCATACTGGATTTGATGAAGACCTTAATCCAGGTGAACGATGCCGAATGGAATGCCTGGACAGTGCGTTCCCTTGATCAGATAATCGGGAAATGTTTCCACCTCATGAAAAAGATTTCCCGGCTTTTTCAGGTCATGTTTTCCCGTGGGATCCCCCCAGGATTCGTGAAAATACTGTACCCGTTACACCTATAACACTTCGTTCCTGAAGCAGCTAACGTGGCTCGTGGTTCCTATCGCAACCTCTTGGTATTATTTCCGGCAATACAGTATTTTTGGTTTACCTCACAAAAAATTAATTAATTTTATATGGTGCCTCCACACATCAAGTAATGCTGGATCCCGAGAGGGATTTCCGGATTGGTATTCAGTATCCAACTGATGAGATGTGAAAAGAATGAGCAAAAAGATTAGTTATTCAATTCTCTCTGTGTTTGCCGTTTGCTCGGTGCTCCTTCTGGTAATTGCTGCCGGATGCACCGGGACAACAAGTACCCAGAAAACTACAGCCACGCCGGTAGCAACCACCGCGCAACCTGTCGCGACTGCATCCCCGGTAACTGCAACCCAGGAACCCACAGTTGTTGCAACTGCGGTTCCTGCAGTTGAGGCGACCGCCACAACTTCAGGTTCGAGCCCCTCCGGGTATGTAATAGCTTATACTGCAGCATCCCTGAGTGGTGCATCCAAGGTAATCACTCCTGCATTCCACAAGGAATATCCCCAGGCGTTTGTAACATTCAACCTTGCAGGAACCCAGACTATCAAGCATCAGGTCGAAAGCGGGGCTTATGCAGATGTGTTCATTTCGGCGAGTTCATCTTACACGAACTCCCTGAAAAACGAAGGCTACTTTGTCAACGATACGGTAAAGGAACTGACTACCAACTATGTTATCCTTATCCTTCCTGCGAACAACCCGGGAAAGATCACCTCTCTCGCTGATCTTGCCACTCCCGGAAAGAAGATTGCCATCGGCACCAGTGAAGTTCCAATCGGTATTGTCACCCGTGGCGTCCTGGATAAACTCGGGAATTCCACCTACAATGCCAGCTGGGAGCAGGCGGTTTACAATAATGTAGTAACCTATGAAACCGCAGAACCGAGCATCGCCACTAAAGTCGCCCTTGGACAGGTCGACGCAGGTTTCGTGTATGAGTCTACTTACAAGGCTGCTAAAAACGGAACCCTGACGGCAATCGATATCCCAAAGGAACAAAATGTCCTCCAGAAATACCAGATTGCTGTTATGAGACTCAGTACCAACAAGGACGCCGCCCAGGCATTTGAAAATTATATGCTCTCTGCTGATGGTGGACAGAAGATTCTCTCTGATTTCGGATTCCGCCCGGTTTCCTGAAGGTGGATTCAACAATCTTTTTTTTATTTTTAAATGAATAGCGTACAGAAGGGTTCAATTTGAAAATCCCAATTTCCGGGAAACTATCCCGCAGAACCGGAACAATAATACTTGCCGTGGCACTTATCGCCGTGGTTACGCTCTATCTTTTCCTTCCGGTAGTTGCACTTTTTTTCTGGACTACTCCTGAACTCTTCTTTACCTCGCTTCAGGATCCCATTGTTATTCAGGCTCTTGTACTCAGTCTTATAACGTCGGGGGTGACTCTCCTTATCGTTATGGCTGTCGGAACTCCCGCAATGTTTTTTCATAGCCGGAACCAGTATCCGGGAAAAAACATCATCGATACAATAATAGATCTTCCTCTCGTTCTTCCTCCGGCAGTTGCCGGTGTCGCACTTCTTATCCTCTGGGGAAGGATTGGCATCCTGGGGAAATATCTTAATCTTGTCGGAATCGATGTCGGATTCACAACTGTCGCCGTGATCATGGCCCAGATCTTTGTCGCTTCTCCATTCTATCTGCGGCAGGCAAAATCTCTCTTCGAACAACTTGACCCATCATACGAAGCGACGGCAAGGACTCTGGGGGCATCCCCTCTGCGTACGTTCACCACGATCACGCTTCCCCTTACCGCCGCAGGTCTTGTATCCGGCATTGTTATGACCTTTGCACGGGCTCTTGGGGAATTCGGAGCAACGATCATGTTTGCCGGTAATCTCCCGGGTGTCACCCAGACGATGCCGCTTGCAGTCTACACTGCGATGCAGGGTGATTATAATGTCGCGATTGCCATTTCGATAATCCTCGTCATAATATCTGTTGTCATCATGCTGGCAACCCGGCTTCTTTCAAAGAGGAGGTCCGGAAATGCTTGAAGTAAAACTGGAAAAAGAGCTTCGCGATTACCGGTTCTCGATTGAATTTTCTGCGAAGCCGGGAGAGATCCTGATTTTCATGGGCAGAAACGGATCCGGGAAATCCACAACGCTCAATCTCATATCCGGTCTCCTCTGTCCGGATGCGGGGGCCATCCGTTTGAATGGAGATACCCTCTTTGACTCCCGAACCGGAATAGACATCCCTGTGGAGGAACGCAGGATCGGGTACGTATTCCAGAATCCCGCAATCTTCCCTCACCTCACCGTTTCTGAAAACATTGCCTACGGTCTGCGATGTCGGAAAATAGCACGGGCTACTCTGAAGGCCACGGTGGAGACCTGGCTGGACCGGATGGTGATATCCGATATCCGTAATGTACGGGCAGGGTCTCTCTCCGGGGGACAACGGCAGCGGGTTGCGTTTGCCCGCGCCCTTGCAACCGGGCCCTCACTTCTCATGCTGGACGAACCCTTCACCGCGCTTGATGCATCAAGTATCCTTTCTGTGAAAGAGCATATACGGGATTGTGTTCGCGAGACGCAGATCCCCTGCATCCTGGTTACTCACCGGATTTCTGACGCAACCGACCTTGGGAGCAGGATCTGTCTTTTTGAAGAGGGCCGGATCGTTTGTACTGGTGAACCGGATGAGATTCGCGCGAGATATGGAATGAATACTCATGAAGAATGTACCTGCGCATCCGGTGAAGGTTCCGGTGGCAGAGATCGCAGGTTGCCCTGAAACCTGTACCGGTTTTTCCAGTAATCATTCGTATAATTTTTATTTTACTTACCTGGCAAACGAGAGGTTCATCCGGAACTTGCAGGTTCCTGAAAGAATGACTCCTGTTTTTCCCTGCCGTTTTCCTGACAGTTCTGGTATTATCTGCCCGGGCGAAGGGATTTTTCAAAGACAGCGTCCCGAATCATTGTGGATATCTGCAAAATCCGTGACTGAATGCTCCCGGGTTTTATCAAAGTCTTATCCGTGATGGAGAACTGAAAACAGGATTTCTTCAGGAAAGTTTAACGGCCTTCCCGGCCAAGAGGATCGCCGGACTCCCATCCGGAATGCAACCTGTGTGACCCAGGCTGAATCCCCTCCGGTCTAATCCAACGGCCGTTGACGAGTGCCCTGCGGAACTTCACCGCAGGATTATATGAGTGAGACAAGTCGCATTTCTGCTGTTGACAACGCATTGCGGCACACCCGGATTCTGATCCCGGAACTGTCACCAGCATCTCATTTTGTGTTTTTGTCTGGTGATCGGATCAGCGGGCAAACATTGTCATTTCCTATATGCATTCCAGGTATTTCAAGTTATTTTATTTATATTGATAAAATCATTTTGTAAATTATTTATATTTGATATAACTTTTTCCGGGATTGTATCTTCCGTCGGTACTGATTCGCGCTCTTCCAGTATTACCGATGTAAGACGATACCCGGTTTTTAAGATCCGATTTGATAGTTTATCGGAAATCACTCGAAAAAAATAAACTGTATATCTGAAATTATTATGGTATGTAAAAATAGATCCATGAACATAGCTAACGTCGTTAATTTATATAGGTGTAGGGTTATTCCCCCTTTTATCCTTCTTTGATTGGCTTTTTTACGAAAGTCCCTGAGGGTAAGGTGATTGGATTATGCGTGACACCCCAGCACCAGAAATTAAGTATGTTCCCACAACCTGCCCGTACTGCGGCGTAGGCTGTGGCCTGAACCTGGTAGTGAATGGCAACCGGCTTGTAGGAGTGGAACCCTACAAGAGATCTCCGGTGAACGAAGGTAAGCTCTGTCCTAAGGGAATGACCTGTTGGGAACATGTCCAGAGCCCAGACCGGCTGACAAAGCCAAGGATTAAGAAGAACGGTAAATTCGTTGACGCTTCCTGGGATGAGGCCCTTGACCTGATTGCAAAGAAGTTCAAGGAAACTTCCGATAAGTTCGGTCCCAGGGCCCTCGGCTTCCAGACATCGTGCCGTACCGTCAACGAGGATTGCTACGCCCTGCAAAAGTTTGCACGTGTCGGTTTCCAGACCAACAACGTAGACAACTGTGCCCGTATCTGCCACGGGCCCTCGGTAGCCGGTCTCTCGCTCTCCTTCGGGTCCGGTGCAGCCACCAACCCGTTCGAAGATGTCCTGAACTCCGATCTTATTGTTATGTGGGGTTCCAATGCAGTCGAGGCCCACCCGCTCGCCGGGCGCCGCGTCATGCAGGCTAAGAAGAAAGGCATACCGATTGTCGTCGTGGACCCACGGTATAGTACCACAGCAAGGCTTGCCGACAAGTGGATCCGGTTCAACCCGTCGACCCATATCGCGCTTGCCAACTCCATGATGTACTGGATCATTAAGGAAGGTCTTCAGAACACGGCGTTCATAAATGAGCGCACGAAAGGCTTTGATGACCTGAAAAAGACCGTTGAGAAGTATGCCGATGTCGAAGAGATCCACGGTGTCCCCCTTGAGACGGTCAAAGAGTTCGCCCGCCAGTATGCCCGTGCAAAGAATGCGGTTATCATCTACTGTCTCGGCATTACCGAGTTAACCACCGGTACCGACAACGTCCGTTCGATGGGCAACCTCGCACTCCTGACCGGAAACATCGGCCGTCCCGGCGTCGGAGTTAACCCGCTCCGTGGCCAGAACAACGTGCAGGGCGCCTGCGACATGGGTGCGTACCCGAATGTCTTCTCCGGCTACCAGGCCGTTGCCGTTGCCGAGAACCGTGCCAAGATGGAGAAGGCGTGGGGCATGAAGGAAGGTTCCCTGCCCGACTGGTATGGTGTGACTTTGACCGAACAGATCAACCAGTGCGGCGACCCGATCAAGGCAATGTACGTACTTGGCCTGAACCCGGTTGTTTCTTACCCTGATTCAAACCACGTCAGGAAGATGTTTGACAAACTCGACTTCCTCGTGATGCAGGATATCTTCTGGAACGAGAGCTGCGAATATGCGGATGTTGTCCTGCCCGGCACCTGCTTTGCCGAGAAAGACGGAACATTTACGAGCGGCGAGCGCCGCGTTAACCGTGTAAGGAAGGCTGTTGATGGTCCCGGTGAATCGAAGTACGACTGGGAGATCATTGGCATGCTCGCCAAGAAGATGGGCCTCAAGGGTTTTGACTGGAAGAGTGCGAAAGATGTCTGGGACGACATGCGGGCGTGCACCCCGGGCCAGTTCGGTGTAACCTACGAGAAACTCGAGAAACCCGAAGCTGTCCACTGGCCCTGCCCGGCTATTGAGCACCCGGGAACTCCGATCCTCCACATCGGAAAATTCTCCGCAGCGGATGGTAAGGGAACCATGTTTGGTCTCGAGTACAAACCCCCGGCGGAAGTAGCAGATGCTGAGTACCCGTACACGCTCATGACGGGACGTGTGATCTTCCATTACCACACGAGGACCCAGACCGACCGTGCCGCACAACTGCACTATGAAGTGCCCGAGTCCTATATCCAGATCAACACCATCGATGCAAAGAAGCTGGGTATCAAGGAAGGCGAGAAGATCAAGGTGACAAGCCGCCGTGGCGAGACAATAACCATGGCCCGGATATCTGATGATGTTGCCCCGAAGGTCCTGTACATGGCGATGCACTTTGCCGGCGGTGCAAATAACCTCACCAACACTGCTCTCGACCCGCTCTCCAAGATGCCAGAGTTGAAACACTGTGCAGTCAAGGTCGAGAAGGTGGCGTAAATGGCAAAGAAAGGCGATATGCTCTATGCATGGACCAATGATGCCGGCCTCTTAAAGAAGGCGGAATGCGGCGGAGCGGTAACCGAGCTTCTCAAGTATGCACTCGAGAGCAAGACCGTCGATGCCGTACTTGCCGTCAGGCGCGGTATTGACCTGTACGATGCGGTCCCGACCCTGGTCACGAATCCCAGGGATCTTGACCAGTGTGCCGGTTCGCTCCACTGCGGAACCGTCCTCCTCTCCAAACTGGTGACAGAGTACGTGCCCCAGATGTCCGGTAAGAAGATCGGTATGGTTGTCAAGGGCTGCGACATGATGGGCCTCCTTGAGCTCGCAAAGCGCAATGCCGTCAATCTTGACAACATCGTTATGATCGGTGTCAACTGCGGGGGGTCGGTCAGCCCGGTCGCCGCACGGAGGATGATCCGGGAAAAGTTTGGCGTCGACCCGAACGCGGTCACCAAGGAAGAGATCGACAAGGGCCAGTTCATCATTGAGTACGAGGGAGGTCACAAGGGCATCTCCATGGATGAGCTGGAAGATGCCGGCTACGGCCGCAGGTCGAACTGCCGCCGCTGCAAGCTGAAAGTCCCCCGGCAGGCAGATCTCGCCTGCGGAAACTGGGGTGTTATCGGAGACAAGGCCGGCAAAGCGACATTTGTCGAAGTCTGCTCCGATAAGGGTGCTAAACTTCTCGATGGAGCAGTCAAAGCGAAGAAGCTCTCAACGGAACCGGCAAATCCCAAGGGTGTCGAGATCCGTGCCAAGGTTGAAGGTGCAATGTTCAAGCTCGGTGACAAGTGGCGCAAACACGATTTCGAGGCACTCGCACCTGTTCTCTGGGAGTCCATTGCCAAGGAGACCGGCCGCTGCATGAAATGTCTGGCATGCATCGAGCATTGTCCGGTCTGTTTCACCCGTACTGACAAGTATAAACAGCCCGACATGATGGTCCGCCACGGGTTCATCCCGGCCGACCCGATGTTCCACCTGCGCCGGTTTGCGCATATATCCGACTCCTGCATCAACTGCGGGCAGTGCGAAGAGGACTGCCCGTGTGAAATACCGCTTGCGCTCTTCAGCCACGCGATCCGCACGGAGGCAGACAGGTTCTTCGAACCGAAGCTCGGGAAGTCAGATTATACCAACTAATTTTTTGGTACGTCCCGTGAGTAGTTCACCTAAAAAAATAATCTCTGGAGATACTGACCCGGACATGCGATGAAGGGGGAGATGTGATAGGACATCTCCCTGTCGTCTCATTCCCTTTACCCGGGAACGCCTCATTTTCCTGGCACACCGGCAGTTTGTGCGTTTTTGTATTTCAGATAAAAAATGTACGCAGATTTCGGCTCAAGTCCAGATACCCGGTTTTTACCGTGCCAGCCGTACATTTTCTTCCCGGGGTCTGAATGTCCTGACTATCGCATTACTTTTTCGGCATATCATTCCTATGATCCGGCAAGGGGGGGCCCTGCAGGTGTTTTCCTGGAGGGGTATCCGCATGCAGCAAGCAGGTCTGTTGCATCGATAGTACTGCTTTCCCGGGCTCCCATGGATAGTGTGGAAAGAGAAACAATCGACAAGGGAACCTTCATGCCGAATATGTCTACTGCCGGAATCGCATGACAGTTCTGTTGAACGTAGTTGCGGACACTCCATCGGTCGACAACAATTCCCATCTCTGCAAGGCAGGATGAGATGCGGGGGAAATGCATAGTCCCGCTGAGTGTCACGCAGAGATCTACCACTGGAGATCCGATTCGTGTGCCCGGGTAAAAGGGTTGATCGGCAAGACAGATCTGCCTGCAGCTGCGGCAGCGGAACCGTTTCACCAGTACCTGGATCACCTTCTTTTGTTTCCCGTCCATCAGAATGGCAAACTGTTTTTTCTTTACATCATATCCGGTTACTTCCCCGCCGCATTGAGGGCAAGCCTCGCAGGAATCAAACCTGGCCCCCTCGCAGGATGCCAGGGTCGCCTGGACGAGATCGGAGAGCATCGGTGGTATGCGGTTTTTTCTCACAATGATCGTTCCTGTCCGGTTTTAGATACAGGTATAGTTTGGAAGAAGATCCTGCAGATGGACGATGTACTTATTTCACGATATGATTTGATAAACCCACTTCTATTCACCATTTTTTCGAAAAATTTCAGAATTGTTAAATAATCCCGGGTCTGACATCTGGTATTCAATCCCTAAATTCTATGTACAAATTTTGTTATCGACTGGTATAAAAAACAATCAAAAAATCCGGTGATTCCTGATGAGTGATGAAAAAGCGCCATTGAAATATACAGCAACGACCTGTCCGTACTGTGGGGTGGGCTGCGGCCTGAACCTCGTA
>JBDKRP010000168.1:0-3008 GCA_039683275.1 Methanoregulaceae archaeon | reverse complement strand
GGGATCCGGAAAATCAGGATCTTCGGCTCGGTCGCACGCCATGAGGCCCATGACCGGAGCGACATCGATTTCCTGGTTGAGTTCCCCCCCGGCGCCTCGCTCCTGACCCATGCGGCGTTCCAGCGTGAGCTCTCGGAACTGCTTGGGCGGGATGTGGATGTTGCATCGGAGAAAGGACTCCGGGATGGTATCCGGGAAAATGTCCTCCGGGAAGCGGTTCCCTTATGAGGCCTGATCGCGAGCGTCTGAAGGATATTCTTGATGCGGTCCGGAATATCCAGGAGAAGATTCCCGCAGCAAAAGACGAATTTCTCCATGCAGACCTGATCCAGGTCTGGGTGCTGTACCACATCCAGATCATCGGTGAAGCAGCAAACGGGATTTCTCCGGAATTCCGGAGCAGGCACCCGGATGTTCCCTGGAAAGATATTATCGCAATGCGCCACTTCCTTGTTCACCAGTATTTTGGTATCGATGTTGAGGAAGTCTGGAACACCGCCGCCCGCGATCTCCCGGATCTCGCAGGGAAGATACGGGGGATCCTGGAAGAGAAAGAACCCTGACCGGGTCAGGTTCGTGGCATCTCACCGGGCAGGCCCACGCAGCCGGAACGGAAACCCGGTATGCCACCCCCTCGGATCGGAAATACGTCCGGATCTTCCTGTTCGTATCCTTCGCCAGGCCGGGATTTCCCGGGAGGAATGGCCTGGAGACGCAGAAAGCGTCTTGTGACCCGGACCCGTGGCCGGTTCCAGGATCCCGGTGCATTCCGCCAGCCGTTACTCCCGGTACGGGTAAAATAATGCAGACGATTTGTTATGCAAATCGGACAGCATTCCGGAGGATTCGTGCAAAAATACGCAAGAATCTGGAATATTTCGTCATATTTAAATATTTCAAGGATCTTCTCAAAAGAATATAATGATCGGAATATCACCCGCCCGGGGAGATCCTGCGGCATTCGAACCGTTCCGGCCCCTTATTGCCATCCTGAACTACCAGATGGCAATCCTGGAACTGCTCATCAGGCTCCTCAGCGAGGCATGGAACATTAAGGCCATTCCGTTACCGGATCCCCGTTTCAGCTACCTGGACAACGAGGGCATCCAGGGGTACGGCGGGCTGGTCATCCCGCCGCTTTTTGATATTTCACCGTTCTTTTCCCGGATCCGGTAACCGCCGGATCCGGTACTCCCAGACATTCTTCCGGAAATTCTCCAGGACACACCGGTACGTGATGTTCCCGGTGCAGTCCCGGGGTAACTTCCGGTTTTTGTCCCGTGCGGCCGGACCGCGTCACTTTTTTACCGGCAGGGATCGCGGCTTTCCCTTCCGGTCCTGGATCAACCTTCGGACACTTCCCCTTACAGGAACATAGCGATGAAACAATCTCCCAGCAAATCACAGGAAGCAGCCGGTTCGTGTAAAAAGCAGGCCATCTTCCGTGGAATCGAAACGAAAAAGAAAAACTGCCCCCGGGTGCCTGTTGTCCCGGGCGATACCGGGAACCGGCGCCGTATACAGGAAGAACCGGGCGGCACCGGAACCCTGCGGACGAAGTCCGCAACACCCGCCGGATCCCCCGGCCCCCGGTTCCCGGTACCGTATGCACGCCCGGGCAGGACACCGGGAGGCGCTCCATGAACCGGGGACGCAGGCCTTCCGTCGCCCTGTACGCGGCCGCATTGCACGGTTCGCAGGACGGCTCCCGTATTCTCCAGGTCGGGGTGGGAAGCAAAACCGGCGTGAACCTGGTCGCTGTCGGCACCGGCAGCGTCAGGCTGGTCCGGATCCGGAGTCCCCGCAATATCATTCCGGATCCGGAGCAGGTCGCCATCACGTACCACCGGGAAATTGCATTTCTCAGGGATATCCCCGCCCCGGGCTGCGTGGAAAAAGTACTGGCACTCTTCGAATCAGACGGCACCCTCCGGTCATTCCGGATCCTTCCCGGCAGCATCGAGGCGGAAGAATGATCTCCGCCGGCACAATCCTCCAGCTCCAGGCAGCCCTGATCCTCCAGACATTCACAACTGCAGTGTACACGACAAACACACTCCATCTCTCCAGATCTTTCGGGGACCTGGCGGGTACCCTCATGAACGGGAGTCTGGTAATCATAAAGCTGAAAGAATGCGCCCTCCTGCACGGGCTGGACACGCTCCAGGCAGAAACGATATTCGCGAACGACATCCGGCCCATGCGCTGCTGGTCCCGGGTCAGCACGATCCGCAGCGAACTCTGGATACTCAATGCCGCAGGCTCCTGGCAGTTTTTCGAAATCCCGGGGGACGGGATCCGGGAGGTCTTCCATGACGGTTAATCACCGGAAACCGGAGAAGAAGAAATTCAAAGGGATCCCGCTTTTCCTCATCCCCCGGGTGGTCCAGGAGCAGGTGAGGAAAAAACGTGCAAAACTTTCCCGGATCCATATCGTGCGTGCCCGGTACAACCAGTTCACGGTCGCTATCGTATGGCTCCCGAAAAAGCGGGAGGGGGACGATTCTCCGGAGAGTGTTCCCGGACCGGACGAAGGCACCGGGGAACAATAACCATTTCCTTTTTCCGTGACTGCTGGAAAACCGGACACCCCCATCCCGGGAAAAGTATGAGCGGATACTTCCCGGGCCCCGGGACCCTGCTCCAGAAGGTCATGACTCTTTCCGATACAGATTGCGAATTTACCTCGTATTAATGATGTGAACCCATTACTTCTCACCCAAAAAGCGAACCGTATGAAACGGCCCGGGTCCTCCGCACCGCCCAAATAAAACCCATATCTCCCGTATTTTCAAAAAATACCCGCAAATACCCCCATCTTCACCAGAGCCCCGAAAACCCCCTTTTCTGCCATCCGGCATACTCTGGCCCGATCCAAAACTGACGGCCCGCAAATCGCGTTTACGGGGCTATAAAATACTTGCAATATTGCCCCGGATTTGCGTAAATCGCGTGATAAATGGCCTGATTTTTTGCGGGCAGAATAATCCGGCTCCCGGTCCGGGACA
>JBDKRP010000167.1:0-4954 GCA_039683275.1 Methanoregulaceae archaeon | reverse complement strand
TGCCTGCGCTCGCGAACAAGCAGGAAGTTGAATGAGAACCCGGAATGGATCAGGAAGCAAGTTCCTGAAGTATTGTTTCAATTTTCCTGCGGGTCTCCGGCAGGTTCCGTGTAACAATCTGCCAGATCACTCCCTTATCTACACCAAAATAGTGGTGGATTACTTTGTTCCGAAGACCCACGATATTTTTCCAGGGAATCTCCGGATATTGATCACGAAGAGAATCCGGAAGAGCCGCTGCAGCTTCACCAATCTTTTCCAGATTACGTTCTACAGCATCGATCAGGAGTTCGTTTCCAACAAATTCCTGATATGTCTTGCCCGAGATATAACGCTGGATCTTGTCCATTTACGCCAGCATTTCTGAAAGAAAAAGGACCGGGGATCTGGTTGTCATGCATACCGGACCTCGGCCATGACAGAATCCCGGATAAGCGGGTGCAGGGATCTCCGGATTACGAGATCTACTTTATTATGAAGCCTTGATTCAAGATAGTCTGAAAGATCCACGAGTTCCCAGCCAATCGGACGATCCAGGTCCACAATGATGTCGATGTCACTATCCGGGCCTTCCTCTCCCCGTGCCCATGATCCGAAGATTCCGATTGATGCCACGCCATATTTTTCCCGGATCTCCGGCAGGCATTCATGGAGAATCTTCTGTATTTCATCGACAGATGTCATAGTGTCTGATATATCATGATGGGGGCCTGGAGGTAAAAAGGAAATGGTGCTGCTATGTGGAAGGGGAACTTTTCCGACCGGTGGTTGGATTGCGGCCGGACGGAGGGTCGGGCACGGCCGCTGGTGCTCGCGGTGATTCGCTGAGTGCCCGGAAAACTTTGGCAATTGAAAAAATGGGATACCTTGTTTCGCTCGGGTTCGCGTGCCCGTTCCTTCGATTTCGGGAACTGCGAATAGAGAGCCTGTTAAGAAAGATAACCATAAGAATCCATGTAAATCGAAAACTCCGGTAGTGCGGCGGGGAATATAAAAGTGGCTGATAAAGGCTGGAGAAATTCTGTCTGTACGTTATCCAAGCGAAAAATCCCATTGCCCCGTTAATCCGCGGGTCGGTCTGGTGGTCCGATTTTGTATCCGATTTTATTATATGAACTACGCATCATTATCCTTTTATGGGGATGTGTCTGCTGAATCGGATAGTAGTCTGCGTTCTGTTTATCCTGATATTTTTCTCAGTTCAGGTATTTGCAGGTGAATCCGGTTCCGATAACCTCAAAATATCTGCAACCCCGGAATCCGTCATGCAGGAATCTACGTTCTCAATATCTATCACCGGTACCCCGGATACACCCTACTATGTCTGGGTGAAAGGAACCCGGAATATGTCCGGAAACAGAACGGATGATCCCCCGGTGGTTTGTACTGCCTGTGATTATTCTTCAGGTGTATTCACAGACAGGGTGACCGGGCCTTTCCGTATAGGGATGCATGAGGTTTACGGAGGGAATGGATCCACGATTCTGGATGACATACCCGCATTTACTCATTATAATGATCCCACCAGGTATTATGCCAATGTATTGACCAACGACGAAGGTAAGGGGGGAATCACCTTTGAGACATATTCCACAAAGCCCGGAAATTATACCATCCGTGTGGAAAACGGGGCAGATGTTCAGGAAGTCAGGATCCGGGTTGAGGCATTTAACCGCGTACCGGTTCACTCCCATATTAAAGAACTTGGAACGATCCGGTATATTTCAATTGAAGGGGGATTTTATGGATTTTATCCGGATTCCGGGGGGCATTATGATCCCAATAATTTGCCGGAGAATTTCCGGGTGGATGGGATGCGGGTCATGATTGAGGCAATAACGCACGATGACCAGATGACCTATCACATGTGGGGTATTCCCCTAGAGATCACCAGAATCGAAGATTATTCTGACCCTGTGGTCTCCCCCTCACCGGAATCTGCAAAGAGTATCTCCCCTCCTGAAATAACGCCGACTCTATCCGGTACACCTGTCGATCAGCCCGTGATTGGGCCTGCGTCTTGCGAAACAATCAAAATGAACGGATCCGGGGATGATCTTTTTTCATTACGGGGGCGTAATGTGACATTCCTGAACTGGATAAAAGGGCTGTTTAACTCGCTTTTTTCCTACGGGGGATAATCCGCTCCTATCTGGAGATTCCTGTTTTGGAAAAATCCGGAACCGCAGGAAAATTTTTCGGGGGTCCCGGACTGGTTTGTGTTGAGCGGACGGGCGGAGGGACGAGCACGGCCGCTGTTGCTCGCGGGGATCTGCTGAGTGTTTCGAAAAAATGTGATGCCACTCCTCTCTCGGGTTCACATGGTCGTCCCTCCGCCCGCGAACAAACAACCGAATCAAAAATGTTCTGGTGGAAATTATTCCGGCCCGATAATTCCTGAAAATATCCTACGGTCTTCCGGAGAATTTCTGACGCCCGGGGGTTTACCCGTTTCAGGATATCGTTTTTCCTGAGCTGCCAGGACATCACGCAGGAATCGATCCGGAATCCACCCGTACCCTGCTGATTATCAGGTTATCTTCATGAGGGACCGGCTCATGATCGTCTTGCAGGCATTGGATATACGCCTCAATTGCCTCACTGGTATTCTTCATGGTCTCTTCTATTGTCTCTCCCTGGCTGAAGCACCCCGAAAGTGCAGGGACTTCCGCCCAGAATCCGCCTTCTTCTGCCTGATGGATCAGAATTGTATATTCCATACGTTTCCCCTCACTTCAATAACTGTTCAAATTCCTGTTGGTGAGACCTGCTTTCTTTATGGCCGCTTTCAGGAGACCGATTTTCAATTCCCGCGGGACCGGTATAGTAATCAGTTACCGGAGGGCAAACACTCTAATCCCGGAACCCGGGAAAAGTCCCGGTCGTAGGTAGCTAGTTTCCCGATTGCATGTTCACGACAGGTAGCCACGATAAGAGCATCGTTGGGGAGCAGGCTGCATTCTTTTGCGGTTTTTTCTATAAGCCCGAGATTTTCTGTATCGGGAAGAATGGTAATCATTCCGAAAAACCGGTTCAGGTTCCGGATAAATTCATCGGCAAAACCATACCCGTTTGCCTGGATATGGCGTTTGAGATCTTTCGTACTGGTTATTCCGTATTCAGAATCTGCTATGAGCCGCAGCCCGACAAAAAAACATTCCTCATAGATGGACATACTGGCAGCACACGATCCGGAAGCGGTTGCGAAGAAAGTCCCTGATGACCGTGAACGGTCAGTCTCAATAAGAAGTGGTATGATAAAGGACGTATCTAAAAAGATGTCCATGATTCATCCCGGATTGCATCAACCTGATCAGAAGTTATCTTCTTTTTGAGTTTTATCGGTTCGAAACTGAGTGTCTGCTCAATCCTCACCCGGATCCGCTCGCCTTCCCGGAGCTGGACCTCTCCCAAAGGTTTGAGCATATTATTCTCGTAGATGCATTCGATTACTTTGGACATGATGGATCCGGATTCCTGTTTCCTATTATAGGAGCCAGTTCACATAATGGTTATTATCGGGGATTCATCTGATGGGAATTTTTCATTCCGGGATTTTGCTGATGCTGGTCCGGATTATTTTCAGAAAATATTTCCCGGCTCCGGACCGGTGGTTGGTTTGCGGACGGAAGGAGGAACGAGCACGGCCGCTTGTGCTCGCGGTGATCCGCTGAGAGTTCCGGAAAACTTTGGCTAATGCAAAAAGTGTGAGGCCGCCCATCAAGTGGGTTCGCGTGCCCGACTCCCCGCCCGCGAACCGTCGATTGGAAAATATGTACGTGACGTTTTGCCGGCTTACCTGAACGCGTGACAGAAAAAAGTCCGGAACGCGGCATACCGGATCAGGA
The DNA here is from genome assembly GCA_039683275.1 of Methanoregulaceae archaeon. Classification (GTDB taxonomy): domain Archaea; phylum Halobacteriota; class Methanomicrobia; order Methanomicrobiales; family Methanospirillaceae; genus JBDKRP01. Next base: position 1,106 of record JBDKRP010000167.1, on the reverse strand, counting down.
ATACCCGTATTTTTTATGGGCCTGCTCTATCGTAAGCACATCATGGACAAGAACCAGTTTTTCCTCTTTCCGGATTTCGTAAAATGCGGTATAACTCTGGGAAATATGGAGCCGGTAGATACCGGCGCCGTTCCGGAGTACCAGTTTTTCCTTGTCCCCGTGCTGGCCGGGAAAAGGATCCTCTCCAAGACCTTTCAGTGCCTCCCTGATAAGCCGGCGGGATTTGTCCGGCAGGATATTGACCGCTTCAGCAGCCTTCGGCCAGATCCTGACCTCGAACGTCAATCGTCAATCTCCGCAAGAGAGACAAAATCCTCTTTCTTCCGGCGGCCCCATTCCTTTACATCTTCTTCCAGCCGCCGCCGTTTCCGTTCTTCGATCATATCTGCCAGGAGATCTGTATACGTCTGGCCTGCCGACCGCATCTCGGATAGATCCTTCCAGACCGGCTCGGTGACCGGTATCCGTTTGACTGCTGCCATGATCATATTGTAAACGTTGTAAACATGTATAATTTTGGATCATTGTTCCCGACTTCGGGGTAATCCAGAGGTTTCAGGGAAGATAACCCGGATCTGTGTATCTGGTCCGGGGGGAGGATTGCGGCCGGACGGAGGGTCGGGCACGGCCGCTGGTGCTCGCGGTGATCTGCGGAGATTCCGGTTTTCAATTGCTGGTGGGAAGCCGCTACTTCTGTGCGGGTTCGCGTGCTCACTCGGATCCGACAAGTGGCCGGAATACTTTGGGAGTTACAGAAGTGGGATGCCTCGCTTCGCTCGGGTTCGCGTGCCCGATCCTCCGCCCGCTCACGAGCAAGGGAAGGGATCGGGATCTCTATGAAATCCTGTTCAACAATATTCCGTGGAGCGTCCCGGACCGGTTTGTGCTGAGCGGACCGGGTGTATTCCGCGATTCCTCCCGGGGAACCTCCCGAACCCCCTTCCCTACCCCCTGTTTCCAGGGGTCCCGGAACCACCCTTTTCCTGAGGTAATCCGGGCTCAATTCAGCCCCGGATTGCCTGATTTTTCGGGCCAGAACCGGGCTCCATCGGAAATGGTACCCACACCGACGGAAAATATTGTTATAATCAAATATTATTCAAAAA
>JBDKRP010000166.1:0-5616 GCA_039683275.1 Methanoregulaceae archaeon | reverse complement strand
TGCTCGACCAGGTGATTGATGACGGTCTCAGAGATATCTGCAGCGTACTCCCCGGTTCTCCGGATGCTTTCAGCAATATACCCGATAGAAATCGCAAGCGGTGTCTCAAGAGGCAGTACCAGTTCCTCAATCTCCCCGCAGATTTTCTCGAGATCCTTTACGGATTCAATGTTTTTATGGGAGGCTTTCATGTCCTGGTTGAAGAGCGAGATGATACTCCGGTCGAAAATCGAGAGCGCAAGAGTGCTTGCTTTTTCCAGCCTCCCAAGTATTTCCGGATCTGCCCCGCGATTGACGATGTGGGGCGCGTTTATCACAATCCGCACGGCATGGTCTGCAATCCGTTCGATGATCCTGCTGATGACGAGGTAATCCATCGCGACGTACTGCTGGATCCCCATCTTCCGTGCGAGATTCGTATTCCGCATCAGCATATTGACCTGGCGGGAGATCAGCCAGTTCAGCCGGTCCACATCGTTGTCCCGGGACATGACATCCTTCGCGAGCTCGGCATCCCGGGTACGGATGGCTTCCAGGGAATCCTGGTGCATCGTCTTCACGATCACGTACATCCGCTTGAGCGTATTCTCAAACGGCATCTCGGAAGGATTGAGGAGATCTTTCAGGACCACGAGGTTTTCCGTCTCTTCCACGACCTGCTGCCCGATAGTCATCTGGGTAAAATCCCGTACTACGGTTGCAACAAACGGCGGCATCCGCTGCACAGATGTGATCCGGATAATATTGTAGCCATTGATGTACGCCCCGATGAGGAGCCGGAACAGGTAGGTTTGATCCGAGATAGTGCCGATATCGAATTCCCTGGTGCGCAGGACCTGCCCTTCCGTAATATCCTGGACCACCAGGAGGGATCCGTCCGGCTGCATGACCAGCCCCAGAGGATCGTTCTTCCGGACGTTATGCGCAGTCACCCATTCCTTCGGGAGCGTGATCACGAATGATGAACCCCCGGTTAACTGGACTCTTCGGATATCCATACTGTCACCCCTGACCTATTGCATCTCATGGTCGTTGTATAGTTCTCTAGTTTGCTATTGATCACATATATATGCATATAGTTTCATTCGAAAAGCGGTATATCTCCTCCGGTAAGACAGAAGAGAGAACACTATGGTTCAGAAAAAAAGGTTTCTTATTCTCGGTTCGCTTGCACTCGCAGGAATTATGGTTCTTGCCCTGCTCGCGACTGGCTGTGTGAATAGTACCGGAACTCAGAGCACTGCGACGCATACCGCAACCGCAACTGCAACCGCCGCATCGACTCCTGCATCAGCGAGTACAGCAGTGTCATCGGCAGTATCTTCTGCAACTGCCGCCCCGGTCCAGACCACTGCAGCTGCCACCGCAACGGCAGCACCCACCGCAACAAAGTCCGCCTCAACCGGAACAAAGAAAGTCACTCTTTCCGGTTCGACAACGGTCCTTCCGATTGCCCAGGATGCAGCGGATGCATACATGGCAGGCAATCCCAGCTACAACATCCAGGTCAGCGGCGGGGGATCCGGCGTCGGTATCCAGGCTATCACCAAGAAAACCGTTGATATCGGGATGTCCTCCCGGGACCTTACTGCTGCGGAACTGAGTGCCCAGCCCCTTACGGTCTATAAGGTTGCCCGTGACGGCATCGCGGTAGTTGTCAACCCGAAAAATACTATTGACAATCTCACCATCCAGGAGATCCAGGACATTTACCGAGGCCAGTTCAACAACTGGAACCAGCTTGGCGGACCGAACCTCCCGATTGTAATTGTCGGCAGGGACAGTGCGTCCGGAACCAGGGAATTCTTCTACGGCAGTGTCATGCAGAGCAAAGCATTCTCTTCCCAGCTCATTGAAAAGAACTCGAATGGTGCAGTTGCCCAGACCGTATCCCAGACTCCGGGTGCAATCGGCTACCTGAGCATCGGGTACATGGACTCATCCATCAAGGCAGTCAAGCTGGACCTGCGGAACGGGACCCTCATCGCGGCGAACACCGACAATGTCAAAAACGGAAGTTACCCGCTCTCACGGTATCTCTACTTCATAACGAACGGTGTGCCCAGTGACGAAGCCAAGGCATTCATCGATTATGTCAGGGGTTCTGAGGGCCAGGCAATCGTGGAGAAAGACCAGTACGTCTCTCTCTGATCCTGAAGAGCTCATCTGGATACCAACGGGCAGGGCTTCTCATCACCCTGCCCTCACCATTTCACCTTCCTCTCTTCACGTTTCCTTAAGGAGTAACGTATGCCTGGTATGAGTCTGCCCAATGGCCGTTTCCCGGAATTCAGCCGGGGCCGGCTGAAAGAAATGGCGATCAAAACCGTCTGGTTTCTCTGCGCCATCTTCGCGATTATCACTATCTTCTTTATCCTGGCCTTCCTTATCGGGAACGCGTACCCGGTGTTCCAGGAGATCGGGATCTGGAATTTCCTGACGGGTACCAGCTGGACGCCATCGAACGTGGATCCGCAGTACGGGATTTTTCCGCTGATAGTAGGAACCCTTCTCGTTACGTTCGGTGCAATGGTCATTGCAGTTCCCCTCAGTATTGCCAGCGCAATTTACATCGCCGAGATTGCATCTCCCCGGGTTAAATCCGCTGTCAAGCCTGCGGTCGAACTCCTGGCAGGAATCCCGTCTGTCGTCTTCGGGTTCTTCGGCCTTATCATTCTCACGAACTGGCTCCGCATCATCTTCAATATACCCACCGGCGAATCCTGGCTTGCGGGGTCCATCATCCTCGCGATCATGGCGCTCCCGACGATCATCAGCGTATCTGAGGATGCCATCAGCTCGGTTCCCCGGGAATACCGGGAAGGAAGCTTAGCTCTCGGCGCAACCGGCTGGCAGACCATCAGCCGGGTTACCGCTCCTGCGGCCCTGTCGGGAATCACTGCTGCAATCATTCTCGGGATGGGCCGGGCCATCGGGGAAACGATGGCGGTCCTGATGGTGACCGGGAATGCGGCCATCATCCCGGATCCCATCTGGAATGTCCTCTCCCCGGTACGGACCCTCACGGGAACCATCGGTATCGAGATGGGAGAGGTTTCGACAACGAGCCTTCATTACAATGCTCTCTTCGGCATCGCAGTCGTCCTTCTCGTAATCGCCCTGATCGTGAATATCCTCGCGACCGTCATCCTTGCCCGGATCCGGGATACCACGCATGCATCGGCATGTTCCGGCGATAAACCCGAGGGCAGTATCCGGAAATCCCTCTCGTCCCTGAGGGATATTCTCGTCCCGAACGTCCCCTACATCCTCATCGCGTGTGCAGCTCTTGCGGCACTCGTCATTGCGGGACCCCTGGCAACGGTCGTTGTCATCGCGCTTCTCCTCGGTATCAAGGTCCTGCACGAACGGATCTCCCCCCGCTGGGCGCAGCGTGCAGCCTATTTCCTCATCGGGGTTGCGATGGTCGTCGTCCTCTTCTCGCTTGCCGTGATCCTGTACGACATCATTGCAAACGGGCTTCCGTATCTCACCTGGAGCTTCCTTACCGAAGCGCCGACAAACCTGGGGAGATCCGGGGGAATTTTCCCGGCAATCGTCGGGACACTCTACCTCGTTGCAGGTGCGATAGCAATTGCACTCCCTATCGGGATAGGTGCCGCAATCTACCTGACCGAATATACGATGGAAGGACGGACGACGAAGATCATCCGGGCGGGAGCTGACCTCCTGAACGGAACCCCCTCGATTGTATTCGGACTCTTCGGGTTTGCATTCCTGGTACTGTTCCTCAATTTCGGTGTCTCCCTGATAGCCGGGCAGGTTACCCTCGCCCTTATGATCCTCCCGACCATTATCCGGACGACCGAGGAATCCCTGAAAACCGTGCCCCACGCATTGCGGGAGGGAAGTTTTGCGCTTGGCGCAACAAAATGGCAGACCATCAGCCGGGTTGTCCTGCCGCCCGCACTTCCGGGCATCATTACCGGGACCATCCTCTCAATCGGCCGGGCTGCGGGAGAGACTGCACCTATCATGTTTACGGCGGTTGTGTTCAGTTCCCGGTTCCTTCCGCAGTCCCTGTTTGATCCGGTGATGGCGCTTCCCTATCACCTGTTCATCCTTGCAACCAATATCCCGGGAGCTTCCGGGGCCAAATACGGTACGGCGCTTGTCCTCCTCCTGATCGTTATCGCGATCTATGCGGTTGCGATTGCAATACGGAGCCATTATCACAGGAAACTTCGGTGGTAATCCATGTCAGAACAGAGTAGTCTCCTCAAAATATCCGGCCTGAATCTCTGGTACGGAGAGACCCATGCCCTGAAGAATATCTCGATGGATATCCAGGACAAGAAGGTCACTGCATTGATCGGGCCGTCCGGCTGCGGAAAATCGACTCTCATCCGGTGCTTCAACCGGATGAACGACCTTGTCAGCGGGTGCAGGATCGATGGTACCGTAACGTTCCACGAGACCGAGATCTACGGGCAATCGACAGACCCCGCCGAACTCCGCAGGAAAATCGGTATGGTCTTCCAGAAGCCGAACCCGTTCCCGAAATCGATCTACGAGAACATTTCGTACGGTCCCCGCATCCACGGTGTCAGCGACCGGAAAGAGCTTGACGGGATTGTGGAGAACAGTCTCAAAAAAGCCGCACTCTGGGAGGAAGTAAAGGACCGGCTCCACCATTCCGCGATGGGTCTCTCGGGCGGCCAGCAGCAGCGGCTCTGTATCGCCCGTACGATTGCAGTGGAGCCCGAGGTAATCCTGATGGATGAACCGTGCAGCGCCTTAGATCCGATAGCGACTGCAAAGATCGAGACGCTCATCGAGCAGCTCAAGAAGCAGTACTGTGTCATCATCGTGACGCACAATATGCAGCAGGCAGCCCGGGTCAGCGACTACACGGGTTTCATGTACATGGGGGACCTCGCTGAGTTCGGGGATACGGTGCAGATTTTCGAGAACCCTAAAAACGAACTCACGGAGAACTACATTACCGGAAGGTTCGGGTAGGTGAAGGAAACATGGCTGAAAAATTCCATACCCAGCTGGATGAACTGAAGACCGAGATCCTGGCAATGGCGGACCTCGCGAGGGAGATGCTGAACGGAGCCGTTGAAGCGATGATCTCCCAGGATACGCAGGCCGCAGAGGAGATCGTTGCACGAAAAGCTGAGATCCGGGAGATGAACGACCGGCTGGAAGAGCGCTGCTACCAGATGATCGCCCTGTACCAGCCGATGGCTACCGATATGCGCAAGATTGCCTGCGGGCTCAAGGTGATTGCCTCATCCGACCGTATCGGGAGATACGGGAAGGATATCGCAAAGATGGTGGAGGATATCTCGGATAAGCCGCACCTTGCGCACATGCTCAGTATCCCGCACATGGCCGGCCTCGTTCTCGAAATGGTGGACGATGCCATGAAAGCTTATGAGACCGGGGATCTGTCCCTGATAGCGGATCTCTCAAACCGGGACGACGCGGTGGAGGCCCTCCGGTATTCGATATTCCGGGAGGCGATCACGTACATGATGGAGGATCCGAAGAACATCTCCCGGTGTACTGATTATATCATGATGTCCCGGTACCTGGAGCGGTGTGCGGATCATGCCTGCAAGGTAGCGGAGAATGTCCATTACATGG
>JBDKRP010000165.1:0-3617 GCA_039683275.1 Methanoregulaceae archaeon | reverse complement strand
TTTTGGTGGTGTCGGCTGGCACTCTGTGGTGGATCGGAGCATGGCTGATGCCGAGCTTGTTGCAAAACTGAGCGGTGCCGTGCATTACGAATTCCGTATCGAAGATGCTATCAAATCCTGCGGACTTGTTATTGCCCCCGACGGGATCTCGGGAAATCTCATCTTCCGGACCCTTGCGTATCTCGGAGCCGGATACGGTCATGGGGCGCCGGTGGTAAACATCGACAAAATTTTTGTAGATACCTCACGCGCCCAACCGGATTACACGAATGCGCTCTTGCTCGCAGCAGCATTGCTGGAATAAATTTTAATCCATTTAATGCCTTCTTTTCCAGAAAAACAATATAACCAGATAAGATATTCTATGCAATTCCAAAGCGTGTTTTCCATTTGCAGTTCTGGATGACTCCAGAAGCTGTTTACTGCGTAATATACGGTATTTTCCCGGGTCCTGCCGGGCCGTCGGCAGCTATCGGTTTTACCATTGGTTATGCGGGAAATCAAATGACCAAAAGCCAGACCCGGGGATCGTCATTCACATCATGCAGGTACTTCCCGAATTCGGGATAGGGCTTGAGATCCTCATCGGTCACATGAACACCGTTCCCGTCGTGCCTGATGGTCATATTATATTCCGGGATCTCGCACCACGCATCAACCCCATACGATCTTGCAGATGCCTGAGGAGAATTTCCCGCGTTGACGAGATATCCCACTGCAATGATTAGAATCAGGATCGTGAGGAGCCCGCCCAGACCAAGGAAGATTTTTTCCCATTTTTCCATGGAAATCACTGAAGACAAATCTGGGTCTCATCCATAACGGATCACTTTTCCCGGGGGGTGGACCGGTCGATGTCGATATGCATATTGAACTCGGTGGTCGAATTCTCAAAACTCTTTTCCCAGGACTTCCGGGGATAACCCTCTTTTTCTACCGAGATGTTCTGGAAGTACGTAGATACATGTTCAAACCGGTAGGATCCGTTTTCTGAAGTCTGCGTACGGACAACCGCGGCCGCTCCTCCTTTGGAGTAGGTGGAAAGTACCGTTACCGTTGCGTTTGGAATGGGTTTCCCGAACATATCGGTAACCCTGCCGTAGAGGGTAATCCGTTTCGGCGGAGGAGGACTGCCATATACCGTAAAATTCCGGGTTTCCGAGACCCGGTTTCCCCGGGTGTCGATAGCGGTCACCATTATCTGATTTGTTCCCTCATGTGCCGTGAACCCGCAACGAAACGTAGTATTATTCCCGCATCCGGTTGTTCCGGAATCTGTTGTTATTACGATTTCTTTCAACGGATAACTGCCCTCGTAAACGCCGGCAGTTCCTACCTCGATTGGCCAGTGATCTATCCAGTAGACATCCCCCTCTACCGGGTAGGTGAGGGAGAGATTCATGGTTCCGTTTAACGCTCCGGTACTTCTGATCCCTCCTAAAACCGATCCTCCTTCCTGCAGGGAGATCAGAACGAGAATGAGGATTATTACGATGACTCCAGTTACCACAATTCCCCACTGCCAGTTTTTTACCATGTTTTTCCTCTTTTCCAGAATACAACAGGTAACCCGGTATGGATTACCGGTAACAACGATGCCCCGGGTATTCCTGCCGGTATCCCCTGTGCTGACCTGAAAAATGAAGGGGGTCATGGAGTACTGTCCGGAGTGCCGGGTGTTCTGGCGCCATCATGGTATCAGGATGCCCCGAAAGGTGAATTGGCGTCACGGGACATAAGTCATCTCGTTCGTTCATCTACACATCCCACGTTCATTTTTCCGGACGACTCCCGTCAGATCCCGGTCACCAGATCGCATTCCCGTCGATACATTAATAATCCTAATCGTAATTAGTACTAATCATGATTAGGGAATTCATCGACCGCGAAGAGGAGCGGGCCCTGCTCGAACGCGAGTGGCAGGGCGCCGAAGGAAGGCTTGTCATCCTCTACGGCCGCAGAAGGATCGGGAAGACCCGGCTCATCGATGAATTCATCCGGGACAAACCCGGCATACTCTATATTGCAGAAGACGCATCCCCGCGTATCCAGATCGACCGGCTCAAAACCCGGTGCGCAGAATATTTCGGCGACACCTTCCTTTCCGGGCTGGAGATAAAAACCTGGGACCAGCTCTTTACCTATCTCGCACAAAAGCCGTTAGATAAAAGAACGTACCTGGTCATCGATGAATTCACGTACCTGATCAAAAACGATCCTTCCATCCTTTCCGCACTCCAGAAAGCCTGGGACCGGAGCATCCAGGGTTCCGACTGGTGCCTTCTCCTCTCCGGCTCGATACTCTCGCTCATGAGCGATCTCGCCCTCTCGTCCACATCCCCGCTCTACGGCCGCAGGACCCGGGACATGCTGCTCCCGCCGCTCCGGTTCTCCGACGCACGGAAGTTCTTCCGTTTCGGATTCCCCGATGCCCTGAAAGCATACCTGTCAATCGGCGGCGTGCCGGAATACCTGCTCAAGGCCGGCGCATACGATGACAGCGACACATTTTTCAAAAGCGAATTTTTCAGCAGGTACGGGTATTTCTACAACGAACCGTATTTCATTCTCTCGCAGGAGTTCCGGGAGCTCAAGGTATACCAGTCTATCCTCAACGCGATTGCATTCGGGAACACATCCCCGACGTCAATCGCCCAGTTCTGCGGTCTCGACACCCGCCACGTGTACCCGTACCTCGACTCCATGATCCGGCTGGGAATCGTAGGAAAAGAGGTGCCGGTTCTTGGGAATCCCCGTCAGGGGATCTACCGGATCCGGGACCGGGTCTTTGATTTCTGGTACGGTCATGTTTTTCCGCACAGGCAGGAGATCGAGACCGGGCACACGGAAACCCTGGTCCCGGACATGAACCCGTTTTTTGGCCGGCAGTTCGAATCGTTCGTGCGGGATGAGTTTGCCGGGACAGCGCTGCCGGGATACCATACCGGCCACTGGTGGTACAAAGAAGACGAGATCGATCTCGTAGCTCTTGACGATACGTCGTCTGCCGTTGTCTTCGGGGAATGCAAATGGGGTGATATCGGGTACCGTCAGGCAAAAAAACTCCTCGCGACCCTAAAGACAAAAGCGAAGATCGTCCGTGCGGACCGGTACCTCCACCGGAAGTACGCACTGTTCTCTGCCGGGACTATCGAAGAAAAAGAACGGCTGCAGGACGAGGGATACCTGGTTTTTGACAGCAGGGATATGGGACAATCCTGAAAAGGGACGGGCTTTCCCCGGATTCCGGCCTGCTTTTTGTCCCGCCCGGTACGAAACGGTTTACCCGGTTCCACCAGCTCTTTGTATTCCCCTATCCGGACACACTCCCGCAAACTAACAACTTATACACTCCCTTTGCGAAGGCCGGGTCTCCACCATCGAGGGGTTCCCGGCAATCACCACGAACGGGGTCCCTGCCGCGTGGAGCCGTTCGAGCGCTTCGAGCATTGTCGTATAGGCCCGGGTCTTGGGCTTCACGGTATCGAAGAGGTCGCCCGCATGGATGAGAGCGCATCCGGTTTCTCCGCGACGATACGGTCGATGGCGAGAAGGAAATTATCGTAGATCTGTCTCTCGCGGAGGTTCATCCCGGTCCCGGGGTCGAGCCTGCTGAA
>JBDKRP010000164.1:0-10255 GCA_039683275.1 Methanoregulaceae archaeon | reverse complement strand
CACGCGTTCCTGCCCCGGCCGAACTACCGGGTGATCGTGCAGGACGATGTCGCAGAGTTCATAGCAAAAGGGAAGAATGCCTTTGCCAAGCACATCGTCGATGCAGATCCGGAGATCCGGGCCGATGACGAGGTCCTGGTCCTGGACGGGCAGGGGAAGCTCCTTGGGACCGGGGCCGCGATGCTCTCCGGCGTGGAAATGAGGAATTTTAAATATGGCGTTGCCGTACAGGTACGGAAGGGAAGTGACTGAACATGATGCCAAATATCAACCCGAAACAGATGAAGATGATGATGAAAAAGCTCGGCATGCAGGTCGAGTCAATAGATGACGTGAAGCGGATTGTCATCGAGACCCCGAACGGGAACTACATCTTCGATTCTGCGGAAGTAAGTGCGATGACCATGCAGGGGGTCACGACCTACCAGATCGTTGGCAATCCCCGCCTGGAAGAGCCGGCCCCCGTTATCCCGGAAGACGACGTGAAGATGGTTGCGGAACAAGCAGGAAAACCGGTGGAAGCGGCACGGGAAGCCCTCGTTGCGACAAAAGGCGATATCGCTGAAGCGATTATGAGGCTCTCGCAGGGATGATCGGGGAAGGGGAGCAGATCATCCTTGCCGGGAGCGGCCGGGAATATTACGTGAAAGCCGGGCCAGGCCAGATATCGACCGACAAGGGCATGATCCAGCTTGGCGCCCTTGTCGGGAAAGAGCCCGGGGATACGGTCCTCACCCACAGCGGAACGCCGTTTGTCATCCGCAGGCCAAGGCCTACCGACTTTTTTACCCACGGGAAACGATCCGGGGCGCCGATGCTCCCGAAGGATATCGGCCTGGTCATTGCCTGCACCGGCATGAACCGGAACGACCGGGTTCTCGACTCCGGAACAGGGAGCGGGATTGCGGCAATCTATTTTGGCGGCATTGCGAAAGAAGTCACCACGTACGAGATAAAACCGGAGTTTGCGAAACTCGCGGAGAAGAATATCCGGGATGCACGGCTGGACAACGTGACCGTGGTTGCCGGCGATGTCCTCATGGCGGGCGGGATGTACGAAGTCATCCACCTGGACCTCCTGATCCGGCCGGAACACGTGGCATTTGCCCATGCCCGTCTCACTCCGGGCGGGTACCTTGCCTGCTACACTCCCTTCATCGAGCAGATGGCAGTCGTCATGGACGCTGCGCAGGGCCTCTTTGCGGAAGTCACGACCCACGAACTGATCGGGCGCGAGATGACCCGCACCGACCGGGGCACCCGGCCATCGACCAGTGTCTGCCACAGCGGATACGTGACGGTAGCGCGGAAATAATCCGGACGAACGTCCGAAGAATCCGGTCAGTTTCATCCGGTCCACCTTTTTCGGCAAACCGGATCCTCCGGACAATATCCTCATTTCTTCCAAGATCCTATATTTCTCCAGCGAAGGCACTCACATGGTATATCCGCTGCTGCATCCGGGTTTTCCTGCACCGTGTACTGACCCATCCGAATCCTTTCGGGAGGCGGCCGGTTCATGAAACATATCATCTCTATCAAGGATTTTGAACGGAGCGAGATCGACCGGCTCCTTGCCCTGGCAAAGCGGATCGATGAGAAAAAATACGATGAAAACGCACTCCGGGGAAAAATCCTCGGACTCCTCTTTTTTGAACCCAGCACCAGGACCCGGATGTCGTTTGAGGCTGCTATGGCCCGTCTCGGGGGGACCTCGCTCAATGTGGGAAGCGTGGAAGCCTGCTCGATTGCAAAAGGGGAGACGCTCGCAGACACCATCCGGGTCGTGAGCGGATACGTGGATGCAATTGTTCTCCGTCACCCCAGGGAAGGCGCAGCCAGGCTGGCAAGCGAGTTTGCAAAAGTCCCGGTCATCAATGCCGGTGACGGCGCAGGACAGCACCCGTCCCAGACGCTTCTCGATCTCTATACGATCAGCCAGTCCATGAAACTGGACGGGATCGATGTCGCGCTGATTGGCGATCTCCTGTATGGGAGAACCGCCCACTCCCTTGCCTATGCGCTCTCGCTCTACAATGTCCGGCTCCACACCATATCACCCAAGGGCCTCGAGCTACCGGGAAACCTGGTCCGCGAATTGCGGGACCGTGGAACCGAGGTCATCGTGCATGATCATATCGAAGACCTGGTAACTGCCGTCGATGTCCTGTACGTGACCCGTATCCAGCGGGAGCGGTTCCCGGATGCAGCATCCTACCTGAACGTTGCGTCCAGTTACCGGATAACGCCCGAACTTCTCGCAGGAGCCAGGGAAGGGGCAATCGTTCTCCATCCCCTTCCCCGGGTAGACGAGATCGATCCCCGTGTCGACAAATGCCCCCACGCCAAATATTTCGAGCAGTCCCGGAACGGGATCCCGGTCCGTATGGCAATGCTTCAGAAGGTGCTGGCATGAGCCAGAAACGCGAGAACCCGCAGGAGTGTCTCCTCATCAGCCCTATCCAGAACGGAACCGTGATCGATCACATCACCTGCGGGGAAGCCCTGAATGTTCTCAAGATCCTGGGTATTACGGGGACCACCGCTGAGACAATCAGCGTCGCGACAAACGTCCCGAGCGGCCATATGGAGACGAAAGATATCGTGAAAATTGCAAACCGGGAACTCCGGAAACACGAAGTGAACAGGATAGCGCTCATTGCTCCCCGTGCAACGATCAATATTATCCGGAATTTCAAGGTCTTCGAGAAGAAGGGCGTTGAGATCCCGCCGGTCCTGAACGGGGTCGTACAGTGCCCGAACCCGGGCTGTATCTCCAACTCCAACGAGCCGATAACCAGTAAGTTCGAGGTCACCGAAAAAGGACTCCACTGTCTCTACTGCGACGGGATCATAACAAAAGACATAACCAGCCACATTATCTGAAAAGGGAAAGGGGAAGCAGAAGGCCGGAATTCTCCTGTCCGTCTTCAGGATTCTCTTATTTTATCGGGAAATTGAAGATCTGCATATCTGCTTCGGCTTCTGCGTGCCTGCCCAGCTTCCGGAGCGCAATCGCCCGGTGGTACCGGACAAATGCATTCATCGCATTGATCCCGAGTGCCTTGTCAAAGAGCAGAACCGCTTCCCCCAGTTTGCCGAGTTCCCGGAGGGCTATAGCCTTACTCGTGATAACTTTCACGTTCCGGGGGTTCACTGCAAGGGAGCGGTCGAAGAACGGTATCGCTTCCCGGTATTTTCCCATCTCGTTCAGGGAATACCCGAGATTGCTGAGTGCCAGGGAAAATTCGGGATCTATCTCAATCGCTTTTTCAAATGCGATCACCGATTCTTCAAACTTACGGCTCTTCCGGAGTGCATACCCTTTCCGGTACCATAACAGGGGATTCTTTGGGTCGGCAATGAGGGCCTGGTCGTAGCTGGCGATTGCTTCCGGGTGACGTCCCAGGTCATACAGAACGTTCCCCTGCGCCCCAAGGAGGTCTGGATTTCCTGGTGCAGACTTCAGGGCATCGGCAAGCATCGCGAGGACATCTTCATGCCGTCCCCGCGCTTCAAGCCTCCCTACCCGCTCCAGTATCTCCCTTATTTCCATGAGTAGGGATATGCGGGGAAGTAGATTAATGTGAGGATTTAATGTGCCCCGGGATCATCGCGCAGGATAGCCCCATGCTCGTCAATCTCGCCACGGTAAACGCGTGTGCTGGAGATCCACCGCCCGTCTTCCGCAAGCACGCAGCTGATCTGGTGGATGTCAACTTTCCATTTACCCAGATCCTTGCGTTTCCGGTTGATCTCGACCGCGCCGGGGAGCGTTTCCTCCGAGACGACAATCGCATCGAAATCCGAAGCGACAGCTGATCCGTACTTGTCGTTCAGGGGCTCGATACTCCAAGCCGAGGAAAACCGGGAATCCCGGATGAATGTCTCGACGGCAGTTTTCCGTTCCGGAAACGGTCTTACCGGATGGTTTTTCCTGCGTGCAAAATCATCGGTGGTCAGGCCAATCGTCACGGTGCCGTCAGGGCCAGCGAGTTCGAACGAACGGGAAATGAGCCTTCGGTGCCCGTCGTGAAAGGGATCGAAGGTTCCCCCTACCATAACCTTCATGCTTCCCGATAGTTAATCTCCTGTGGTATTATGCGTATTGATGCCGCGTGCGAAAAGGCCCTCTTTGTTGCAGAGAACGCCACGGTGATCGGCGATGTCGCGCTTGCCGAAGGGACAAGCATCTGGTTCGGGGTGGTGATCCGGGCAGACAAGGACCGTGTTGTCATCGGGAAGGATTCGAACATCCAGGATAACTGCGTCGTCCACACGAGCGCCGGTTTCCCGGTAATTGTCGGGGAGCAGGTATCGGTCGGACACGGGGCGATCCTGCACGGCTGCACGATAGGGGACCGGGTCCTCGTAGGCATGGGAGCGATTGTCCTGAACGGCGCGGATGTCGGGGAAGGATCCCTCCTTGGTGCGGGAACCGTTGTCACCGAAGGCGCGGTCATCCCCGCGGGTTCGGTTGTCCTCGGGGTTCCCGGAAAAGTCGTGAAACCAGCGAGTGCCGGACAACAGGAAAATATCGTTGCAAATGCCGGGGCCTACCGGGAACTTGCGGAGAAATACCGTCATGGGTGATGTGGTCGTAATCGGTGCAGGAGTCGCAGGTATCCAGGCAGCGCTCGATCTCGCGGCCCACGGCATTCACGTCCATCTGGTCGAACGGGAGCCGACCATCGGCGGCCACATGGCGCAACTGGACAAGACGTTCCCGACGAACGATTGCTCGATGTGCATCCTCTCCCCGAAGATGATGGACGTTTCCCGGACCCCGGAGATCACTATCCACACCTGCAGCGAAGTGGAGAAGATCGAAGGGTCGGTAGGGAAATTCCAGGTGACTATCCGGAAATATCCCCGGTATGTTGACGAGGAGCTCTGCAACGGCTGCGGCGACTGTATCCAGGTCTGCCCGGTCGAGACCTACAACCGGTTCGATGCCGGGGTCGGCGTCCGGAAAGCCATCTACAAATCCCATCCCCAGGTTGTCCCGGACATCGTCATCAAGGACGCGGAACACTGTATCGAGTGCGGGCTCTGCTATGAGGTCTGCGGAAGGGACGCGATCCTCCGGGAAGATACCGAAAAAATCCTGACCGTCGACGCAGCAAGCATCATTGTGACCACCGGATACACAACATTCGATCCCACGCTCAAGGAGCAGTTCGGGTACGGCACCTGCCCGGATGTCATAACGAGCCTTGAACTGGAGCGGATGATCAACGCGAGCGGCCCCACGGGAGGAAAGGTGAAGCGGATCAGTAACGGGGAAATACCGCACCACATCCTTTTCATCCAGTGCGTCGGGTCCCGTGACCCGGCCATCGGCTGCCGGCACTGCTCCTGTGTCTGCTGCATGGCGGCAATGAAAAACGCCCTCCTGATCCGGGAAAAGAACCCGGATATTGAGGTGACCATCTGCTACATGGACATACGGGCGTACGGGAAAGGATACGAGGAATATTACCAGCGGGCAGAAGATGCGGGGGTCCGGTTCCTCCGGGGTATGCCGGGATCGGTAATTGAGAACGGCAACGGTATGCTTGTCACCGTGGAAAATACGGAAAACGGGGAGATGATTTCCTTAAAACCCGATCTTGTCGTCCTGTCGGTCGGGATGGCAGCTCCCGCGACGACAGCAGAACTTGCGGACAAGCTCGGTATCCCTCAGGAAGAGAACGGGTTTCTGAAACCAGTCGATGACAAGATAAACACGGTGGTCACGGTAAGGCCCGGAATTTACCTTGCCGGTACTGCAATAGCCCCGAAGGATATCCCGGATTCGGTAGCCCATGGCGGTTCAGCCGCGATGCGGGCATATATCGATGCGGTCAGGACCGGTTGAACCATGCAGGACCAAAAGACCCTCTTCTGGGACGAAGAGAACGGGAGCATTGTCTTCATCGATCAGACGCTCCTCCCCACCAAATTCAAAACAGTTACCTGCACGACCATCCCCCGCCTGGTCCGGGCAATCAGTCGCCTTGAGATCCGGGGAGCGCCGGCGCTCGGGGTAGCCGGGGCATTCGGGGTAGCTCTTGCAGCGGTACGGTCCCGGAAAAAGGAATTCCCTGCATTCATTGGGGATGTTCAGCGGGACGCCCGCACCATCCGCGAGACCCGTCCGACAGCAATCAACCTTGCGTGGGGTGTCGACCGGGTTCTTTCCGTGATAAAAATGGGAACGACTCCCGGTGAGGTACGGACCCTTGCGATTGCCGAAGCGCAGAAGGTTGCAAGAGAGGATGGGGAAATCTGCCGTACCCTGGGGAAGACTGGTGCAAAGCTCATCCCCGACAAGGCAACGATTCTCACGCACTGTAATGCAGGAGCCCTTGCCTGCAGCGAATGGGGAACCGCGCTCGGGGTTATCCGGTCTGCCCGGGATGCAGGAAAAGAAGTCCGGGTTATTGCCTGCGAAACACGGCCTCTCCTGCAGGGTGCCCGGCTCACGGCCTGGGAACTCGCACGCGACGGGATCGATGTCACTGTCATCACCGATTCTGCTGCGGGGTTCCTGATGCGGAAAGGCAGGATCGATTGCGCAATTGTGGGAGCGGACCGGATTACCCGCGACGCCGTATTCAACAAGATCGGGACCTATACGCATGCCGTCACCTGCCGGCATCACGGGATCCCGTTCTATGTGGCAGCGCCCCTCTCCACCTTCGATCCCACCCTTTCAGAGAACGAGGTTACCATTGAAGAGCGGAACCGGGACGAGATTGCAACATGCGGTTCCCGAACCACAGTTCCTGAAAACGCATCTGTCCTGAACTACGCTTTTGATGCGACACCGCTCGATCTCGTGACCGCGATTATGACTGAAAAAGGGGTGCACCGGCCCCCTCTCGATCTCACGATGCTGCTCGGGTCCCGATGACATTCGATTTTTCTATCTGGAACCACCTGATGATCATCATCGGCTGGCTGACGGTCCTCGTGGTTCTCGGGATTATCCTGACCGCATTTTTCGTGGTCGCCATTGCCCTCTATTCAATTCACCGGGGGAAACTTTTTTTCCCCCGGTTTTTCAAGTCCGGTCTTGTCGGTCTCGAAGGTCTCACGAAAGCAATCCTCCGGTTCCTGGGACTGGAAGACCGGGAACTCACAACGTTTCTCATCAGGATGCATAACGTGATGAGCAAGAAATCGTTCTCCGAGGTCCCGGTAGCAGACCGTGCTGTCTTTATTCCCCAGTGCCTCCGTTCAGCCAGATGCCCGGCCCGGCTTACTCCCGAGGGGCTGAAATGCCAGGGCTGCGGGCTCTGCGGGGTGGGGAATTTCAAGAAAAGCCTCGAAGATCTTGGCTATACCCGGTTTTTCATTGTTCCCGGTTCATCGTTTATCCGGCGGATGATCGGGAAGTACCGCCCGAAGGCGCTCCTCGGGATCGGGTGTCTCCTTGAAATAAAGGATGCACTCGATATGGCTGATAAGACCGGGCTCATTGCTATGGCGGTCGTGACAACAAAAGAAGGGTGCGTGGAGACCGAAGTCTGCTGGGACGAGGTTATTGAGACCGCATCACTCGGGCTTCGCGTCTGACGGGAGAACCGGCTGGGACCCGTCCTTTCCATAGATTTTAACGTTTTTCCCGACGAGTTTCCCGCTCTTTATTTTCCCGTAAATGATGATGGTGTCCCGGGCAGTGACGTTTCCGACCCGGGCACCAGACCGGAGCGTCACGTTTCCCCCTGAGACAATGTCGTGAAGGTGGGCATTATCGCAGATGAGGATGTCCCCCACCGAGCGGAGGGTTCCCTTTATCCACGAATTACTTCCGATAGCCGCACTGTCGCATTCGACATCTTCCCCCACAACCGACTGCGGGCCGAGATCGAGCCGCCCTTCGACAACAAGCCGGCCCCAGAAATGAGTCCGGGGCTGGACCATAAAGTTCCCGGGGATCCTGACGTTCCCCTCGAAGTATGAGCCGAACGCAGCGGAATAGGAATTATCCTTCTGGTAGACCGTGACCATCGCTCTTCCTATTGAGCTCAGTAATTGGCGGGGATAAATCTTTGGCAGCCTGTTATGCCCGCTCAGGACCCCGGTTTACCAGAAAAAGATTGCCGATATCGTAAAGACGGCAAGTGCTGCAAACATCCCGATTTTAAGGAGGGTAGTTGCCCGGGACTCCCTCATGCAGAGGGCGGTCGTGCAGGGAAGCGCCGTAAGACCCGCCGCGAAAATCAGGATATCCACCGGAAGAATCAGTACCAGGTACCAGAGTCCCCAGGTATAGACCGGGATCAGGCTGAAACAGATTGCGAATGCAAGGACGATGAACGCGGGAATCACGGTCCGCCTGACACCGAGAATAAGGGGGAGGGTCGAGGCCCCTCCTGCCCGGTCACCGTCCATATCCTCGACATCCTTGAGAATTTCCCTGGCAAGGGTCCCGAGGAATGTTATTGCAGTAATCGGGAGGACGAGAATGATGCCCGCCGTTCCGCCAAGGGCTGCCCCGAAAAGGAAGATGCTTCCTGCAAGGTACGCGACGGAAAGGTTCCCTGCGAGAGGAACGCCTTTCAGCCGTGCGGAGTACCAGATGAGGATGATTGAATTTACAACGGCTATTGCAATACAGATGAGATTTGTAAAGAAGCTGAGCAGGATCCCGAGAAGGAAGAGCACAAGGGAATAGATGAGAGCGGCCTGTTCGCTGATTGCGCCGCTGGGAATCGGGCGGCCGGGACGGTTGATCCGGTCGATCCCGACGTCGAAATAATCGTTGATGATATTCCCGGCGCCGGTAATACAGAGAACAATGAAGAAGAGGAGGATACTCGCCGAACTTATCGTACCTGTTGCAATCAGGAGCGCAAGGACTGCGGTGAGCCCGGAGACGACTGCGTTCACCGGCCGCAGTATGGAGATCAGTGCAGAAAGGCGCATAGGATATCTTTCCCGGAGGCCGGAAACGGGCGTGGGGGGATTTGAACCCCCGGCATTCAGCTTAGGAGGCTGACGCTATGTCCGGGCTAAGCCACACGCCCTGCTCATATGAATTGCGAACCGTACTGCATAAGCGTTTGCCTGCCTGATCGCCGGTGATGACCCGTCTCCGCATCCCGAACCTATAAGATGGCAGGATACGATTTTCTGATGCGATGGATCTGACCGGGATCACCGAGGGAGGCACGGAATTTTTCATTCCCGAACAGGATATGCGGGACCATTTTCCCCCTGGTACAGCCCCGGTTTTTTTCAACCGGAAGATGATGATCAACCGGGATGCGACTATTCTGCTCCTCTCGGTTCTCCAGCCATCCGGTTACCTGGACGCGATGGGTGCAAGCGGGGCACGGGGTTTAAGGGTCGCTAACGAGTGCGGGATTCCGGTCACGATCAATGATCGCGACCCCCGGGCAACCGATCTTATCCGGTGCAATGCGGAACGGCTGAACCTTCCCGTTGAAGTAACCCAGCGGGATACGAATTCCCTGATGAGCGAGCGGGCGTTCGATTCGGTGGATCTCGACCCGTTCGGGACCCCGGCTCCCTTCCTTGATTCCGGTATCCGGGGGACAAAGCGGTTCCTCTTTGTGACGGCGACCGATACCGCACCGCTCTGCGGGGCCCACCTAAAGGCAGGTATCCGGCGATATTTTGCACGTCCCCTGAACACCGATTACCACAGCGAGGTCGGGCTCCGGATCCTGCTCGGGTTTATGGTGCGGGAGACGGTGAAATATGACCGGGGTCTCGAACCGCTCTTTTCCTTTGCCCACGAGCATTTTGTCAGGATCCATGCCCGGTTGCTGCGGGGTGCGGATGCAGCGGACCGGACGCTTGCCCGGCTCGGGTTCATCCACCAGTGCCCGAAATGCCCGTACCGGGAGGAGCGGCAGGGGATGTTCCCGGAGCCGGGTTCCTGTCCGCACTGCGGCGTCCCGCTCCAGCCGGCGGGGCCTCTCTGGCTTGGGACGATCCAGAACACGGAGACTCTTGACAAAATGCTCGAACTCCTCCCCGGCAAAGAACTCGGGTCAAAGAAAGAACTCGGAAAACTGCTGCCCCTCTGCCGTGACGAACTCCCGACATCCGGTTTCTACGATTACCATGCCCTTGCGAAGTTCCTGCGGGTTTCCCCACCGGATATTATGACGGCAATCTCCCGGCTTGAGGATGGCGGTTTCCCTGCGACCCGGACGCATTTCTCCGGGTACGGGATTAAGACGGAAGCCCCACTGGACGTTATTTTTGATGCAATACGCGGTTCCGGGTGTCGGGA
>JBDKRP010000163.1:0-11420 GCA_039683275.1 Methanoregulaceae archaeon | reverse complement strand
CTGAGAGCACCACCGGGGGGTGCCTCACTCAGCTGCGGGAGGGGGGGATCGCAGGCTCCATTGCAGGACTCGGGGGGTTTCTCGTTTGGGTCCCGGTTTTCTCCGGCATTTGCAGCCCGATGATCCGGAGGTACTCCTGTCAAATCTCCCCAATCAACCGCCAGATGCGCCGGTACCCGGACTCCGGAGAACACATATCATGTTGCCATAACAACAATTTTGGTGCAACCAGATTGCAGGAAGCACGCACGAAATCCGCTCCTGGAGAAAACCAGCAATCTCCGGTCCCTCAGGAATACCTCGGGAGCAAGGGACTCATCATCCTGATCGCGGTTCTTTCTGCATTTGTTCCCCTCTCAACCGATCTCTACCTCCCCGCCCTCCCCGGCATGGGAGACTATTTCAATGTCTCTTCCTCTCTCACTAACCTGACCCTGATACTCTTCTTTATCTTCTTCAGTGCAGGGATGCTGGTCTGGGGGCCGCTTTCCGACAAGTACGGCCGCCGGCCCGTTCTGCTTCTCGGACTTGCACTCTATATCGCTGCAAGTGTCGCATGCGCCGTATCGTGGGACATGTATCAGTTGATCTTCTTCCGCATTCTCCAGGCCATCGGAGGCAGTGCCGCTTCCGCAGTCGCGACCGCGATGGTCAAGGATATGTATGACGGGAGGAAACGCGAATCCGTCCTCGCACTTGTCCAGTCCATGGTCGTCATTTCGCCAGCGGTTGCCCCGGTTCTGGGAGCATTCATGCTTCCCTATACTTCTTGGCGCGGCCTTTTCTGGACACTCGCTCTCATCGGGATTATCTCGATGGCGGGAAGCCTTCTCCTCCGGGAGACAATTCCTTCCCGGTATACCGGAACAATGACACGGGCCTTCAGCCGGCTCGGGGTCGTCCTGAAAAATTCCGGATTCACATCGCTTCTCATCGTCTTCTCGCTGGTAAGCACAGCCTCACTCGCATTTATCGCCGATTCATCGTACATCTACGAAAAGGGATTCGGGCTCTCCGAACAATGGTACAGTTTCTACTTTGCGGCGAATGCCATCGCCCTGATTTCCGGTCCCTTTCTCTCTATCTGGCTCTCCCGGTACTTCCGGCGCAAATCGATCATTGCCGCCGGTTTTGCCGGAATGATTGCTGGAGGCGTACTTATCTGCCTCTTCGGGAGTGCGGGACCGCTGCTCTTCACCCTTGCGCTTTTCCCTGCGTCCCTTATGGGAAGTTGTGTCCGGCCGGGCGGCGCCTATCTCATGCTCGAACAGCAGGAGGAGGATTCCGGTTCCGCCTCGGCCCTGATCAATTGTTTTAGTCTCGTGTTTGGCAGTCTCGGGATGGTTCTTGTCTCCCTGAATGGGAACAATCTTGTACTGAGCCTGGGTGCGATCAACGTGGCTGTCGGGTTTCTCTGTCTCGCGGGCTGGCTTGTGATCGGCAGGCTGAACCTGGCAAAAGAGGTGCAGGAAGGTACAAATCCGTGAATCCGGTTTATCAGCTGCTCGAAAGTGATTTGTTCGCCTCTGCCTTGTCCAGGCTCTAAATCTTTTGCTTCGCTATTTTTCTTGCAGTTGACAGGGCAGGAAAATAGTATCCCCCGTGAAGGGCGTCTTTCGATATGAGAATACCTTACCCCAGCTCAAACGACGTAATCCCGTAGATATGGTGCAGGGGAAGCGGCGGGATCTGCTTTGTGTACATCCGCTCGGTCCCGAAGACCTCGGTCATCCCGTGGGCCTGAGCGAGCGCCACTGCAGCCGGGTTCGGTTCCGGCGTATCAAGATAGATCTGTTCATCAGGAGCCGTCGCAGCAAGGCCCTGGAAAATCTGCTCCGCGATCTCCGGGCTCTCGGCAAACAGCGGCCCTATCTTATGGCCGTTCATGCACTGACGGACGACGCCGTAGCCTGCAATCCGCTCGCCCGGGTTCAGGTATGCAAGTGCCTTCGAACCCCCCTGGCCCAGCCAGGCCCGCAAAAACGCAGGACGGCTCGCCGGGAAATGAATTCTGTCGTATGCAAGGACCGACTCGAAAGGAAGAAGCCGGGCATCGACCAGATTCTCCGGTGCGGTCCCGCCCCCGATTCCCTCGAACCGGATATTCCGGAACGCTGGTAGCAGGTTGTCCCGCTCGTGGTACATGTCCTGCATCGCAAAGACGCAGTCTGCTCCTATGATGCGGTTACCCGCATGCTCCCACGCATGCGTGAAGATCCGGGTCCCATACCCCTTTCCCCGGAACGCTTCTTTCACGATATATAGACCGAAAAACGCGAACCCCTCGTCATAGTTGACGACCGATATTGCTGCAACCGGTTCGCCGTTCACTTCTCCGATGAAAAACCCTTCCGGATCCGCGGCGTAGAAACATTCCGCATCATGAACCCCGGGGTTCCAGCCTTCCCCTGCCGCCCACTCGATAGCAGTCCTCACATCCTCAGGGGCCATGACCCGGATCCGGAAATCGTCTTCCATGATTCAATACAAACAAGGGAGCGAAACCATATCAGGTTGCCGCAGGACGGAGTCAGACGGTTCTGCCCGTCAATTCCCCGCTTGGCCACGGCCGGGAACACGGATAGCCGGAAATCGATAGCACTATAATACCCGGCGAATACTCTTCCTTGATATTTATGGCCAGGCACCCGTACCGGATCCTCATCTGTCTTGTGGCGCTCTCCGTACTCTTCGTTCCCGTAGCTGCGACCGAGCTTCTCTCTGCACCAACCCTTACACCGGCCACAGTCCCGCTGGAGCCGGGCGGTTCACAGGCAGTGAATGCCACCCTGACCATCATCCCATCAGGATCGACTACCTTCAATTCCCAGCACAGCATTCAGATGACTACCGGCCTGCTCCAGCCCTCCTGGAACGTCCAGGTGGTCAAAAACGGCATTCCTGCCGCAGTCATTCCATCGCTGGGAAACGCAGTGTTTGTGAACGGCTATCTGCTCTCCTTTCCGTCCACGAATGACGTCTCTATCCTGATCGCGGTATCAGGAACAACCCCGTCAACGCCCGGCGCAAATGTCACCCTGCTCCAGGTTGAGGAGATCGATAACACGAACGGTGTCGTCCCGGGAAGTGTATTCACAGTGACGGCCCCCGTCGCTGCCTCAATAACAACCGCTTCCACGAGTACCACCGGCATCGCGTACGGGACCGGTGCTACCAGCGCCCCGGTAACCCCTGCCCGGAAATCTCCCGGGTTTACTGCCGCTGCGGGGATACCTGCAGCAATTGCCGGATTCATCCTCTTCACCGCCAGAAACAGGAAAAATTCCTGATCTGATTTTGTTTTCAGGTACGGCACGCATTCCCGCTTTCCCATGATTTCGGGACTTGTGCCTGCATCGGAACCACGATAATCCCCGGTGGCGCAACACCACCTATGGGTTACCCTGGATCTGAAGAGGAGAATCCCGGCATGAACCGGCTTTCCCGTGAAAAAAGCCCGTACCTTCTCCAGCACGCCACAAACCCTGTGGACTGGTACCCCTGGGGAGACGAAGCGTTCAACCGGGCAAAATGCGAGGATAAACCGGTCTTTCTCTCCATCGGGTATGCCGCATGTCACTGGTGTCACGTAATGGAGCGGGAGTCGTTTGCAGACCCGGAGACCGCCCGTCTTCTGAACGAGGCCTTTGTCTGCATCAAGGTGGACCGGGAAGAGCGGCCCGATCTCGACCAGATCTATTTAACTGCTGCTCAGGCAATCACCGGAACTGCCGGATGGCCGCTTACCATACTCCTGACGCCGGACCGGCTCCCGTTCTATGCTGCAACCTACATTCCCCGGGAGGCAAGGTTCGGATCCCCGGGACTCAGGGATCTCATTCCCCGTATTGTCTCTGCATGGCTGGAGAAGAGATCCGAGATCCTGTCCGCCGGAACTGCGATTGCAACAGCCATCAGGAATTCCATCCCCCTGCCGGGAAATGAGCCGGGGGAAGAGCTGCTTCACAGGACCTTTGAGACCCTGGCACGGACCTTCGATCCGGAGAACGGCGGATTTGGGGGCGCCCCAAAATTCCCGACTCCCCATGTCCTGATGGTCCTGCTCCGGTACTGGAACCGGACCGGAAAGAGAGATGCCCTCGCAATGGCAGCCAGTTCCCTGGACGCAATGGCAATGGGCGGGATCCGGGACCACATCGGGGGAGGATTCCACCGGTACTCGACCGACCCCCACTGGCTCGTTCCCCACTTCGAAAAAATGCTGTACGACCAGGCACTCCTGGGGGTGGCCTGCACCGAGATTTTTCTCGCAACCGGAAACACCTGGTACCGGGAGGTGGCAGAAGATACGCTCGATTATGTTCTGGGCCGGCTTTCGTCTCCTGACGGAGGTTTCTATTCATCGGAGGATGCGGACAGCGAGGGATCCGAAGGCAAATATTATCTCTGGACCCGGGACGAAATCGAGACGGTTCTGGGGAAGGATGAAGCGGCCTGTATCGGCGAACTTTTCCATGTCAGTGAGATGGGAAACTTCCGGGAGCCCGGTACCGGGGCCTCGTCCGGGAAGAATATCCTGTACCGTACCGGCCTTCAGGAGATCTGTGACAGGAAATCCGGAAGGGAGGATCCTGCCGTGGCGGGCCGGATCAGACAGGCCCGGCAGAAACTCGCAGAAGCCCGCAGCCGTCGGGTTCCGCCGCGCCTGGATGACAAAGTCCTGACTGACTGGAACGGGCTTATGATAGCTGCCCTGGCACGGGCTGCACGGGTGTGTTCCGATACCCGGGATAACCGGTACCTTGATGCGGCAAGGCGCTGTGCCGACTTCATTCTCCTGCGGCTGCGGGCTTCCGATGGCCGGCTCCTGCACCGGTTCCGTGACGGGGAAGCGGCGATTCCCGCACTCGCCGCTGATTATGCCTTCCTGATCTGGGGACTTCTCGAACTATACGAAGCAGGATTCGAACCCCGCTTCCTCCGGGAAGCGCGGGATCTTCAAAAAGAATTTACGACTTATTTCGGAGACCCGGGAGATGGAGGGTACTTTTCGGCACCGGATGACGCTTCGGACCTCCTGGCACGGCAGAAAGAGCTCTACGATGGAGCGCTCCCCTCCCCGAACGCTGTCGCGTTCCGGAATCTGATCTGGCTGTCACGACTCACCGGGAACCGTGAGTACGAAAATGAAGCCGAAAGAATCGCCAGGCTCTATTCCGGAATGGCAGAGCAATCGCCCACGGGCTGTACCTTTTTTCAGATCGGGCTCGATTTTGCTCTCGGGCCTTCATGGGAACTCGTGATCTGCGGAGATCGCGGGGACACCGGGGCAGGACCCCTGCTGGGCACGCTGAACAGGACATTTCTCCCGTCCCTTCTTACCCTGCTGAGACTACCCGGAGATCCCGGAAAAGAACTCGGAGAGGTGGCTCCCGTTACCCGGACCATGGACACCAGAAAAGGAGAGGCCGTTACGGCGTATCTCTGTTCCGGTACCGCATGTTCCCTCGTAACAGGAGATCCTGCCCGGATTCTCGAAATCCTCAGGGCCGGACCCCATGCGCGGAAAAACGGATAAATGTATTTTGAGTATAAAATACTAATTGGAAATATTGATTAGGGATTGCAGGAAGTGTGATACTTATGAATTACGATTGAGGCTGCCGGGTTTCACTCTTCTGCGTTGAAAGGACCTCAACTAACGTCTCTTTCATCATTTTCTTCATGAGTTCCCGCCCTTCCTCTGAATTCAGATACTCCTTGAAGAGCTCGGGGAATTGTCCCATACCGGCTTGATTATCAACGAAGTATATTAATGCTTGGGTGATGCAATCAGAGACCGTTGAGAACTTTTTTTCCTCATAAACGAGCTTATAGACCTTTTCGTAGACATTCGGGGGCATTTTATAAGAGATTGCAACCCGTTCCCCCCGTTGTCCATTCCCTTTTTCGGCCATTCTTCTAAATAATGAACCAGAATACTATAAAAAAGTCTGTTGATATTCCATAAGTAATTCAAATATTTTCTAAAAAATCTATAAGTATTACATAAAGAATACTTTTTATAGCATCGCCTTCCATACTCGTTCACGGTGAGTATGATGGCAAATGAATTCATTCTCGTTGGTATTGCTGCCGGAGCTGTTTTTAGTGTTGCTGCAAGCGTCGGACTTCTGCACCTGGGAACGATGATCGACCGGTTCCCCTCGCTATCGGATCGAGATAGGAAGCGGAATCTTGCAAGCCCGGTTGAATCTACCCGGCTCACGGTCATTCTCTGCTGGATACTGTTCATTGCCGGTACCGCAATGCTTCTTCAGGCCGGGAGACTGAACTTCATCGGGGGAATTGTTGCGCTCTTCTCAGAAACGCTCTTCCTTGCAACAGGCCTCGGGCTATCATTTGCCGTTCTCCATGCAATGAGGACGAATGCAAAGAAAGAGAAGAAATCAAAGGATATAGCGGATCTTGAGACTGCTCTCCTCCGGATCTCACGGGAGACGGGAGTAGCCCCGAAAGTACTTCTCACCCGCCTCCGGGAGAGCAGTGAATCGATCCCCGTTCAGGTCAGGGCGCCGCCAACGGTTGCAGGAATAAACGATCCGTAAACAAGAGGGGGAAGAGAAAAACAAGACCCGGGAACCGGCAGGTGCCGGTTCACCCGAACATCTTTTTTGACTGCTCCAGGGCGTCGACAGCCGGGAGTTTCTTTCCGGTCAGGAACTCGATACAGGCGCCCCCGCCGGTGGAGATATGGGTGAAATCTTTTTCTATGCCGAGTTTCTCGATAACTGCCGCCGTGTGTCCGCCGCCGACAACCGAGAATTCGACTTTTGAGGAGGCCTTGAGAAGTTCATAGGTCCCGGTCGCATAATCCGGTTCCTCGAACACTCCCGCAGGGCCGTTGAAGACAACTGTCCCTGCCTTCTTCAGTACCTCTTTGAGACTCGCAATCGCTTCCATACCGGCATCGAGAACCGGTGCATTCTCCGGAATCGCCGTGATCGGGTACTCGGCACGGGAATCGTTCTCCCGGACGGCAACCCATTCCGGCATAATTACCTTATCGCGATACGCAGCAAGGATCGCTCTCGCTTTCTCGATTTCTCCCTCGTACTTGAGCTGCTGGATGAGCTGGGTCGAAGGCTTCCCGATAGTATATCCCGCTGCGATCAGGAACACGTTCGCGACAACGCCGATTACCATAACCTGGTCCGCTATCCCGTATTTCAGGACATGCTCGGCAACCGCGATCGAATCGTCGACTTTCGTCCCGCCAAGGACCATACAGACCGGGCGGGGAGCTCCCGTAAAGACCCGGGAGAGAGAGAGAACCTCCTTTTCCATCAGGAGTCCTGCAACCGACCGCATGGCAAGGGGAAGGCCGACTACGGTGGGCTGGGAGCGGTGCGCCGTACCGAAGGCATCGTTCACAAAATAATCTCCCATCTGGGAAAGCTTCCTGACAAGATGGGTCTTTTTTGCATCCTCGGGTTTTAAGATCAGGTTCTCTTCTGCGTTGAACCTGACATTCTCCAGCATCAGGACGTCCCCCTTCTTCATGGACTTCACGGCATCGCGGGCAGCGGTCCCGAAAATATCGTCCACGTATCCGACATGTTTTCCCAGGAGCTGGGAGAGCCTTTCGGCATGGGCTTCCAGGGTTGTAAAATCCTTTTTCCCCGGCCTGCTCTGGTGGGTGACCACAACCACCCGGCTCTCCGGGAGCGCCTGGATTGTCGGCACATGCTCCCGGAACCTTTTGTCGTCAAGGATCAGATTGGACGCCGGATCGATAGGGGAATTAAGATCAACGCGGAGGAGGATAGTCCTGTTCGTACAGCCTATTTCAGCAAGCGTTCCGATTGTCACCATCCCACCCCACGCCGGATCAGGCCGTGCTCCTGGCCTTGATCTTCTTCAGTCGGAAAAGTTCTTCACGTTCCATCTCATCGAGCCGCATCTTGATGAAGTCACGTGCTGCCGTGAGCTCAGGGATGACCTTGAATTCCAGCGCATTTACCCGGCGCTTGGTCTTCTCGATCTCATCCAGGAGCTTCTTCATCGTCGTCTCGACTTCGGCACTCTCTATGATCGATTCAACAAGGTCCTCGAAGGCTTCTGCCGTTTCATCAATGACCGGGCTGGTGCCAAGGACACCGTATCCTCGGTCAACGAGGCTCTTCTTGACTTTTGAAGACTCGATCTGGGGAACGACTACCCCCATGATGTTCTTGCTCTTGAGCTGGATCTGGGGGACTTCCTTCACAGAGAGGGCTGCGGTTTTCACACCGATTGCACCTTCCACGGTATTTGCGAGGGCCATCGCTTCGACTGCCCTTGCATACCGTGCCTGAAGTGCACCACGGCTGTCCTTAGCTTCCTTCAGCAGCTTAAAAAATTCGAGGATCAGCCCGTCCCGCTTCATCTTGAGGATCTTGTACCCGCGTTCCGAGAGCTGGATCTTCCTCTTCAGGTTGATCAGTTCGGACCGGGTGGGCTTTACGTCTCTGAGCGCCATGGCGCATCACGCTGCCTTGGGAGCATTCCTGACTTTCGGGTGGTATTTCGCAATCAGGTCGCGGTCGATACGGACCAGCTGCTCAACCGGCAGGGTCGAGAGGAGGTCCCAGCCAATCGTGAGGGTGTCCACGATGCTGCGGTCTTCGTCGTATCCCTGGCGGACAAATTTGCCTTCGAAGAGATCGGCGAATTCGAGGAACATCCGGTCACGCTCGGAAAGCGCGTCTTTTCCGACGATAGCCACGAGCCCGCGGAGATCGTTTCCTTCCGCGTACGCAGCGTACATCTGGTCGGAGACCTTCTTGTGGTCGTCCCGGGTGTGCTTATCCCCGATACCGAGGTTCATCAGACGGGACAGTGAGGGTAGCACGTTGATGGGCGGGTAGATACCCTTCCGGTGCAGTTCACGGGAAACGACGATCTGGCCTTCGGTAATGTAACCGGTCAGGTCGGGGATCGGGTGGGTGATATCGTCACCGGGCATCGTTAAGATCGGGATCTGGGTAACGGAACCCTTCTTCCCGTTGATGATACCGGCACGCTCGTAGATGCTGGCAAGATCCGTGTACATGTACCCCGGGTAACCACGCCGACCGGGAACTTCTTCAGGGGCGGCACCGATCTGACGAAGCGCTTCACAGTAGTTGGTCATATCGGTCAGGATAACGAGGACATGCATATCGAGCTCGAATGCCAGGTATTCTGCCGTGGTGAGGGCGAGACGGGGCGTGATGATACGCTCGACAGCCGGGTCATCTGCAAGGTTCAGGAACACGACCGCACGCTCAAGAGCGCCGGTCCGCTCGAAGTCCTGCATGAAGTAGTTGGCTTCTTCCTTCGTGATACCCATTGCAGCGAATACGACGGCAAACTCTCCCTTTCCGCCAAGCACTTTGGCCTGCCGGGCAATCTGGAGGGCGACGTTGTTGTGCGGGAGACCGGATCCCGAGAAGATCGGGAGCTTCTGTCCCCGGACAAGGGTGTTCGTCCCATCAATAGTGGAGATACCGGTCTGGATGAACTCGTTCGGTGATGCACGGGCGTACGGGTTGATAGCCGCACCCGTGATATCGAGCCGCTTCTCCGGGACAATCTCCGGGCCGCCGTCAATCGGCTTTCCGCCACCGGAAAGAATGCGGCCAAGCATCTCACGGCCGACCGGCATCTTGATGGTCTCACCGGTGAACCGGACGCCGCTGTCCTTCCCGATACCTGCGGTGGTCTCAAAGACTTGGACGACGACGACGTCATCGCTCGTGTCGAGAACCTGGCCACGCTTCATGGTTCCGTTGGAAAGGGCAATGTTTACGAGTTCCCCGTATCCGATAGGCTCGGTCTTCTCGACAAAGAGGAGGGGACCGGCAATTTTGTTGATCGTTCGGTATTCCTTCATGCTGCCGACCTCAGTTTGTTGAATTCCGCATCCATATCTGAGAGGATCTTATCGAGAGCGGGCACGTAGTCCTTGATGAACTTGATCTGCGGGAGTTCTCCCTTCGCCTTGACCGCGTTGATCTGGGCAGGCGGGACACCTGCTGCCTGGGCAGAGTAGGCAAGGTCAGAGAACTGACGGATAGCCTTCATCATGGCGTACTGCTTCGTCATATCACAGAACGTGTCGACCGCGTCGTATGCATTCTGCTGGAGGAAGACCTCACGGATCATACGGGCGACTTCAATCGTAATCTGCTCGGATTCCGGCAGTGCGTCAGAACCAACCAGCTGCACGATTTCCTGAAGTTCGGCTTCCTTCTGGAGGACTGCCATTGCCCAGGACCGAAGGGGGTTCCACTCGGGGGATACTTCCTTGTCGTACCAGTTGTTCAGGCTTTCCAGGTACAGCGAGTACGAGTTCAGCCAGTTGATGGCAGGGAAGTGGCGGCGCTGCGAGAGTTTCGCATCCAGTGCCCAGAAGACTTTCACGATACGGAGCGTGTTCTGGGTAACCGGCTCTGAGAAGTCACCGCCAGGCGGGGAGACCGCACCGATGACCGAGACCGAACCGTCGAGGCCGTTCAGGGTCTTGACAAGCCCTGCACGCTCGTAGAACTCGGAGAGTCGGGCCGCAAGGTATGCGGGGTACCCTTCCTCACCCGGCATCTCTTCGAGACGGGAGGAAATTTCACGCATGGCTTCCGCCCACCGGGAGGTCGAGTCTGCCATCAGGGAGACATCGTATCCCATATCACGGAAGTACTCGGCAATCGTGATACCGGTGTAAACCGACGCTTCACGGGCAGCCACCGGCATGTTGGAGGTGTTTGCGATGAGCACCGTCCGCTCCATGAGGGGCTTTCCACTCTTCGGGTCCTCGAGGTGCGGGAACTCAGTAAGAACTTCCGTCATCTCGTTGCCGCGTTCTCCGCAGCCGATGTAGACCACGATCTCGGCATCCGACCACTTGGCCAGCTGCTGCTGGGTAACCGTCTTGCCGCTCCCGAACGGGCCGGGAATTGCAGCGGTGCCACCCTTTGCGATTGGGAAGAGACCGTCGAGGATACGCTGACCAGTGATCAGCGGGATCGTCGGGTTCAGTTTCTCTTTCACGGGGCGGGGCACACGGACCGGCCAGCGCTGGATCATCGGGAACTCGCGGCCGTCATCGAGGACACAGATGGTCTCGTCAACGGTGAAGTCCCCGCTCTTGATCATCTTGACAACGCCTGCCTTGGCATTGGGCGGGAGCATGACCTTGTGGACGATGTTGGTCTCCTGGACCTCGCCGAGGATTGCGCCCGGCTCGACCTTGTCGCCGGCCTTTACGAGCGGCTTGAAGGTCCATTTCTTCGTGTGGGAGAGCCCGGGTGCAGACACACCGCGCTCGATGAAGTTGCCCATCTTGTCGACGAGCACCGAGAGCGGGCGCTGGATACCATCGTAGATACTGGTCAGCAGGCCCGGCCCGAGTTCCACGGCAAGCGAGAGTCCGGTGTTCG
>JBDKRP010000162.1:0-56364 GCA_039683275.1 Methanoregulaceae archaeon | reverse complement strand
CAGAGCTCCCATTCCAGGTCATCGGCAAGGGCCTGGAGCGTGATCATCCGGTTCGGGAAGGTGTCGAAGGCACAGGTCTCCAGGAGCGTGCAGGCGGCTTCCTGGTAACTCTCCTCGTGGGCAATCGCAACGACATCATCCGCATCAACGAGGAAATCGTCTTCTTGGGTACTGAGCCGTCTCCTGCGCCGCTCCTCCTTCTCGGCATCCCGCAGGATCGTGATCAGTTCGAAGAGCGTGAAGGGACGCCTGCGCAGGTCCTTCCTCTCCAGCCTGCGCTTGATCTCCCGCTCCAGCCGCTCGATAGGGCCGAGGGTGCTTCCCTCCAGATCGATCTCGGCATCCAGGTCGAACTCCCCTCCTGCTTCGTCAAACCCTACCTCATCCTCCGCTTCATCCATCTGCTGGAGCTGTTCTGACTTCAGCCTGAGAAGGGTAGCTGCATAAAAGAGCGTCCGTCCTGATACCCGCAGGTCAAGTTCCTTGCGCTTTTCCAGCTCGTCGAGAAACCGGTCGGTCACCTCAACGATATCGATGTTCCATGGATCGATCTCGCCCCGTTCCGCCATCTGGACTAATATCTCGACCGGTTCCTCATTCATGAACCTTGACCCCGGTGACCAGTGTGCTCTTGTCGGGGCGCAGCGTGACCCCCACGATCCGGTTCGCCCGTTCGATCATGGGCTTTCGTAAGGAGATAATGATGAACTGGGAGGTCGCTTCCAGGTCTTTCACCATCGATGCAATCCGCTCCACGTTCGAACCATCCAGGGACATGTCCACTTCGTCGAAGGCATAGAACGGTGCCGGGATATACTTCTGGATCGAGAAGATGAACGAGAGAGTAGTCAGGGACTTCTCCCCCCCCGATAAGGAAGAGAGAAGGTGGACGGTCTTGTCCCGGGGCTGCACCGCGAACGTAAGCCCGCCCTTGAAGGGGTCTTCCTCGTTTTCGAGAACCAGGTGGCCGCTCCCGCTCGTGAGCCGGGCGAACGTCTCCCGGAAATGCCCGTCAATCTCCCGGAACGCGGTCATGAAGGACTCGTACTTCATCTGCTCGTATTTCTGGATCCGCTCGATGATGGTCGCCCGTTCCCGGGAGAGTGTGTCCTTGCGCTCGGTCCTCTCTTTCACCTGGGTCTCGACTTTCTCGTATTCCTCGATAGCGAGCATGTTGACCGCCCCGATCTTCCGGACGGCCCGTTCCGCTTCCGCAATACCCGCTTCAATCTCGGAAAGGGAGAGGGTAGTCTCGGTCTCCCCGACCTGCTGGCGCAGGAGTTCGAGCTCCGCGAGGATCGAGTGTTCCCGTTCCTGCATCGCGGACATCTGGACCTTCACGCGTTCCTGGGCAGAATCGAACTGGAGCAGTTTCTGCTCGGATGCATGGATCTGGGTGACGACATCGCCCCGCTTCTTCCGGAGCTCGTCCAGTTCCCCGGAGAACTGTTTCTGCCGTTCATCCAGTTCCTTGATCGTTGCCTTTGCGGTCGTTATCTGCTGCTCGCTCGTGCCAACTTCGGTATCGATC
Source organism: Methanoregulaceae archaeon (assembly GCA_039683275.1). GTDB lineage: Archaea > Halobacteriota > Methanomicrobia > Methanomicrobiales > Methanospirillaceae > JBDKRP01. The sequence continues at coordinate 54,833 of JBDKRP010000162.1, read as the reverse complement.
TGGACGTTCTTCTCAGTGACCCTCTGACGGTCTTCCGTGAGTTCCTCGATCCGTTTCTGGAAATGGGCCCGCTCGCGCTGGGAATCCGCGATGTCGCTCTCCTTGTTCCGGAGCCTGCGGTCGGTCTCCTCGAACTCCTTCTTCTTCTTTTCCAGGGCTTCCGTGAGTGCCGGGATATCAGTACCGTCGAGTTTCCGTTTGATCGCGTCGATTTCTTTTCCGAGAGAGGTTATCGCATCGGTCGTCTCGTCAAGAGAGGCTTCGAGCTTCGCAAGTTCGTCCCCCGTCCCCTTTGCTTCTTCCCCAAGCTGGGTACGGGCCGCTTCCACGGACTGCTTCTCAGCGTCGATACCCTCGACCCGTTTTCCTATCTCTTCGATGATGATCCGGTGCCTGGCAACGTTCTGGTCGATCTCCTGCCTGCCGGCACGTTTCGCATCCCCTTCAGCGGTCGTCCGCTTTATCGCGGTCTCAAGACCCGCAGCATCCTCCGAGAGTTCCGCTATCCGGAGCCGGAGCCGGTTGAGTTCGTCATCGACCGTGACCCCGAACCCCCGGCCGGATTTTTTGAGGGCGCCGCCTGTCATCGCCCCGCTCCGCTCCACGATCTCGCCTTCGAGCGTGACCATCCGGAACTTCCCCATCAGTTTCCGGGCCCGTGCCAGGGTGTCCACGACCACGGTTCCCCCCATTACGACCCGGAATGCCTTCTCGTACTTGGGATCGAATTCGAGAAGGTTGACCGCGTAATCGATGATCCCTTCGCCCCGTAATGGCGGGAGGTCGGCAGGTTTCAACTTATTCAGGGGGAGGAACGTTGCCCGTCCGAGTTTCTCATCCTTCAGGTACTGGATGGCGTTCGATGCAACCTGGTCGTCTTCGGTTATCACGAACTGGAGTTTCCCGGTGGCAGCGACGCCGAGAGCGGTCGCGTACTCCGGGGGTGACTTTGCGAGATCCCCGACCGTCCCGTAGACCCCCTCCATCCCGAGCACCGCTTCGAGTGCCCGGCCGCCCGCTTCGCCCCGGGCCTGCTGCTGGGCTTCGAGCCGGACTGCCTGCTGCTCGGCGTCCTTCAGTTCTCCCCGGACCCGTTCCAGCATGTTCCGCTGGGCAAACGCACTGCTCTCCAGTTCGGAGAGCGCCCGGTCCAGAACCGCCTTCTCTTTTTCCAGGGTCTCGATACCTTTTGCACTGTCCGCAAGCTGGACCTGTTTGTCCGCGTACTCGCTTTCCAGCTGTCTGACCCGTTCGGTGAGCCGCTCAATCTCGGAGGTCCTCATCCGGCTCCGCTCAATCAGGAGATCCCGCTGCTGGAGGATGGTGGAACGGGTCCCTTTCTTCCCTTCTACATCTTCCATCAGCCGGAAGAGCGCTTCCCGGGCGCCTGCCGTATCCTCGCTCTGCTTCCGGATCTCGATCTCGACTTTTTCCAGCTGGGCCTTTATGGTCGCGGCTTCCATCGCGAGGTTCGCCCGGTCTATCGTGAACGCCCGTATGGAATCGCTGCACTGGGTCAGCATCCCTTCGGCCCGCTTGGCATCCATGAAGATCCGGTTGATCGCTTCCAGGTTCCCTTCCTTCTCTTTCCTGAGCCGGACAATCGCCTGCTCTGCGATCCGGATACTGCTCTTTGCCTCTTCGAGGTCGGTTATCAGCTTCAGGTACTCGGAGCCGCTCTTCTCATTGATCTGGTCGTCGATCTCCTTGAGATCGGTCCTGAGGTAATTGAGCTCATTCTCCTCAAGGCCCCGGTCGCTCGCTATCCGGGAGAGGGCGATATTCTGCTCCTCGATGACCTTCTGGAGAGTCCCGAGCTCTTTCTTCCTCTCGTTCATCTGGGCCGCAGACCGGGACGCCTGGAAATAATCGAGCTGCTTCTGCCACTTCTGGTATTCGAGCGCCTGCTCCCGTTCCCGTTTCAGGTCGTTGAGACGCTTGTTCAGTTCTACAAGCAGCATTTCCTCGCGCTCGATCCGCTCCCTGACAATCTCGAGCTCCCCGAGCGACTGCTGCTTTTTCTGGTCGAACTCCGCGACTCCTGCAATCTCGTCCAGGATCTTCCGGCGTTCGCCGTCGCTCATCTCCATGATCCGGGTGATATCTCCCTGCATCACCACGTTGTACCCATGGGCCTTGATCCCGACCTTTGCCAGGAGATCGGTGATATCGCTCAGCTTGCAGACCCGGTCGTTCAGGTAATGGTAACTGTAATACCCGTTCCCGGTCCGCTTGATCCTGCGCCGGATACTGGTCCCGTCAGAAAAGGTGATCGCGACCTCGGCGGTATTCTTCCCGCTCTTCAGGTTGATGAGATCGGTAAGTTTCTCGGCCCGCAGGCTGCGGGAACTGGAGAGTCCGAGAACGAAAAGGATAGAGTCGATGATGTTGCTTTTGCCTGACCCGTTCGGGCCGGAGATGACCGTGAATCCTTCGAAAAATGGGATTTTCGTCTTTTTTCCAAAAGACTTGAAATTGTCGATCTCCAGCTGGGTGATGTGCAATGGCGGGGCCCCTATTTCTTCTTGCCGGATGCCGGCTTCTCATCATCTTCCGCAACAATGAGATCCTGCTTCGGTTTTGACCGGGAGTCGCCCTTTGCGCCACCCTTCCGGAAGTTGGCGGATGCGATGATGTAGTTCTGGTCGCCCCGCCGCTTCTCCCGCTTCATGGTGCCGTCGGTCTGCATGATCAGGTCGCCTTCATCATCGGCAGTCATGATCTGGATTTCCGGCTGAGGGGACGAGGAGACCGGGGCATCGTTCCGTGTCCTCCGCTGCATCACAACGGTGCTGGCACCTCCCGATGGTGCCTGGGGCTGGGTAACCGTGGCCCCGGCCTGACCCGCCACCGGCTGAGCGCGCCGGATCTCAGCGTGCCGTTCCTCGGATGCCCGGTTCAGTCGCATCGCAATGGACTTGAGATCAAGGAGCTCTTCGGTTAACCCCTTCAGGAGCGCTTCAATCTCCTTCATTTTCCGTTCAAGAGCGAGGATACGCTCTTCATTGGATCCCGCCCCCGCAATAACGGGAGCCTGTGCATCATCCTTCATCATCTGAATCTTCCTCTCCTGTTCGTCAAGTTCCTGCGTGAGGTATCGGATCTTGGCGTCCTTTAACGACATGGATTGTCCACAATCAAGATGCGGCGCTTCACTATAAATAATTGTGTTATAATTGTTTTGATCCCTGAATTAAGAAAAATGTTTGCGTGCTTTGCCCTGCCGTGAGCAGTACGGGCTCCATTTCAGGTTTCCGCATCATGAATGCCCGTTTGAACGCCGTATAGTGCTGGTTCATCTCCTCTTTCCCCTGTATTCCACCAGGTTTTGCCTGCCCATTGCTTTCCCTGTACAGTCATCATCTCTCTATATCCGCGTCCGGTCCGGAGGGCTACCGGATTAGGCAGGGAAACGGCCGGATTCCGGGATCCGTATTCCAGCGGAAGAAAAGGTATTACCTGATTACCTGCAACCTTTTTTTATATGAGTTATCTCAGTTCCACGGATCCGGAAATCGCGGGTCTTATTGAAAAAGAACGCCTCCGGCAGACCAACGGTCTCGAACTCATTGCGTCCGAGAACGTGGTCTCAAAGGCAGTCCTCGAAGCAATGGGTTCTATTATGACCAACAAATATGCAGAGGGCTACCCCGGAAAGAGATACTACGGCGGCTGCGAGTTCCACGATATGGTCGAGAACCTCGCACGGGACCGGCTCTGCAAGCTGTTCGGTGCAGAACATGCGAACGTCCAGCCCCACTCAGGAACCCAGGCAAACATGGCGGTCTATTTTGCGACCATCAAGCTGGGTGACAAGATGCTCTCAATGAACCTTGCCCAGGGAGGCCACCTTTCCCACGGCTCCCCCGTCAGTTTCACCGGGAAGTTCTACCAGGTCGCCCAGTACGGGGTCGACCCGAAGACCGAAGTCCTTGATTACGGTATTGTTGCCGAGCAGGCCAAGAAGGAGAAGCCCCAGATTATCGTCTGCGGGGCAAGCGCCTACCCGAGAACCATCGACTTCAGGGCATTCCAGGAAATCGCCGATTCGGTCGATGCCTGCTGTATGGCTGATATCGCCCATATTGCCGGGCTTGTTGCGGCAAAGATCCACCCAACCTCCGTCGGGGTAGTTGATTTCACGACAACGACAACCCACAAGACCCTCCGGGGACCCCGTGGCGGCGCCATCATGTGCCGGAAAGACGACGCCCAGATCATCGACAAGGCGGTCTTCCCCGGGATGCAGGGCGGCCCCCTGATGCACACGATTGCGGCAAAGGCTGTCTGTTTCCAGGAAGCTCTCCGGCCTTCGTTCGTCGAATACAGCAAGCAGGTCGTGAAGAACGCAAAAGTCCTCGCAGAGACCCTGATGAAACACGATCTCCGTCTGGTATCGGGCGGTACCGACAACCACCTGATGCTTCTTGACCTGACAAAGCAGGGGTTGACCGGCCTTGAGGCGGAAACCGTACTCGGGAAGGCCGCAATCACGGTCAACAAGAACACGATCCCGAACGAAACGAAGAGCCCGTTTGTCACGAGCGGCCTCCGTATCGGGACACCGGCCGTCACCTCGCGGGGTATGAAGGAGCAGGAGATGCGGATGATCGGGAACTGGATCGGCCGCATCCTGAAGGACACCAAGGATGAAGCGACCGTCCGTGCCGTAAAGACCGAAGTCGAAGCGATGGCCGCAAAGTTCACCCTTCATCCCGAGTAAGGGAGGCACGTGCCATGACCGTTATCCTCGATGGAAAGAAGACCTCGGAACAACGGCTCGCGGCACTTGCTGAAAAAATCCGCGAAGCCGGCCTCACCCCCCGGCTCGCGACCGTTATTGCCGGGAACGATCCCGCATCCCAGATGTACGTCCGGATGAAGCACAAGGCGTGCGGGCAGGTGGGGATTGCTTCCGTTGGGGTCGAACTTCCGGAAACTGCTACAACGGAAGAGGTTGTTGCAAAGGTAACCTCCCTGAACCGGGACCCCGCGGTCGACGGCATTTTAGTCCAGCTCCCGCTCCCGAAGCAGGTCGATACCGGGAAAGTGATCGCTGCGGTGAGCGTGGAGAAGGATGTTGACGGCTTCCACCCGATGAGCCTCGGGCACCTCTTTTCCGGGAAACCGAAATTCACACCCTGCACACCGCAGGGGATCATGACGCTTCTCTCAGAATACAACATACCCCTTGCCGGGGCCCGTGCAGTCATCGCGGGGCGGAGCATCGATGTCGGGCGACCGATGGCGGCACTCCTCCTGAATGCTGATGCGACCGTTACCATCTGTCACAGCCGGACGAAGGACCTTGCGGGTGAACTGAAACGGGCAGATATTCTCGTTTCTGCCATCGGCAAAGCGAAGTTCATTACTCCTGATATGGTGAAGCCGGGAGCGACTATCATCGATGTCGGCATCAACCACGTGGACGGGAAACTCTGCGGGGATGTCGATTTTGAAGCGGTGAAGGATATCACGGGAGCAATCACCCCGGTGCCGGGCGGTGTCGGGCCGATGACGATTGCAACCCTGATGGAGAATACCTGGAAGGCAGCGGCGGAGCGGACATGCAACCGTGCACGATAAACAAACTCACGATCGGGGGAGACGCCCCGGTCCGGCTGATGGGAGTCATCAACGTCAGCCCTGAATCGTTTTACACCGACTCTTTTATTCCCCAGGAATCCGTTCACGACAAAGCGGTGGAAATGATTGAACAGGGGGCCGATATCATCGATGTAGGGGCACGGAGTACTGCACCGAATGCCCAGGCCATCCACGGGACGGTGGAGGCCGAGCGGATTGTTGCCGCCCTGAAAGTGCTGGACGGTACCGGTATTACGATCTCGGTCGATACCATGAATCCCTGGGTGCTGGATGCCTGCCTGAAGTACGATATCCATGCCGTGAACGATATTGCGGGGTTCTCGTCTCCTGCCTACGTGGAGCGGGTTGCCCAGGCAGGGCTTCCCGCATTCGTGATGGCGTCGAACTACCAGCCGGGCGATGCGGTCGGGTTCGATGCAACGATTGCCGCCCTGAAAACGGTCGAGGGCAGGTGCGAGGCGGCAGGGATCAAGAACTATGTGCTTGACCCGGGAGTCGGGATGTGGACCGCCCTCCGGTCCCCGGACGATGACTGGGAACTCTGCCGGAAGTTCGATGAGTTCAAGGTGTTCGGGAGACCAATCCTTGCGGCGGTGTCGCGCAAGAGTTTTATCGGGGCGCTTCTCGACAAGTTCGTGGAGGACCGGCTCCCAGGGACCCTTGCGGTGACGCAGTTCCTTCTCGGGAAAGGTGCGTCGATTATCCGGACCCATGACGTGGGAGCGACCCGGGATGTTATCCGGGTATACGATCGCATGGTCCGGCAGGCATGAACTCCTCGTTCTCTGTTTTCGGCCTCGCGACCGGGATTGTCCATGACGGGGATTCTGTCGCAGAAAAAGTGGTCGCTGCTGCGGAAAAGTCCGGTGCGAAAGGGTTTCAGGACGGGGATGTCCTTGTCCTCGCGGAGACGATGGTCGCAACCGCCGAGGGGAATATCGTCAGGCTCGACACGATAACGCCGTCGCCGAAGGCATGCGAACTTGCGGAGCGGTACCACATGGACCCCCGGGTTGCTGAAGTCGTCCTGACCGAGAGCGATTCGGTTGTCGGGGGCATCCCCGGGTTCCTGCTCAGCATGAAAGCAGGGACGCTTCTCCCGAATGCCGGTGTGGATGCCTCGAACGCTCCCCCGGGCTGCGTGACCCCGCTCCCGAAGGATCCGGACCAGAGCGCCCGGTCCATCCGGGAGGCAGTCGGAAGACTATCCGGGATACGTATCGGGGTGATTGTTGCAGACAGCCGGACCCACGCGATGCGCCTCGGGTGCAGCGGGGTCGCCATCGGCTGCGCAGGCATCCCGTCAGTGATCGACGACCGGGGCAGGAGCGATCTCTTTGGCAGGATGCTCGAAGTCACGAAAAGGGCAGTTGCCGATAACATCGCATCTGCGGCGGAACTCGTGATGGGCGAAGCGGACGAGTGCATGCCGGCCGCTATCGTCCGGGGGCTCGGGCTTCCGATCGGGGATCAGGCCGGGGTCGACTCGATTGCGGCGGACGAGTGTTTGTTTATGGGCGCGTTCCGGAAGAGCGGACGATAGGCAGTCCGCAGATCTTCCGTTCTTTTTACGCTTCCTCAAAACGGCCCATTCGAAAGATATCCAGGCATCTTTCCTTCACTCATTCCTTGCAGCAATCCGCAGGATAGTACCCTCATTGATACCAACAGGGGAATTCGAAACCACCGTCGGCAGGTCATTTCCGGAAGAATGATGTAGGGGGTCTGATGCAAAATTAGCGATTCCGATTTTGTCTGGAAACGGGCAGAACTGATTCGTCAAAGTGCACTCGCACCTCTTCGATAAACTGGAGCTGAAAAGCTTACTCTGCTCAAAAAAACTGCAGTGGAAGGAGGGTCAAATATTCGCTAATTTGTTATCCGACCCCCCGCATACTATTTCAATTCATCTTCGGAAGATGGCACTATATGTGCAGGGGGTCGGATGATATATTTCACGCACCCGAGAGAGTGTGTATTCCGATTCAAAGGATTTTGTAGTCAGATGCCGGGGAACCGGTTCCTGCCATCATCGGGGAGCTCGGGTTTCCTATTGAGGATCATTCGGGTTCGAATCCATCAGTGCTGCCGGGTGCCTGGTTATGGACGTATTCCCGAAGAACCTGTACTGATGACATCGGACCGGGTGTTATCTGCCGGGTGCCGGTTCGGATCTCGCACTGAATCCAATCCAGGAACAAAGAGCAGGAAACTAAGATTTAGAGTTGTTTTCAGCAGGTAACAGGAAACAAGGGATGTCCGGATATAAAACCGGAAGTACCGGTGAACCGGCTGCGATAAGCTGTCAATGACTTGTCTGCGACGTTGTGGTTCCCGTTTCTCCCTGCACCAGACTCGCAGCAGATTCTGCAGCCGCTGCAGCTACTTTTGCTGCTGCAGCTGCCTCTTCTGCTGATTTCGCTGCTGCCGCTGCGGCAACGACTATTGATTCTTTCGATGCAGGCACTGCAGGTTCCGATTTGGAGGGATCTTCTGCAAAAATTGCTGTAGTAATATCATCCATTTTCTTGATGACCTTGTTGTTCGCCCAGCCGGCAAGGAACGACAGGGCACAATAAAACATGATGGTCTTGAGAGACGTATAACCGGAGATATCCTGGACGGTGATATTGGTTCCCAGTGACATCAGCCCTCCGGCAACCAGAAAGAAAACGAAGAGTCCCAGGAAACTTGCGGTTATGGGCCGGAAAATGTACTCAGGGAAGTACTGATCTGCTTTGAATGATGCATCGGTAGTACCGATTCGGGAATATTTGTTATAGCCCATTGCATTGTACAGGAAGCCCCCGATTCCACCGGAGCAGGTGACCCAGATCAATAACTTGATGATGGGGGGAAAGAACGGCTCCGACTGATAATACACGAAGATCGATATTGCTGCCAGGATAACGGCAAAAGCAATCGAATACCAGAAAATTACCTCCTTTTTGCAGTTTAACTCCTGCTTCGCGCCATCAGCGCTGTTCGATGACGTTTCTCCCGGTTGTGATTCACCCGTGTCAGTCATTTACTCTCACAAGCAACGTATAATTATTTATGTAGTTATTATACTTTCTAAATTTATTTTAAGACACGATGCCGGGGCACCGTGAAAACCCGGTACGGGAGTTACTATCGTCCCCCGTTTCGTGAAAGGAGATCGCGATCCGGAATTCCGGCTTCCAGGGAAATCACCCCCGTTTTGCGATAAGCAGGTTCACGGTACATTCATCCATGAACTTCCCGGAGGGTTCAAGATCAAAGAGCCGCCGGGTCAGGAGTTCCCGGAACTCGGCGTTCCGTTCGCCGAGAAGGACCGGATCGATATAGGATGTGCTCAGCTGCTGGCCGATAATATCGTCAACCATCAGCTCCTCGCGGACCGGAAACTCGAATGTTTCCAATACCAGAAACGGGGATTCCGCGAAGAAAGATTCCTGCCGGTCGTGCCGCCCGCGTTCGAGCCGTCCCGAATAATCCCAGGATTCGCCCAGCATCTCCCGGAGCACTTCCTTCACGGCACCGCCCCACCCGTTCTCCAGGTGCGAGTAAAAACTGTCGTTCCTGCTGATGCAGGCAATCCCGCCCCCGGGTTCGATCAGGGTATCCAGCGTCCGGAGCACGGAGGAACGATCCATCCAGTGAAAACTGAGGCCCATCGTGCAGATCCTTACCGGCGGGAGACCGATCCGGTCCAGGGTCGTGTCAGCCCCGATTACCCAGGATACCGGGCAGCGTGAACCGGATTCCCGTTCGCGCCGTTTCCCTTCGGCAAGCATCTCCGGTTCGGGATCGACTGCATGGACCCGGAAACCCCTTCGTGCGAGCGGAAGGGCAACATTCCCGGTCCCGCAGCCAAGGTCCAGGATCCCCGATGTCGGGGTGAGACCGAACCGGGCGATGATGGTATCGAACACCTCCTCCGGGTAACCCCTGCGGTACTTCGCGTAATAACCGGATTTTCCGGTAAAGAGACCGGTCATGGGATGCACCGGGAGAAGGTACGCGGGATATCCCGGGAACATGCCGGCGGGTCAGGCAGATACATTCTCACGCAAGTACCTTGTCAGGGAAATTGCAAAAATTGTCGGATCGGGAAGGGCGCAACCCGGGTATATGCACCCCCAATAACAGGGAGCCTAGCTTCGCACCATGCAGGACCCGGTCATTCCGGAGCTGCTTCCCACACTCCTGCGTCGGGAAAGGAGTACGCACATTTCAGAACGCAACGCCGTTTTCCCGGTCAGATCTTCAGACCTTTTGCAACACGCTTCCCGAGTTCCTTATCGGCATTTGTTAGATTTCCGACCATCCGTTTCTGGATCTCCTTATTCGCATGGCCGAGCGAATCAACGATATTGTCCACCAGGTGATCCTGTTCCATCTTTGAAAGCGAGCGGTAGCGTTCCCCTGCCTGCTGGAAATCGTTCGTTACCGGGATCTTCCGTCTGACGTGACCGCCCTCGATCTGCCTCCCGCCAAAGGTAGGATCTCCGGATTCCATGGGCATCCCGCCCCCCAGGGAATTCGGCTCGAAGTTGACGGTCCCGGAGAAGCCCTCCCCGCTCTGCATTGCCCCGTCCCGCTGGTTGTTGCTCACCGGAACTCTGGGCCGGTTGACCGGGATCTGCAGGTAGTTCGGGCCGAGCCGGTGCCGCTGCGTATCCGCGTATGAGAACAGCCGTCCCTGCAGGAGTTTGTCGGCAGACGGCTCGATTCCCGGAACAAGGGACGCCGGGCAGAATGCCGCCTGTTCGACTTCCGCAAAAAAATTATCCGGGTTTTTATCGAGAACCATCTTACCGACCGGAGCCAGGGGATACTTGTCCTCAGGCCAGGTCTTTGTTGCATCCAGCGGATCGAAATCCAGCGAGAATTCGTCGGAAAATTCCATCATCTGGACCACGAGTTCGTACTCGACGGTCTTTCCCGAAGCTATCCAGTCATGGAGGTCCCGGGCAGCAACGTCCGGATCCTCCCCGGCAAGTTTCGCTGCCTCGTGCCGGTCAATAGTCTCAATCCCTGCGGCAGGTTTCCAGTGGTACTTGATGTAGACGCCTTTCCCTTTCCTGTTCACCCAGATGTAGGTGTTGACGCCAAACCCCTCCATCTTCCGGAAACTCTTCACCGTTCCCCGGTCCGAGTGAAGCCAGGTGATCATGTGCGTGGATTCGGGGCTGAGGGAGATGAAGTCCCAGAACCGGCTGTTTGCCGAGGAACTGACCGGGTACCCGGTATCGGGTGCCGGTTTGAAGGAGTGAACCATGTCCGGGAACTTGATCGCGTCCCGGATGAAGAAGACCGGCAGGTTGTTCCCCACCAGGTCATAGTTTCCTTCCTCCGTGTAGAATTTGACGGCAAAGCCCCGGGGATCCCGGAAGGTGTCGGCAGAGCCCCGCGACCCGACCACGGTGGAAAACCGGACAAAGACCGGCGTTTTTTTCTTCGGATCCTGGAGGAACTTTGCTTTCGTATACGGTGCCATGCTCCTGTATACCTGGAAGTACCCGTGGGCCCCGGCACCTTTTGCATGTACAACCCGCTCCGGTATTCTCTCCCGGTCAAAGTGGGCCAGTTTCTCAATGAGAGGGACGTCCTGCAGGAGGACCGGGCCCCGCTCTCCGGCCGTAAGGGAGTTCTGGTTGTCCGCGACCGGAACGCCCTGGTTTGTGGTAAGGATCTTTTTTACCATGGTCGCTCACAATCAAAAGATAGCCGGGGGTATCATTAACCTTCGTTTGGCGCCCTTGAGAATAACCCCCGGTCTCTTTCACGCCGCACACCCCGGCACTTATATCCACCCTCTTCCCAATCTCCGGTATATGGTACCCGGGGAGGATAGATTTCCCGACAACAGGGAATTCCGGATTCAGGCGGCACAGGCAGGTATGCCATGATCGTGATCGGAATCGATCCGGGTCTCGCCCGTATGGGGTACGGGGTGATCCGGGTCGAACGGTCCGGCCCGGTCCCGGTGACGTACGGCTGCATCGAGACCAAAAGCGACCAGCCGGTCGCTGAACGGCTCCTCACCATCTACCACGCGGTCGATGCCCTTCTCGCGGAGCATACGCCAGTCGCACTCTCGCTCGAAAAACTCTTTTTCACGAAGAACATCACCTCCGCGATGAGCGTCTCCGAGGTCCGGGGGATCATCCTCCTTGCAGCCGCCCAGCGGCAGGTTCCGGTCATCGAATATACGCCAAACCAAGTGAAGCAGGCGATAACAGGATCAGGCAGGGCCGACAAGCGCCAGGTGCAGGAGATGATAACGAGGCTCCTCGGCCTCCCTGTAATCCCCAAACCCGATGACACTGCCGACGCCCTTTCGATTGCCTTATGTCATATCCATATCATGAGATAGTACAATGATCGCGCACCTCTGCGGAGAACCGGCCCGGATTGGCGATAAATGGGCGGTGATCGATGTCAATGGCATCGGGTACCAGGTGTACCTTCCCCAGCCCGAACTCGGGCAGCTCAGGAAGGAGGCCGGAAAAGTCCGGATCTATACTCATATGGCGGTCCGGGAAGACGGGATAGCCCTCTTCGGGTTCCTGCGCCAGAGCGAACTCGAACTCTTCACGATGCTCATCAGTGTCTCCGGGATCGGCCCCCAGATAGCGCTCTCCATCATCTCCCAGGTGGAGATCGAAGATTTTGCTCTCGCAATCCTGAACGAGGACGAAAAGACCCTGACCCGGATCCCCGGGATCGGTCCGAAGAGTGCAAAGCGCCTCATCCTCGAACTCCGGGACAAGATGAAAAAGGCAGGGGCGAGCCTCGTTACCGGGGAGAAAAGCCGGGGCAGTGCAGCCAGCCACGATGCAGTGAGCGCCCTCATCTCCCTCGGCTTCCCGGAAAACCCCTCACGGGACGCCGTCAGTACCGCAGCCGCCCAGCTTGGGAACCCGGACCTTGAGGCCCTGATCAAGACTGCGCTCGGGATCCTGAAATCCCACGGATGAATGGATAGAGATGCCTGACCGAATCATTGCCCCGGAATCTAAGACCGAAGACACTGAGGAGCTCACCATCCGCCCGGCCAGGTTCGAAGCGTTCGTTGGTCAGGACCAGGTAAAGGAGAGCCTCCGGATCGCGATTGCCTCGGCAAAGAAACGGGGGGAACCCCTGGACCATATTCTCTTCTCCGGCCCACCCGGCCTCGGGAAGACCACCCTCGCCCATATCATCGCAAACGAGATGGACGCCCAGATCCGGTCGACCACAGGACCTGTCCTCGAAAAACCCGGCGATATCGCAGCTCTTCTCACCGGCCTGAAACGCGGCGACATCCTCTTCATCGACGAGATCCACCGTATGAACCCGGTTGTCGAGGAGATCCTGTACCCCGCGATGGAAGACTTCTTTATCGACATCATGATCGGGGAAGGCCCCAGCGCCCGGACCGTGAAACTCAACCTGGAGCGGTTCACCCTTGTCGGTGCGACCACCAAGCAGGGTCTTCTGGGGTCTCCGTTCCGGGACCGGTTCGGTATCCTGGACCGGCTTGACCTGTATGGCGTTCCGGAACTCATCGAGATCGTGACCCGGAGTGCCGGCATCCTGAAGATCCCGATATCTCCGGAAGGGGCGGAAGAGATCGCAAAGCGCGGGCGGGGGACCCCCCGGGTCGTGAACCGCCTGCTCCGGAGGGTCCGGGACTATGCTCTGGTCAAAGGCGACGGGACAATCACAAAAGAGATTGCAGACGAGGCCCTCACTATGCTCCGGATCGATCCTCTGGGCCTGGACGAACTGGACCGGCGCATCCTTTCTGCAATTGCAGAGGATTTCGGCGGCGGGCCGGTCGGCGTGAAGACAATCGCAATATCGGTCGGTGAAGAGGTCCGTACCATCGAGGACGTGTACGAACCCTACCTGATCCAGATCGGGTTCCTCAAGCGGACGCCGCAGGGACGGGAAACGACCCCTGCCGCCAGAAAACATCTCGGGATTGCCCAGAAAACTCTTTTCTGAACGGGCTGGATATAGTAGCCGACACCCCGGGTTTCATCCCATTCCGAGAGAACGCATCAGGACCAGGACGGCGACCAGCCAGATCCCGAACGAGACAACGAGGCTTGGGAAGACACTGTACCGGTTCATCAGCAGATACACCGAGGCCAGGAAGAGCACGGTCGGGATCAGGAAATACAGGGAATAGAGGGCAAGATCCTGGGTGCTCTTTTCCGAGGTCCCGAACCGGGTAAAGATAAACGAGAGAGTCGTTATGATGGGGGCGACTGCAAGAATCCCGCCGTACCGGGGATCCAGGTTCTGGGAAAGGAGTGTCGTACCTGCAACGATTCCGCCCCCGGCCAGGAACGTGAAGAGGATGAAGAGGTATTCCATTACGAATGATATCGGCTGGATGCGGCAATAAAAGTGATATTCCGGATATTTTTCAATAAATTCGATAGGTACTAAAAATACAACTGCCATAAGATCCTGAAAAAACGGTTGTAAAAAGAGAGTTATTCAATCAAGATATGATTTGAAATCCGTGAGCTTGATCAGGATGATTCCAATCCTTTGGCTAATTCCAAGGTAAGAATCAAAGCTCGGCTTCACCGCTCCATCCGTTATTCGGGGCTGTCTGCCAGTTGTGGTAGATCTTGTTGTTCGTCCCGACATAGAACACTTCCAGACGTCCATCCTTGTTCTGCCCGACCACTATCTGTTTTGCAGAGCCGGCAAGGAGATTCTCTCCGCTCCATCCGTTATTCGGAGCTGTCTGCCAGTTGTGGTAGATCTTGTCGTTCGTCCCGACATAGAACACTTCCAGTCTCCCGTCAGCATTCTGTCCAACAGTTATTTGTTTTGCAGTACTACTCATAATTGACCACTCCCCTTTTCCTCGGGAAATCTGCTACCCTACCGGTGAAAATTCTCAGTTTTTCATGAGGCTGAAGGGTCCCCGGTAGTGAGGGAATTTTTCTTTACTTCTTCCAGTACAGGAAAATTCCACATATGAAAATAATATTTAGTAATATATTTATTTTCTGAATAATAATTATGGCTTCTTATTTAATTTCAACTGTGAGAGCCTCCATGGACCACAAAGATTTTCCCGGTCGGGCAGGATCCGGACAGTATGCAGACTGAGAACGGTCCGGGTATCCGGAAAAAACAGTTTATTCCGCTTGCAGCAGGTATCCTTCTTCTTGTGCTGGTAGTTCCGGTCTTCGCATCGACCCCGCCCCTGCTTCCCTCATTCAGCATCAGCGCACCGGGAACAGTTGATCCGGGATCCGATCTCCCGGTTTCTGTTCACTGGGAGAAAGGGGAATACGCCTACTGGACGGTTCCCGGCGTAGTGCAGGTTTCGCTGTACAGTATTCCCACCGGAGAGAGAGACAGCACCTACCAGATGAACCGGATCCTGACGGATACTTATGACAGGGATCTGAAGGGAGACTACGCGGTTGTCATCCCGACCCGCGACATTCCTGCCGGGTCCTACATGCTGGTTGCACTCGACCTGGAGAGCAGTGCCCTCGCGAGAACCCCGGTCCTGATTCCGGAATCCCCGGGACAAAAAACGGTTTCCCCGACCCAATCTCCACTACAGGAAATCTTTCCCGGGACATATCCGGATATCAGGCTGTTTTCCTGAAAGACAGATGATGGTGGGGATGAGAGAAAAGAGGATTATAAAGAAGTTATGCTAATTCCGTACGACCCGAACCCGGCCATTCTCGGCTGACAGGGTAAAACCCAGGTCTTCCAGGAACTTCCTGCTTTTCCCGGTCCCGTGGATCAGGATCTCCGGCAGATCGTCCTCTTCATCGATATCCGTATGGAGCCGGAACGAGTCGACAACCTCACAGGTCAGGCCGGCGTCCTCTGCGATCTTCCTGTGCTTCGCAAAGCTCCCGCCATAATAATCAACCTTGAATTTATCCGGCTCCGGGAGATAGATCACATTCGTCCCGCCACCTCTCCCGGGAACGATTGCGATATTCGCGGTCGTCCCTGCAACACGCCGAAGAGACGCCGCATCCGCAAGCGGGAGATCCGCCATCAGGATAACCACCCGGTCCAGGCAGCATCCAAGGTACTCGTTCAGGGAGCCGGAGAGCCCGTCTTCCTCAAGCGTGACGACGATCTCCTCGGTATCAAAGGGTTCCGTAGCAAGGATGACCGGCCGTAAATCGGCATCCCGTGCAGCGGCAAGGACATCGTCCAGCATTGCCCGGGCAAAGGATTCACGCTCTTCCTGCGAGAGCAGGGCCGAAAGCCGGGTCTTCGGGTTCACGGGTTTGAAGGGAATAACCGCAACGGGACACATGATTTTGAGAGTAGAACGGCAAAGGAAAAAAGCCTGTTTATCCGGTAGTGAGAACTCCGGAGGACATTCCTGACGTGATGATTTGGGACCGGTATCCCTATGCCCCGACCATTCCTTTTATATTCATCACGGACAGTGATTTGTTCGCACGTGACTCCGGATACCGATATACGGTATGAAGTCGGGAACTGGGCACCCTGGCACGGGCGGATCATACACTACGCACCTGTCATTGGGGTTCTCCTCGCGGTAGCTGTGGCCATGTTCTTTTTTCTGAATCCCTCACAGTATCTCATCTTTCACACAGTCGTGGAACTTGTCAGCGTCATCATCATGTGTACCATATTCCTCCTGGCCTGGCATACCCGCGACATTTCGGACAGGGGCTATTTTGTGGTCCTTGGTATTGCATTTCTCTGGACGGCGGTCTTTGTTGTCCTGCACGCCCTCTCCTTCAAAGGGATGGCCCTGTTTCCGGGAGACTCTACAAACCTTCCCTCCCAACTCTGGATAGCCTCCCGGTACCTCTTTGCCGGATCCCTTCTTGCCGTCCTGTTTTTCCTCCGGAGACGGGCTCCCGCTTTCCTCATCTTCCTCTTCTACCTGTTCCTGACCGCGGATCTGCTCGGGATGATCATCCTTGGGATCTTCCCGGACTGCTATATTGAAGGCCAGGGTCTCACGCTCTTCAAGATCGCATCAGAGTACGTTATCTGCCTGATGCTTGCAGGTGCGGCATACCTCCATTACCGGTACCGCACAGACTTTGACCCCGAGGTATTCCGGTGTATCATCGGGGGTATCATCGTATCCATCGGAGCGGAACTGCTCTTCACCCAGTATGTGAGCGTATCCGGTTTTACTATCTACCTGGGTCACATACTCCTGATTATATCGATATATCTCTTCTACCGGGGTATCATCTTCATCGGCCTTACGAAGCCCCAGATCCTCCTGTACCGGGATCTCCACCAGGCCAGGGATGACCTGGAACGGCTAAGCTCCTATAACAGGAGCCTCATCGACAGCTCACCCATTCCCATCATCATCATCGCCCCGGACGGGACCGTGATAGATATCAACCCGGTGGCAAGCACGCTTACCGGCCGGCCCCGGGACCAGATGATAGGTATGCGACATACAACCTGGCTGACCGAACCGGGTCGGGCTGAGGAAGCATTCCAGTCGGCCCTGGCAGGACATGAGATCCGGGACCTGAGCCTCGAAGTCATAGGAAGAAATGGCAGGAAGATCCCGATGATCTCGGTTGCCGCGCCGCTGCGGGACGCCACCGGTAAAATTACCGGAGTCATCCGATCATCGATTGATATCAGCCAACGGAAGCTTGTGGAGGAAGCGCTCAAGTTATCCAATGAAAAACTAAATATTCTTTCCAGCATCACCCGCCACGATATCCTGAACCAGCTCACAGCGCTCATGGGATACAACGATCTCCTGCTCGAGAAGACTGAAAACCCTGACGCCCGTTCCCTTCTCGAACGCGAGGCGAAGATTGCAGGAAATATCCGGCACCAGATCGAGTTCACCCGGGAGTACCAGAACCTTGGGATGGATACCCCGGAATGGGTCAATGTCTCCCGCTCGTTCGAAAATGCCCTGGCTGCACTCCCATTCGCCGGAGAAATAAGTGTCGGGACAAGGTGCAGGAACCTCGAGCTGTATGCAGACGCTCTCTTTGAGAAGGTCTTCTATAACCTTGTGGATAACTCTCTCCGGCACGGCGAGGAGGTCCGGCGGATCTCCCTCTCCTGCACGGAAGATGGGGACAGGATGGTCGTCCGCTATGAGGACGACGGCGTGGGAATCGCTGCTCAGGAAAAAGAAAAAATCTTCGAAAAGGGGTTCGGGAAGAACACGGGTCTCGGCCTCTTCCTTGTCAGGGAGATCCTCTCAATCACCGGTATTGAGATCCGGGAATCCGGAACCCCGGGAGTCGGAGTGCGGTTCGAAATCCTTGTCCCAAAGGAAGCCTGGCGAGTCCGTGCCGACTCTGATAAAGGGAATGCGCCAGATTAATGTGCACGGATGCTTACCACTACTACCGGTAGCCTATGGGTGAGCGCGTCATAACCTTCTCGAAAAACGTCTTTCTTCCCCTGACCACGGTCTGCCGGAACCGGTGCGGATACTGCTGTTTCCGGACGCAGGTCCGTGACGGATGCCTCATGAGACCGGAGCAGGTGAGGGAAACGCTCATCCGGGGTGCCTCCCTGGGCTGCACGGAAGCGCTTTTCACGTTCGGGGAAAAACCCGAGGAAGAACCCGGATTTTCGGATTACCTGACCCGGATAGGGTACCGGTCGATTCTCGATTACTGCTACGCGATGTGCGAAGCGGCCATCAACGCAGGGCTTCTCCCGCATACAAATGCAGGTATCCTTACCCGGGATGAAATGGCAGTTCTCAAAAAGGTGAATGCCAGCATGGGGATCATGCTGGAAACAACTGCCCGGCTGGAGGCGCACGCAAATTCCCCCGGGAAAGATCCAGAGGTCCGGCTCGCGATGATTGCTGATGCGGGCCGGCTCAGAATCCCGTTCACGACCGGTCTCCTGCTGGGGATTGGAGAGACGATGCATGACCGGGAGGAATCCCTTGAGGCAATCCGGAACCTGCACCGGACCTACGGACATATCCAGGAAGTGATTATCCAGAATTTCTGCCCGGTGGAAGGGACCCGTATGGGGAGTGCACGCCCGATAGGGTACGAGGATTACCGGACCGTTATCCGGATGGCCCGGGAGATCCTGCCATCGGATATTGCAGTCCAGATCCCCCCAAACCTTGCAGACGCCTCCCGACTCATCGAATGCGGCGTGAACGATCTTGGAGGGGTCTCTCCGGTGACCATCGATTACGTGAACCCGGACCACCCCTGGCCGGAGATCGAGAACCTGAAAGAGATTGTGGGAACCGCGACCCTCCGGGAACGGCTCTGCATCTACCCGCAATATATTGAAAAAGGCTGGTACCCGCCCCGGCTTGCGGCACTTATTTCACGTCTGCAAAAGAACAGATAATGATAACCTCATTGGAAGAAAAGGAGAAGTGGGATCCAGTGGAAACGCGTGAACTCCTGTACAGCGGAAAAGCCAAATCTGTGTACAAATCGAATGTCCCCGGCGAACTCGTCATTGAGTTCCGGGATGACATCACGGCATTTGACGGCGGCAAGAAAGATGTCAAGGAGAAGAAGGGCAGTTACAACGCTACCGTCTCAGCGTTCTTCTTCCGGTACCTTGAAGAGCACGGGATTCCGACCCATTTCACCAGGATGCTCAACGACCGGACGATGGTCGCCCGTGAGCTTTCCATGATTCCCCTTGAAGTCATTATCAGGAACATTGCGGCAGGATCGATTGTCCGGAATTATCCGTTCAGAGAGGGCCAGCCCCTGAACCCTCCGGTCATCGTCATCGATTACAAAGATGACAGCAGGCACGACCCGATGCTGAACGACGATCTTATCGTTGCCCTGAAGATAGCAAACCCCACGGACCTTGCGGAGATCAAGAAGCTCGCGCTCCGGATTAACGAGGTACTCAGGGAGCACCTCGCCAAACAGGGTATCACGCTTGTTGACTTCAAGATCGAGTTCGGGCGAGGCAAAGACGGGAAGATCTATCTGGGGGACGAAATCAGCATGGACTCAATGCGGCTCTGGGATACAAAAACCGGGGAGTCGCTGGACAAGGACGTGTACCGGTTCGACAAAGGCGATGTCCTTGCAGCGTATGATAAAGTCTCCCAGAGGATTATCACCCCCTGATAGTGGCAGAACAGAATTCCGGGAACGGGAAGAGAACCAGAATGACTGACGAACAACCAGTTTCAGAAGAAGAAATCCTCGCATGGGCGCGGAAATACGCAGACGAGCATGGCTATGTCCTCAATCCGGATGAGAAGCAGCTCGCAACCGTCATACGGGGCCTTGGCAGGACAAAGACAAAATTCGGGGAACACTACTGTCCCTGCCGGCTTCGGAGCGGGAATAAGGAGAAAGATAAAGCCATCATCTGCCCCTGCGTATACCACAAGGACGAGATTGAAAAAGAAGGCAGCTGCCATTGCAGCCTGTACTTCCGGAAATAATTCCCGGTTCTCTTTTCATATTTAGCAGGGAGGACATACAACGGATCACCCGGAAAAAAACCGGTGCGGCCTTTCTCCCCTGATCGGCCCGAATCCCCGGGTACTTATCCTGGGTAGTTTTCCGAGCGAGCAGTCCCTGGCACAGGCCGGCTATTATGCAAATCCCCGGAACCAGTTCTGGCAGATCATGGGAGATCTCTTCGGCATGGCAGTCCAGGTTTCCTATCAGGATCGTGTCGGTTTGATGGTGAGCCACCACGTTGCCCTCTGGGACGTAGTCACCAGCTGTACCCGCATCGGGAGCAGCGATGCCTCTATCAAAGGGATCACGGTCAACGATATTATCGGCCTGCTCCGGAGGGAACCGGGGATCCGGTGTATCGCCCTGAATGGCCGGACCGCAGAAAAGCTCTTCCTTCGCTCGTTCCCTGAGAACCCGGCCCTTCTCGGCATCACCGTTCTGGGACTTCCATCTACGAGTCCTGCAAATGCCGGCATGTCTCTCGTCCAGAAAAAGCAGCGATGGCGGGAAATCCTGACGTTTCTGATATAAAAAATATTAAAAAAAATCGTGCTGATCCGACAGTCAGAAAAAAGGCAATTATAGATTAGAAATCCTTGAACCTGGAAAAGAGCACATTATAGAGGGTGTAGAACCCGATCAGCACCGCAACGCTGTACCCGAATATGGCGAGATAGAAGACCTGGAAAGGCAGTTCTATCCTTGACGACATCAGGATGAGCGATGACCCGACAACCAGGGATGCGATGATAAGCCCGATCAGGACCTTGTCGCTTGCACTGTCCACGCTCTGCCGGAGTTTCTTTAAATCGTCCTCCACAATCTCGAGCCGGATGGTTCCCGTCGAGAGTTTCTTCAGCATCAGGTTGACGTTCCGGGGCATATCGAACGCAGCATCCACGGCTTCCAGCATAGACCCGGATGCCCGTTTCATCATCTGAGCTGAAAAGTTCTCTTTTGTGACAAGTTCCATAACGAACGGCTTCAGCTCGTTCCCAGCGTCAAATTCCGGATCAATTCTGGTCCCGGTATCCATGATCATCGCAAGGACCTTGAACATCAGCATCAGGTTCATCGGGACCTGGATCTTGTCCCTGCGCAGGATCTCCGTGATCTCTCCGATAATCAGCTTGAAATTGACCTGCCCCGCCGTAACGTTCCCGTAATCCTGCAGCATGAGATAGATATCGTCCCGGAGAGATTCCCGGTCATCTTCCCGTATGACGATTCCCATTCCCTCAAAGGCTTTGAGGATCATATCGATATCCTCAGTCATCACCCCGTAAATGAGGTTGATGAAGACCTGCCGTTTCTCGGGCCTGAGGACCCCGACAATTCCGAAGTCGAGGAATGCGAGATCCCCGCTCATGGTGACAAGCAGGTTGCCCGCATGGGGATCCCCGTGGAAATACCCGTCCTCAAAGATCATCTTGAGATAGGCCCTGAATCCCCGGGCTGCAATCGCTTTGGGATCGTACCCCATCCGGACAATCTCGTCCACGTCATCGATACGCACCCCGTCGATAAACTCCATCACGAGAAGGTGCGGGCTCGAATATTCCCAGTAGATCTTCGGGAACTTGATACCGGGGACTCCCACGAAATTCCTTGCAAACCGTTCCGAGGTTCGTCCATCATGGTTGAAATCAAGCTCTTTCCGGATCTGGGCTGCAAAATCCTTTACCATCCCGGAAGGATTATAGAGCCGTGCATCGGGAACCGCATGTTCGAGCCGGGTTGCAAGAGAGATGAGAATCGGAATATCGGTTTCGATTTTTTCCGCGATCCCGGGACGCTGGACTTTGAGGGCGACCGGAGTTCCGTCCCGAAGTACGGCACGGTGCACCTGGGCGATGGAGGCGGATGCAACAGGCTGCTCTTCGATGACCATGAACCATTCGTCGAGGTCGGGACATGCATCGAGAAGGACCGGCTTGATCTCGCTGAATGGCAGGGGGCGGGCATGATCGGTGAGCTTCTGGAGCTCTACAATCAGCGGCGGCGGGAGCAGCTCCTTTCTCGTGCTCATGATCTGGCCGAACTTGATGAAGGTCGGGCCGAGCTCCTCAATGGCCATGCGGACTCGTTCATACACGGTCTGCTTATCATTCTCCGTTATCTTGCGACTGAACCGGAACCGCTGGAGTCCGGGAAAGACATCCTGAAGAACAATTCCAAAACCGTATTTTACCAGAACATCGGCGATCTGCCCATACCGCCTGAACCGGGTAACCATAGGAATAGGTATGAACCGCCGAATACTTAACGATCACTTATTCCCTGCGAATCACATTGGGAGAGAACGGTTCATGGCAGAGTCGGGGGACAGGGCAGCGTATAAATAATCCTTCCGCAAACTCTCCGGCAGAATGTTTGAGCAGTTCAATCTGGATCTCTCCCTCGATAAGTCTGAATACGAGCGGGAGATTCCCGCCCTGCGGGAGCGGCTTGGAGTGCTCCAGCGAAGGCTTCGCGACCTTGGAGTTCCTGCAATTATCGTTTTTGAGGGATGGCGGGCATCCGGGATCTCAGGGACGATTAACAAGATCTCGTACGCGCTCGACCCCCGGGGATACCGGGTCCATCCAATCCACAATCCCCTGGATATAGAACGGGAACATTCCCTCATGTGGCGGTTCTGGATACGAACCCCTGAAAAAGGCAGTATTGCGATTTTTGACCGGAGCTGGTACAGCCGGATTTTTGTCGAACTGCTCAATACAGAGAGAGAACTTTCCCTTCCCTACGGGGCTCTGGAGGATGCCCTTGCGATGGAGGACCAGCTGGAGAATGATGGGGCGCTTATCATCAGGTTCTTCCTCCATATCGACAGGAAAGAACAAAAGCGGCGGCTCCAGAAGATGGCGGAGAAACATCCGGAACTCGTCACCGGCCCGCCGGGAATTCATGGAAAACAGAAAGAGTACGAAAGACTCCTCCCGTACGTCGAAAAACTCATCATTAAAACTGACCGTCCGTCCCGGCCCTGGACCATTGTGGAAGCGACGGATAAACATTACGCCACCGTGAAGGTATTCAGAACGATCATTCACCGGATGGAGGATGAAATCCGCAGGCAGGAGGCCGCGGGAACCAAACCGAAGAATGCCAACGTCTCCCTTACCGGTAACGGCTCGCCTTCGGAGAGGCATTCAATCCTCGCAAAGGCGGATCTCACGAAGTCACTCCCGGAGAGTGAGTACAAAACCCGGATCAACGAATGCCAGCACAGGCTCGGGGAACTCCAGTTTGCGATCCACAACCTGAAAGTTCCGGTCATCCTGGTCTTTGAGGGATGGGATGCTGCAGGAAAAGGAGGCGTGATCATCCGGCTCAACCAGGCGCTGAATCCCCGTTGCAGCGTTGTCGAACCGATCAGCGCACCGCTCCTTGAGGAGCGGGATCACCATTATCTCTGGCGGTTTTACCGGAGGTTTCCGAGGAACGGGACGATCACTATATTCGACCGGAGCTGGTACGGCCGCGTCCTGGTAGAACGCGTTGAGGGTCTCGCAGCCGAATCTGAATGGAGCCGGGCGTACCAGGAGATCAATACTATGGAGGAGAGCCTCGTCAGGAACGGGGCAATCCTGCAGAAATTCTGGCTTCACATCGATAAGGAGACCCAGCTCGCCCGGTTCCGGGAGCGTGAGGCCGATCCCCTGAAGAAGTACAAGATAACTCCGGAAGACTGGCGGAACCGGGAGAAATGGGATGAATACGAGGTCGCCGTAAACGAAATGCTTCAGAAGACGAGCACCCCTTCAGCTCCCTGGACTATCGTGGAATCAAAGGACAAGTACTATTCCCGCGTAACGATTATGGAAGCGATTATCCGGGAAATAGAAAAAAAACTGAAAGAATAAGGTACACGTCAGAAATGCAACCGTCAGGTGAATTGCCGCTCATCAGGGTTTCGAGAAGATAACGATCCGGTTCGTATTGGTTCCGAACGTGTTGTTGCCGACACCCCATATATGGGAGGTCTTGGTAAACTGCTGGGTGTTGATAAGGACTCCCTCGCAGCGGAAACCTGCATCCCTGCCAAGGGGAATGACGTGCTCGTCCAGGCGGACCGTACCTTTGCGAACTTCCCCGACTTCGAATGCAACCCATCCCCCGCTTTGGGTTACACGGCAGAGTTCCCGGAAGACATCCCCCATCACCCGGCACCATCCCTCGACAGATCGTGCCATCGTGATAGTTTTTCCTACCGATTTCTCATCGATCCCGTTGAACCAGCACCGGAGCCAGTTGTCCAGCGGGTACTGGACAATGTCGAGAAACGGGGGTGACGTAACCGTGAGCTGAACGGAGTCTTCCCTGATTTCCGGGGTGCTCCGGGCATCCCGGTTCAGGAATACCGCATCCTCCACTGCCCGATGAAGATTCTCCCGCTGTACCTGATCCAGGGTGCGGAGCAGGCTCTTTGTCTTCTTCAGTATGATTGCGTGGGTATCCCGGTAGGGGGGGACCTGCCCGAGCCGTTCATTGATCTGTTTCTGCCGGGGGGGAGTAATCGCCTGGTTCGGGGGAAGGGTATACACCGAGAAAAAACCTGATGAGTGCCCGGTGAGACGGTTTGTCGCGACCATCGCTATCCAACGGTCTGCCGCATCCATTGTTCCTTCCTCTTTCCGGTCAAGCAGGTAGTTCCGGAGTGAGATGATCTCGGATTCCGTTTCCGGATGGTAGAACATTGAGAGATCCAGATCCGCGTTCCCGCCGTCCCGGGAAATCCGGGCGAGGCGGTCCCGCACATCGTTCGGGTCGGGAGCTGATAACCGGGGTTCCGTCAGGATGCGGGAGAGGGGATTTGCATCGTTCGCCGCTATTTTTCGCCCCTGGAGCCCGGCTTCCAGTACGGTTGTTCCCCGGCCGCTGAAGGGATCGTAGACGAGATCGCCGCAATCGGTCATCATCTGTATGAAAAAACCCGGGAGCTGCGGCTTGAAGCACGCCCGGTATGAGACTTCATGGAGAGAGGATCCCTGTCGCTGCCGTGAAGTCCAGAATTCATTCAGGTAAGCAGGATACTGCGTTCCCGCCACTTCGATCTCCCGCACAAGTGTTACCGGTTTTCTTTCCGGAAGGTATTCACGGTTCCCACGTCCCTTCCCGTTTGCTTCCCCGGTGCAGGTAAATGTACGGAGATATTCCTCCAGAGCGCGCCCGTCGGGATCACAGGTCAGTTTCCCAGGCATGGATAGTACATATCTGTACCGGAGAATCCTAAAGCATCTTCCTTTGTACTTCCTGTTTCGGTGCAATTGCAGAATTCGACTGCAGAATTTTCTTGGGAAAAAGCGTTTATATAGTAATACTCCGTTCTCTCTTCATATGGCAGACATCAGGCTGAAAGTGCAGAAACGGGCGATATCGGGCAAGGGCCGTGCCCGGATCAACACCGTTCTTCTTACAAAGCTCGATATTGAAGAGGGGGCCGACATCGATGTCATCGCTGATGGAGGCAGACACGTTACGGTCAGCGCATTTGCCGACAGCATGGTGGACAAGGACGCCATCCGGGTAAGCCCTGAAGATCTGAAGTCCCTGGGAATCGCGGATGGCGTGACAGTCATCGTGAAAAAAGCGCCTACCAAAACCGGCCAGGCAAAAAGGGCCGCACAGGAAACCGCGGACGCTGTCGGGAAAAATATCTCCGATGCCGGGAAAGCACTGAAGACCAAAGCAGATGCAACAGCGAAGGATACTGCAAAAGCTGCGAAAAAGGTCACGAAAGACATCGGAAAAGCAGGGAAATCGCTTGCCGCTGATGCAAAAAAGAAGACCGGTGATCTTCTGAAGAAAAAGGACCTGTGATCTGAGATGGACATAACGGTGACCGACAGCCAGATCTTTCTAGGGGTCCTGTTCGTTCTGGTGATGTTCATTTTCTACCTTGTTGTCCGCGAGCTCCGGCTCATGAAGACCGGGACACGGCGGATGGAGCTTGAGCTTGAACGGGAGAAAATCGATCTGATCAAACAGGACTTGCAACCCAGAAACCACCCGTTCTCCCGGCTCTCGCCCGAGCAGTTCAACCCCATCAAGGATGTCGAAATCGAGAACCAGGTACTGGAGACAGATAACTATGCCAAGGAGAAACTGATCGAGAGCAGACTCCGCAGGCTCGAACTGTACGTCCACAAGGGGAAACTCGGAAAGATGATCGGGAAGATCGAGGGAGAAGAGAAGAAGGTGAAATGATTATGCTGGAATCTTATGCAGACCGGGGCCAGGCGTTCGGGACCGAACTTTCGCACGCATTCGATACGATGGGGGGAAAGGTCCCGACATTCGAGCGGTCGCTCGACCGGTATTTTGAGAAGAACGGTCCCGCCATCATTGATGAGTGGGGACTTCTGACGACCCGGGATCTCCAGGATCTCGAGCTGCGGCTGAACGCGGTGAGCCGGGAGATCGACCGGCTGTACGGCGCAAAAGACCGGCTGGAACACCGGGTAAGCCGGCTTGAGGATGAGATCCGTGCGCTGGAGGCAAAGCGATGATCCTCGACAATTATCTCAACGCGTACCTGGATCGCAGGCTGAAGTACCATATCGAGGAGTGGCAGCTTGCGACCCGGCACGATGCTCTTGATGTCAGCCAGCGGATCGCGGCCATCGAACAGGATCTCGCACCG
The DNA here is from genome assembly GCA_039683275.1 of Methanoregulaceae archaeon. Taxonomy (GTDB): domain Archaea; phylum Halobacteriota; class Methanomicrobia; order Methanomicrobiales; family Methanospirillaceae; genus JBDKRP01. The sequence goes on along the minus strand of JBDKRP010000162.1, from coordinate 28,151 downwards.
CACCAGACATTCGAGCAGTCGTCGTCTGCAAAGGTCGCAGAGCTTGAAGGTCGCCTGAAGCGACTCCAGGAGGCGCAGAAATGACGGTTGCAGTTACGGATACCGGGCCGGGACTCACAGATATTCTCCTGATCATCCTCGTGATCGCGGTTATTGCCTTCATGCTGTACTATCTCCTGAAAGGTTCGAAGGGACGGCTTGAACTCTCCCGGCCTATCGAGAGCAGGGTTGATGAATACATGGACCGGAGATTCGAGGACCTGATCGAACGCTGGTCACTCGTGACTCAGCCAAAGCTGCACGCATTCCGGGAACGGACCGGCCCGCAGATTTCCGGAGAAGAACAGCGGATAGCTGATCTCACCCGCTACGAACAGGAGATGACCTCCACCTTACTGAACCTTGAGGGTCGACTGGATGCCCTGGAAAAAGACCTTGTTTCGGCGGGATCAAAAAAGTCCTGAACCTCCTGTACAACCGGATCCCTTCACGAAACTGAAGAAGGAAATCCCGCAGATCCGAAAACAGGGCGAGCCGCCCCAGAAGGATCCCGGGGCATTCTCCCGGTTTGTCTGCGACCTGTGCAGCTCGTCCCAGCCGATCACGGGGCTCCGGCAATGTGCGGTCTGCGGGCGGTGGGCCTGTACATCGTGCTGGAACGAGGAGTATTATCTCTGCCGGTCGTGTACCGGGATACTCCGGCTTCACCGGCTCCCCGATGACAAGGAATAATTTCCCTGTTTTTTCGTGCCGTAATTCCCCGGTCATTGAAAGAGGTCCCCGCAGGGATATCCCCACTCACCGGAGTGCGAATAGTGCAATTTACAAATATTCTTCAAGTACTCCCGGCATAATTCACTATTTGTATCAGGATTCTCCTGCGGCGGCTCTATGTATTCAATTCTGTATGTTGACGATGAGCCCGACATGCTCGGTCTGGGAAAGGAAAGTCTTGAACTGACCGGGGACTTTTCCATTGATACTGCCCTCTCTGCTCAGGACGGGCTTCTCCTGCTGGACAAAAAACCCTATGACGCCGTTATCTCGGATTTCCAGATGCCCCGCATGGATGGGATTGCGTTCCTGAAAGAGATACGCGGCAGGTCCCGGGATATTCCGTTTATCCTTTTTACCGGGAAAGGACGGGAGGAAGTGGTGATCGAGGCCCTGAATGCAGGCGCGGATTTCTACCTGCAAAAAGGGGGTAATCCTGAGGCGCAGTTTGCGGAGCTTGCCCATAAAGTGCGCCAGGCTGTCCGGGGGAGACAGGCAGAGCGGGCCCGGGCCCTGTCAGAAGAAAAATTTTCCAAAGTGTTCTTTGCGAGCCCGAGTGTCGGCGCAATAACGGATTTTTTAACCGGGACTCTCTCTGAGGTCAACGATAATTTTGTGAGGACGACCGGCTATTCCCGGGCTGAACTGATCGGCAGAACAACGCGGGATCTGAACATATTTGTGAATTATTCTGACCGGGAGAAAATGGGAAACCTCCTGAAGACTGAAGGATCTCTCCAGGATTTTGAAGCGAAAATACGGACGAAAGCGGGAGATATCCGGACCCTCCTTTTTTCAGGAGAACGGATAAGGATCGCTGACCAGGACCTCCTCTTCTTCCAGGCAATCGATATCACCGACCGGAAGTCTGCAGAGACTGCTCTTCAGAAAAACCAGATCCTGCTTGCCAATGCAATGGACCTCTCCCACCTGGTGAACTGGGAGTACGATGTTGCATCAGGGATTTTCACCTTCAACGATCGCTTTTACACCCTGTACGGAACGACGGCAGAACGCGAAGGGGGATACCGGATGTCCGCAGAAACCTATGCCCGGACGTTTGTTCACCCCGATGATGCCTATCTTGTCGGGGAAGAAATCGGAAAAGTGCTGGACGTATCCGATCCCGCGTACAGCTCCCAGTTGGATCACAGGATTATCCGAAGGGACGGTGAAATCAGGTACATTACCGTCAGGATAGCGGTTATCATGGGCCCATCCGGACAACTGGTCGGGACGTACGGGGCAAACCAGGACATCACCGATCGCATCAGGGCCGAAAAAGCGCTCAAAGAGAGCGAAGAGAAGTTCCGGGCACTGGTGGAAAACTCGTTCGATGCCATTCTCATCCTTGACCCTGCCGGAACCGTGCTCTTCGCGAATCCTGCCGCGGGACTGCTTATCCGGAGGGAAAACATCCAGGACCTGGTTGGCCATGCCAACGTGCTGGAATTCATCGCCCCGGAATCCCGTGCAGATGTCATCCGGGACTTCGGCCAGGTCGCACAGGGGATTGACGGCTATCTCGCGACCTACAAGATCAGGGCCGTTACGGGTGAGGACGTATGGGTCGAAAGTGTCGGTAAAGTCATCCGGTTCGGGGGAAACCGCGCAATACTCATCTCACTCCGGAATATTACCGAAGAGTACCGGGCAAAGGCCAGCCTTAAGGAGAGTGAAGAGAAGTTCCGCACCATCTTTAACGGGAGTCCGCTTCCAATCTCTATTACGGGAATTCCGGATAACAAATTCCTGGCAGTCAATGCAGCCTTTCTTCAGAAGGGGAGATATACCGAAGACGAAGTCCTGGGAAGGGACCCTGTCGAGCTGGGACTGCTCTCCAGCGAGGACTACCAGAGGCTTGTCACGCAATCCCTGCTTCAGGACAGAATTGAGAATGTCCCGCTGACACTCACACGCGAAGGGAGAGATCCGATTCATATTCTCTTCTCTGCAACCCCGATCCTCATTAACGATAAACCGGTCCTCCTGACAATGACCGTAGATGTAACCCAGGGGAGAAAGGCGGAGGAAGAACTCCATCGCAAAACGGAGGAACTCCATGCTGCCTATGAACAGCTTACCTCCGCAGAGGAAGAACTCCGGCAGAATTACGATGAACTCAGTAACAACGAGCAGGCACTCCGGGCAAGCGAGGCAAAGTTCCGGGCCCTTGTCGAGTACTCGCTTGAGGGTATCCTGATCTTGGATTTTACCGGAAATCTTCTCTTTGCCAACCAGGCTGCGGGACGCATCGTTGAAGCGGCGGATTACCGCACACTGATTGGGGTCGCGAATGTGATGGAGTTCGTCGCTCCGGAATCGAGAGCAGACGTCATCCGGGATTTCATCCAGGTCGCACAGGGCATCGATGCGTACCAGGTACAGTACAAACTCATCACGGAAAGAAAGCGGGAGATCTGGGTCGAATGTATCGGAAAGAAGATCCCATTCCAGAAATCTTCAGCAATGCTCGTCTCCATGCGGGATGTTACCGGGCGCAAGCTGGCAGAAGTCGCGTTGCGGGAATCAGAGAACAAGTTCGCGACGGTCTTTCGCAGGAGCCCGATTGCACTCACCCTTGCGTCAGCTGCAGATGGGAAATTTATTGATGTAAATGACACTTTTGTGAGAAATACCGGTTATTCACGCGAAGAGACAATCGGCAGAACATCCGAAAATCTGGGGCTTTTTGCCGACAGTGAAGAGCAGAGGAGAATGGTTGCCTCGCTCCGGACAGAGCAGGCCATATACGGCAGGGAGATCCATTTCCGCATAAAAAACGGAAGAATCCGCGTCTGTCTTTTCTCATCCGGAATAATCCTGATGAATGGAAAACCGCACATCCTTTCAACGATAGAGGACATTACCGAGCGCAAGACCACGGAGTTTGCGTTCCAGGCTATGGTCAGGAGTATGGTGGGAACAACCGGGCAGAGTTCGCTCCGGAAAATAACAGAAACCATCAGTTCCTGGCTGGAAACAGATTGTGTCATGATAGGGGAAATCCAGGAGGACAATACAACCGTAAAAGTCCTCTCCATGATTCTTGACGGAAAAGAGGTTCCGGACTTCTCTTATACCCTCCCGGGAACTCCCTGCGAAGATGTCGCGGAGAAAGGATTCTGCCTGTATCCGGATAATGTCACCCGGCTCTTCCCGAAGAGTAAGGATCTGGTGGATCTCAACATCCGAGGATACATGGGAACCCCCCTGCGCAATTCAGAAGGGCGGGTTTTTGGGATCCTCTGTGTACTCTCCCGGAGCCCGCTTCAGCCATCCCAGATGGTGCAGGAGATCATCGATGTTATCGCGGTGAAAGCTGCCGCTGAAGTCGAACGCACCCAGATTGAGCGTGCGCTTCGGGAAAGCGAGGAGAAATTCCGGACGCTTGTCGAACACTCCATGGACGGCATCCTGATTCTTGATATGAACGGCATGATCCTGTTCGGGAACCGGGCAGTCGGGAAAATCATCGGGACACAGACATCGACGGACCTCGCAGTCGGAACTACAAATGTACTTGATTACATCGCTCCCGGATCGAAGGAGAAAGCCATCCACGATCTCGACCAGGTTGTCCGGGGAATCGACTCCAACCTGGTGAATTACCAGGTAGTCACCGCCTCCGGGAGAGATATCTGGGTCGAGTGTATCGGGAAGCGGATAATCTTCCGGAACACCCCCGCAATACTCGTCTCCCTGAGGGATATCAGCGCCCGGAAACGCATGGAAGACGCGATTCTCAGTACCAACAAACAGCTCAACCTGCTCTCCAGTATCACCCGGCACGATGTCCTCAACAAGATATCGGTCATCCAGGGATACCTTGCACTTTCAGCCAAGCGGGGATCCGACCAGGATTACCCGGCAATCCTGAAAAAAATAGAATCCGCGACAAGTACCATCAAGTCGCAGATCGAGTTCACCCGGATCTACCAGGCACTCGGGGCAAAGGAACCGGGATGGCAGAATCCAGCCGGTATCCTCTCATCCATCCGTCTCCCGGATTCCGTGGCCCTGACAGACGAGCTGGAATCTGTAGAGATATATGCTGACCTGATGCTCAAGAAAGTCTTTGAGAACCTTGTGGACAACTCACTCCGCCACGGGGGCAACGTGACCAGGATCCGGATCCATTCCAGTACGACCCCCGATGGTCTCATTCTTTTCTACGAAGATAACGGGATTGGAATCCCCGCAGAGGACAAGGAACAGATTTTTGAGCGGGGATTCGGGAAAAACACCGGTCTCGGGCTGTTCCTTGTCCGGGAAATCCTGGGGATTACCGGAATTACCATACGGGAGAACGGGGAAATCGGCAAAGGAGCACGCTTCGGGATCCGGGTGCCAAAAGGAGCATACCGGAAAGGAACGCGGTAACCGGATACAAAAAACAGGTTTCCGGAATCACCGGTGCGTGAAGTACGCAACGACGTTTCCGGATTTCGCGGAATCTATCTTTGCAAAACCGATCCGTTCGAACTGGACCTCTTTTCCAGCAAGGATCCCGACCGCAGATTCACATACACCATGCATCGTTCCATCAGGATGAACAAGCGTGCAGCGAAGGGACGAATCCCCGGCAGGAAGCCACTGGATGATCGGGGCTTTGGCAGCACGGGCATCGGCAAGCGAATCGCCGGCATAGGTGAGATGCGGGGTATCCCCGTCCCAGGAGACGTTTACGTTGAAGAGATCCTTGAGCCGCATCAGGGTGTGATCCCGGGTCATCTCGGATTTGGGGAGAACTACTTTTCCGGTGAACGGGAGAATTCGGCTCCCCCTCGCTGAATCGCCCGGGTACAGGGCAATTGTTGCGACCTGCTTCGGGGCGCCGGAGATTTCCAGCGTAACCGGATCCTGGACAAAGAAATACCGGTTTGCCGTAATGTCGATAATCTCCTTGTTCCGGGCAAAGAGGTTGTCCCAGGAGAACGAGATATCGGTCTCCCCGATCCCGATATCGAGCATTGCGTTCTTAACGGCTTCCGGCCGGATCCCGCGCCGTGCAAGAGCCCGCAGGGTCCCGAGATGGATATCGTCCCATCCCGTGTAAGTCCCTTCCTTTATCCCGAGGCGCATCTGAGACGTCGAGAGGACGACCCCTTCGATCCCCATTCGTCCGTAGTGCCGGTACACGGGGACCTCCCAGCCGAAGTAATCGAAAATGTACCGCTGCCTTCGGGTGTTGGCGATGTGATCCTTGCCCCGGATGACATGCGTTATCCCGAGCAGATGATCATCTACAGTCACCGAGAAGTTCATCAGGGGATATACCCGGGCCTCTTTCCGGGGATGGGGTGGTGAATCGAGGATCCGGAACGCAGGGAAATCCCGCATGGCCGGGTCCGGGTGACTGAGATCGGTCCTGATCCGGACCGAGACTTCGCCCTCCTTGTACCCGCCATCGAACATCTTCCCCCACCGGGCAAGGTTCTCCTCAACGGAGAGACTCCGGCACGGGCAGGGAACCCGCGCCATCTTCAGTCCCCGGAAGTGCTCGTTCTCGCAGGTGCAGACGTACGCGCCGCCCAGCTCGATCAGTTTCCTGCCATATTCATAATAGATCGGGAACCGATCGCTCTGATAGACGGTCTCGGTGATTCCGATCCCGAGCCATTTGAGATCCTCCGGGACCATCTCGTACGCTTCAGGATCGACACGCTTCGGATCTGTATCCTCGATGCGGAGGATGTACCTGCCGCCGTACTGTTTCACGTACTCGTCGTTCAGGACCGCAGCCCGGGCATGGCCGAGGTGCAGGGGACCGCTCGGGTTCGGAGCAAACCGCATGACAATACCCTTCTCCGCCTTCTCAAGGGGAGGTAGCGTCCGCTTCTTCTCGTGTTTCTCACCCATCGCCGCAATAATCTCCGGCGCAAGAACTTCGAGTTTTGCCCTGCGCTCCTCTGCGGTCATCGCTCCGACTTCTGCGATGACCTCATTGGCAAGAGTCTGGACTTCCTTTGCTTTCGACCGGAGCTCGGGATGCTTCCCCATCACGATCCCAAGGACCGCGCCTGGTTTCGGGACATCCCCATGCTTCACCGCGTTCTGCAGCGCTGCGAGCAGCAGGGTCTCCCTCGCTCCCTCTGCCATGATTAATGCCCTCGGGTCACAAAGTAATCGGATATTTCTCCTAGGAGCCTGCGCTCGTCAGAATCGGGCAGGACTGCAAGATCTTTCTTGCCGGTATCAACGAGATCAACTGCGGTCTGCCGTACACCGGAAATAATTTTTGCTGTTTCGAGTTTTGTTATGGCCTCATCGATCTCCCGGTTGGAAAGTTCCCGCCGGTATTCCGAGAGATCAAGGCCTGCCGCACGTGCCCGGATCATAATCAGGGTCTGCTTCCCTTCCCGGAGATCCGATGCCCGGTCCTTTCCGCTCTTCTCCGGGCTTGCCATAAGATCAATGAGATCATCCTGAATCTGGAATGCAACCCCGGTGTTCATGCCGTACTGATACAGGGCCGCTACCTGTTTTTCGCTGCCGCCTGCGAGGAGTCCTCCGATACCTGCCGACGCAGCGTAGAGGGCCCCGGTCTTCTTCCTGACCATCTCCAGGTACTCCCCCTCGGAAACATCGCTCCGCTTCTCAAACGACATATCCATGTGCTGCCCCTCACAGATCTCGTCGCAGGCCTTTGCAAGCATCGCGACTGCGAGGACTTTTGCCTTGTCACCTGCCTTTGCGAGGCAAATGTGTTCGAATGCCCTTGCATACAGGACATCCCCGGCAAGAATTGCCGTCGGTGCATCCCACTTGGTGTGGACGGTCGGGGCGCCCCTGCGCAGGGAATCCCCGTCCATGATGTCGTCATGGATCAGGGTGAAGGTATGCGTGAGTTCGAGCGCAATGGCGGCAGGAAAGATATCCTGGGAGCGGCCTTTTGCCACGGCATCAGCGGAAAGCATCGCAACCGCGGGACGAAGCCTCTTCCCGCCTGCAACCAGCAGGTGGGCGCTGGCCTGGTTCAGGTCGTCCGGGGCGCTGCCGAAATTGCGGATGAGGTATGCATCGATTGTTTTTGCGACAGATCCGAGGTACGGCATCAGTTCCATTTTTCTTCACCTAGTTCAGTTTAATCCGCTGCCCGTTTTTGAGGAGGTGCACATCGTTATGGAGCGTGTACCCCATCTCGGTCGCAAAGTTTGCGTACTTCGCAGTCATCACGAGATCGCCGTGGGCCGGAATGATATGCTGCGGGTTGAGGAGGTGTACGAATTCGTAGTGGTCTTCCCTGTACGCGTGGCCGCTTACGTGCAGATCCTCGAAAATCCGGGCTCCGGCCATTTTCATGTGGGCTTCCACCATGTACCGCTGCCCGAAGTTCATAGGGTTCGGGATGACCTTTGCCGAGAAGATGACTTTGTCGCCGCGCTCGATCCGGTAGGGGGTATCCCCGACAGACATCCGGGTCAGGATGGATCCGGGTTCGCCCTGGTGGCCGGTCACGATAGGCATGAATTCGGATTTCCCGGTTTTTATCATCCTGCGCATGGTCCGGTCCACGGTCTTCCGGTTCCCGAAAATGCTCATGGTTTCCGGAAACGCGACGAGCTTCATCTGCTCAGCAGTTGTCGCATACCGTTCCATCGAGCGGCCCAGGAGGACCGGTTTTCTCCCGATCTCGTGGGCGCACTCCGCAATGGTCTTGATCCTCGCGATGTGAGAGGAGAATGTCGAAACGATAATTGCGCTCTTATCGTCCTCATAACTTGTGATCGTGTCCCGCACAAGGTCCCTCGCTATCCGCTCGCTCGGACACCGTCCCGGGTTATCGATGTTGGTACTCTCGACGATGAGACAAAGGACGCCTTCCTTCCCGATCTGGGCAAGCCTGCCAAAGTCCGGGACCTCCCCGATGACCGGGGTCCTGTCCAGCTTGAAATCGCAGGCGTACACAATCGCACCGTGCGGTGTGTGAAGAACGGCGGTCACGGTATCGATGATGCTGTGCTGTGTCTTCACAAATTCCAGGACGAGGGTCTGGGAGATGGTATACTTCTGGCCGGCCTTGAGCGCGAAGAGCTTATTGTTCACGCCGAACTTCTGCTCGCCCTGGATCTGCTGCCTGATAAGTTCCGTTGTGTACGGCGTACTGATGATCGGCGCATTATACCGGTGGGCAAGCTTCGGGATTGCACCGATATGGTCGAGGTGCCCGTGGGTACAGACGATGGCTTTGACCGTTCCCTCAACCGAGTTCATCATGGTGTCGTCAGGGATTGCTTTTATCTGGATCAGGTCCAGCGAGTGCATATTCTCGATTTCGGCATCCTCGTGGATCATCACCTGATCGAGCCGCAGCCCCATATCGAATATGATGATCTCTTTTCCGACGCGGACGGCGGTCATATTTCTTCCGACTTCGTCGTATCCGCCAACCGCGATTACTTCAATATCCATGGTTCTTTCTCCTGTATTTTTTGATTTTTTATGAGTTCCCTGGTAATTGCCGTGTTTCCGGTATACGGCTCTTTGGGACTGTTCCAGATCAGGAAAAACGGGGAACTGCATCTGAGTTCCCGCTCATTCCATCCCGTAGTTCAATCATTTCCCGGGTCCTTCCGGAGATGTATGCCCGTGCCTGCTTCAGCGCCGCAAGGTTCCGGGAGCCGGTGAGGAACATCGCAACCCGTAGTTCCTGGAGGGTCGTCCCGACAGCGCGGTCAAGCGCGTCTTCGCTCTCCAGTGCAGGCGCAAGGAAGGGCAGGGCCATTCCAGCAAGATCCGCACCGAGCGCAACTGCCCGAGCAATGTCGAGGCCGCTCCGGATCCCGCCGGTCGCAATGATCGGCCCGCCGGTCCTCGCTACTTCCGTCAGGGAAACGACCGAGGGGATTCCCCAGTCTGCAAACCTGGCACCGAGATTGATTAATCCCCGGTGTTCGGCCTTCCTGGTCTCCCCTGCCCGGACGCTCTCGATTGCCGCCCAGTTTGTGCCGCCCCAGCCGCCGATGTCGATGGCCCGGCAGCCGCCGCCCCAGCACCTGCGGGCGACTTCCCCGGATATTCCGCTCCCGGTCTCCTTTACAATGACCGGGACACGGAACGAGCCCGCGAGGTCCTGGATAGCGGCGAGGCATCCTGCCGCATCATGGTCCCCTTCGGGCTGGATAGCTTCCTGGAGGAAATTGAGATGAATTGCGATTGCGTCTGCTTCTATCATTGCAACCGCCTGCTCGGCCCATTCCGCACCGTGATCCCGGAGCTGGACTGCGCCAAGGTTTGCGACAAGAAATGCATGCGGGGCCGCGTCCCGCACGACAGAGAATGTGTCCGCAAGATCCGGGTTTTCCAGGGCAGCCCGCTGGGAGCCGACGCCCATCCCGATGCCGTACTTCTCTGCGGCTCCGGCAAGCCTGCGGTTCACTTCCGCGGTATCCGGGTGGCCGCCGGTCATCGCCGCAATAAAAAGCGGCGATCCGAACCGGTGGCCAAGGAACCGGGTCCCCGGGTCTATCTGGTCCATGCTGCATTCCGGGAGTGCGCAGTGAACGAGCCGCACATCGGAGAACCCGGGCCAGCCTGCTTCGACATCCCGCTCGGCACAGATACGGAGGTGATCGAGTTTCCTGCTTGATGTGAACCGTTTCTTGTCACCCATGCGTATTGCTCCGTACTTTCGTTCCCCCGGTGGGATTCCCTTCAAGGAAATCCCGGACCCGGGAGACATGGAATATCTCACTCTCAATTCCCGCGTCGGTAAGTTCCAGGAGTTCCCGGATCTTGCCGCTCATTCCACCGGTGACATCGGTATGTACTGAGTTCCCGATCTGGATGCGGGACACCGTCTCCCGCGAAATTTCGGGGACGACTTTCCCATCAGAGAGAACTCCCGGTACATCGGTGGCGAGCCCGATCCTCTGTATTGTAAGCGCCGATGCGAGATACCTGACCAGCTGATCCCCCGAGACGATACAGGCACCCCGGGACCGGTCCATGGCAACATCCCCGTGCAGCACGGGAACGATACCTATCCTGATCATCTCTTCGAGCGCCCCGTCTATGAATGCTGCGATCCTTCCCCCATCGGCAATACAGGCGCCAAGAGGATGGATACCGACCGCTTCGACACCCCGGGCACGCAGAGCTGCGACAACCGCATCGTTCAGGCTCCGTACCGAAGCATGCGTCACGTACACGCCTTCACGGTTCCCGGCACGCACACCATCCCGGATATGGTACCGGTGTGCCTCCGGGTGGCCGCAGGATCCTGCCCCATGGACGATGGTAAGACCCCTGTCCTTTCCGGGGCCGTTACTCCAGGAAGCAATCGTTTCCGCAATCTCTGCGAGCCGGGGCGCGTCCACTGCGCAGGCACCGCTCTTGTCGGTGATAACACTCCCCCCGAGTTTCAGCATCAGCCGTTCCTGTTCAGCCATCCCGCTCCTTCCGTGCGCCGACCGTGTCGATACCGGTAATGATTGCCCGTGCATCGCAGTCTTCAATCGCCTTGGCTATCCGTCCTTTTGCGTGTTTCGGTGAGAGGGCGACCATGCAGCCGCCGCCGCCGGCTCCCGTGATCTTTGCCCCGAACGCCCCGGCAGCCCGGGCAGCGAGGACCATCCTCGTAAGTTTCGGGTGTCCGACCCCGAGTACATCAAGAAGGGCGTTATTCATGTCCAGGTACTTCCCGATCTCTTTCGGGCTCCCGAGATGATGGATGGCGGTCAGGGTCACGCCTTCGATTGCCGCAAGCACCGGATCGACTATTGCCGGGTTCTTTGCTTTCAGGTCGGCAACTTTTCCCACCATCTCGCTCGTGCTGTGCGAGGTCTGCGAATCCCCGACAACAATACTCAGGTCGTGCGGGGGAAGCCTGCGCCGGTTTGTGCCGGTGATGAGGACTATGCCGCCAAACGCTGCAACCGTGGTATCCGTGGGGCTCGCCCTCCCTTTCTGCACGTTCTTCTCAATCGTGAACGCAATCTCTGCTATCTCTTCGCGGGATTTCTCCATCTGGAACTCGTCGTTGATGGCCGAGAGCGTCGCAACCGTGACCGCAGCCGAGGAGCCAAGACCGGAAGAACTCGGGATCTGGGAATTTACGTACACGCTCCCCTTTGCATCCATAAGCTCAAAGCAGCTGTCGATATACGCGGATTTGGTCCGGGGCATGTACCGGCTCTTCTTCACGGTGACAAAGACCCGGGGCCGGATGGCCATTGCAATCCCGGGCTTCCCGTAGACGACCGCGTGCTCGCCGAACAAAAAGACCTTGCCCGGCGCACTCCAGGTTGCCACGTCATATCACCGCTATTGCCGCATATCCGACGACCTGGTCGCGATCTCCCGTAACATCGCCGCTTGTCGCGTACAGGAGTTTCTCACCCCGGGTTGCGCCCAGGGCTTTTGCTACAAGGCACATCGTTGCGACAGGGCCGTACCCGCAGGCCGAGACTGCCCGCTCTTCAATTTTCCGGTAAAACTCATGTACATCCAGCGTGGAGAGCGCTTCAATTGCCGCACCATCGTCTTCACGGGCAGCGTCGTCCGGTATATAATGGGAGAAATCACTCGATGCAACAATCCGTATATCCCGTTTCGTCGCTTTCACGGCCGAGAGGATCTGATCTGCCAGACGCTCGACACTTCCCATCCCCTGTTCGCCCATCATGATCGGAACAATCCGTGCCCTCGGGAACCGGTACTTGATAAACGGGAGCTGGACCTCGATAGAATGTTCGGACCGGTGGGAAAACTCGTCGACGGTTATACCAAGATCTTCGACAAAGGCGGTATCGACATCGACAATCCCCAGAGGTGTCTCCCAGGGGATCTGTGACGTACAGGTCAGGTATCCCCGGTGACTGGGACCTATCACAACAAAGGTCCCTTCAAAATCCGGGGAGATCCGGGCAAATGCGGTAGCAGCGACCGCTCCCGAATAAATATACCCGGCATGGGGCGATACAATCCCGAGAGCTCCCGCTCCTTCTGTTCCTGCACCGGCTTTCCGGAAGAATTTTTCCAGAAGCTGTTCGAGATGCGCAGGATCCCGGGGATAGAACATGCCTGCAACTGCGCAGGGTCGCATATTCATCGGATCATCCCCCAGCTATATGAGGGTTTTTGAAACCGGGTGCAGGGCCCGCCTACATCTCGGTTTCGAACTCTTCAGGAGTAAGGGATGTCGCGACACCGCGGAGCCGGAGCATCTCTTTCGTGAGGAGGTAGTAGATCATCGAGAGTGCTTTCCGGCCTTTGTTGTTGGTCGGTATGACGAGGTCAACGTAGCTCGTCATGTTGTTGGTGTCGCAGAGGGCGACGACCGGGATGTTGCACTGGAGCGATTCCTTGATAACCTGGGTGTCGCCGATCGGGTCGGTAACAACAATGACCTTCGGCTCGAGATACTGGTGAAGGCCCTGTTTGTTCAGGTTCGGGTTGGTGAGCGTCCCCGGGATAAACCGGCCGGTCAGGGACATCGCGCCAACAGTGTCTGCGAACTTCTTTGCCGGGTACTGTCCGTACTGCCGGGAGGTAACGACCAGGATCTCAGTCGGGTTGAATTTATTCAGGAACTTGGCGGCGGTCTTGATCCGCTGGTCGGTCTCCCGTATGTCGAGGATATAGAGGCCATCTCCGCGAACGCGGTAGATATATCTCTTCATGTCCTGGCTCTTCTGCTGGGTTCCGATGTGGACACCTGCGGCGAGGTATTCCTCAACGGGGACAAGCGGCTCTTTCAGTTCTATTTCCATCTCTGTTGCTGCTGCATTCATGCTATACTCTCCTGTATCCGTATCAGTTCGTTCAGTTTTGCAATTCGTTCTCCACCAACAACCCCGGTCTTGATAAAGACACAGCCAAATGCGGTTGCCAGGTGTGCAATCGTCGTATCGGTCGTTTCGCCCGAGCGGTGGCTCATCACCGTGTCCATGCCGTACGTCTGGGCAAGGCGGATTGCGGCAAAGGTATCGGTGAGAGTCCCGACCTGGTTCGGCTTGATGAGGACGCAGTTTGCGGCCCCGACATCAATCCCCTGCATGATCCGCTCCGCCTGGGTGACGAACAGGTCGTCACCGCAGACAAGGCACCGGTCACCCACCTGGTCGGTGAGTGCGGCGAAACCTTCGAAGTCTTCCTCATGGAGGGGGTCTTCAATGTAAATGAGTTCGTACCGATCCGCGAGTTCGGCAAGGTACGTGACCTGCTCCTCCGGGGTCCGGGCCGCATCCTTGTACCGGTACGTACCCTTCTCCGGGTCCCACATCTCGGTGGCTGCGACATCGATACCCATATCGATCCCAATCCCGAGTTCGTCAGAAACTTTCTGCGTTGCCTCGTTCACGATCTCGAACGCAAGCGTGTCGTCGATCTTCGGGGCCCAGGCGCCTTCGTCGCCTTTTCCGCAGGATTTGCCCCTGGCCTTGAGCATCTCTTTTATGGTCCGGTGGACTGTCGCATTCGCAAAGACCGCTTCCTTAGCAGTTGAAGCGTCGGTCGGGACAACCAGGAATTCCTGGATGTCGGTTGCGTCCAATGCGTGGGCGCCGCCGCCGATCACGTTCCCGAGGGGGAGTGGGAAATCGGTGACGAACGCTCCGCCCAGGTACCGGAACAGATCCATCCCGTTCGCAGAGGCTGCCGCCTTGGCATTCGCAAGCGAGAGCGCAACCGAAATGTTCGCGCCGATTGCGGAGAAGTCAGGGGTGCCGTCCAGTTCCCGGAGACGGCCGTCAAATCCCTGCTGGTCTTCGGCGTTCATGCCGAGCAGCTGCGGAACAATGTGACGGATTGCATTCTCGACTGCTTCCCCGGGGGATTTTACCTTCGCCTCATGGCTTCCGGTACTTGCCCCGCTGGGTGCCGCTGACCGCCCGAAGCCGCTTGAGGTTGTGATATCAGCTTCAACGGTAGGATTACCCCGGCTGTCGAGGATGGTCCGCAATACAATTCTCTCTATGGTGGTCATCGGTCTCTACTTCCTTTTTACCGTGATGGGGATCCTGTCCATCTCGTACTCCTCGAGTGCGATCTGGAGCGGATCGATCCGCGCGGTCTTCACGAGCAGCGGGGCGCCCATCGAGATTTGAAGAGCTCTCGCCCCGATTATCCTCGCTTTCTCGTATCGTGTATAGGCCTGCATTGTCCCTCCTCAGTATGAACAGATGAATCAGAAATGGGGTCGCTGAGATTCGAACTCAGGTCAGAGCGTCCCGAACGCCCTAGGATAGTCCAGGCTACCCCACGACCCCGCACGAAAGATGTGTTTACTGGTATGGGTTGAGATCATCTATAATCTCTTTGTGGGTTAAGAGCATTCGCCGGCAGCAGTACCGGGTAATGCCGAGGTCGTCGAGAACCTTTTTGGGGTCCTCGCCGGCATCACGCCGCTGCTTGAATGCGTCCCACGCGGGGGAGATCACTTTTCCACAGGTGAAACATCGTACCGGTATCATTGTGCCTCGGTTCTCACTTATTTTCTGAAGCTTAACGATAAGACTTTTGGAACTTCTTGCGGGCGCCGCGGCCGTGAGGCTTCTTCGCTTCCTTCTGCCGCGAGTCGTTGACAAGGAGGGTCCTGTCGTAGGTCAGGTAGATATCCTTAATCTTCGGGTCGTTGTGCCATTTCATGATGCCGCGGGCGAGTGCGGTCCGAACCGCCTCTGCCTGGCCCATGATCCCGCCGCCGCTCACTTCGATGGAGACATCGACGTCCTTTACCGCATCGGGAATAAGGAGGAGTGGCTCGGAAATTTTCATCCGGGTGAGTTCAGTCCCGTATGCCGGGAGAACCACGGAGTTTACCCGGATGACGCCCGTACCTGCCTTGAGGGTGGCCCGGGCGATTGCCGTCTTGCGCTTTCCGCTCGTGTTTATGATCTTTACCATGCCTGTCTCCTCCCTTAGAACTTTGCACCGAGTTTCGTGCTCAGCGTAGCGATGGTCACGTACTTCGGGTTGTTCAGCCGGTCGTAATGGGCTTCCTCAAGGACTTCCATCTCCTGGCTGGCAAGATCTGCCGGGACGCCGACATAGATCTTGATACGCTTCATGGCCTCTGCGCCCCGTGCATTCTTGTACGGGAGCATGCCACGGATAGTCCTCTTGACGAGGTGGTCCGGTCTCCGGGGGAAGAACGGTCCGCCCTCGCGGGAACCGATGAAGCGTTTCCAGTCGTATTTCGCAAATACGCGGGCCCGGCTTCCTGATATGACCGCCTTTTCCGCGTTCACGACAGCTATTGTCTCCCCGTTCAGGGCGCGCTTTGCGCAGATGCTTGCCATCCTCCCGAGAAGGAGTCCTTCACCGTTGATTACTGTTACCATCGCACTCTCACCTCAGGATCCGGATCCGGCTACCCTTCGGGTTGTTCTCAAGGAGCTCTTCGATACTCATGCACGTGCCCCGTGCACTGTTGATCTTTTCCGTTGCAGCCCCGCTGAAATTGAGCGCTGCAACGTTGACCGCACGGTCCAGAGCTCCGCTTCCGAGCACTTTGCCCGGAACAATGATAGTCTCCCCTGCCGCCGCATAGCGGTTGATCTTGCTTAAGTTGACCTCGGCATAATTCCTGCCGGGGGACTCGAGCCGTGACGCAATCTCGCGCCAGATCAGTGCCTCATTCTCGCGGGACTTGTTTTTTAAGAGCGAGATGAGATTCACGAGGCGCGGGTTTGTCTTGTTCCCGTTCTGTTTCATGATACAGTCCCTCCTGATACCTCGATTACCTGTTTCTCCAGTTCGGTTGCGCGATCTTTGATAAAAAGAACAGACCGCGTAATGATCTCCTTCACCGGCAACGATCCGTCGCTCTCTACTACGAAGATAAACCGGTCGCTTTCCGTTGTGATGCGGATTTCCGGTTCGTCCCCGATTCCGCTGCTCAGGCATGCCCGTTCGCAGAGCCTGCACAGGGAGCAGCTTTCGAGCTTTCCTTCAACCACACGGACTTTTCCGCCCTTGATCTCAAGGATCTTGCGGGGGCACTCGTCCACGCACATGCTGCAGCCGTCACAGTTCTTGCCGACCGTAATAACCGGGTAATTCTTGTACCCGCAGGCGAGGGTGGGCTGCCACTTTGAGTGGTCTTTTCCGGTTTTTACCACGGCTCTCGCTTCCAGGACGAGTTTCTGGTCCTGGGTCAGTTTTACGATCGGAACATTGTCGTAGGCCGGCCGGGCAGACGGATCCTGGGGAATGAGGTCGCTGGAGAGCACCATCTTGGGGCCTTCAACCGAGAGGGTGAAGGTCGCGGTGCAGCCCGGGCAACCGGTTCCGCCGCAGGAACACTGATCTGCCGGCACATATGCGGTAAGGTCGGTTTTGATCGGGATGAGTCCCATACGGTGGGCAAGGATTTCGTCGAAGAGTGCACTTGTGTTATCGTAGATGCGCACGTCTTCGATTGCCAGCGTGGGAACTTCGCCGATCATCGCCCTGCGGAGTGCGTTTGCATACGCAATGCTCACGCCACTTAGGATGAATCGTGCTTCGGTTTCTGAGAGATCACTGAACGAGAGGTCCATCAGATTCTCCTTCCCCGGCGTCCGCCTTTCATGCGGATGGAGTCATGAGGTACTGGGGTGACATCCTCAATACGCCCGATGCGCATGCCGGCCCGGGCCAGTGCACGGATTGCGGCCTGCGCCCCGGGTCCCGGGCTGCGCTGTTTGCCGCGTCCCGGTGCACGGACCTTGACGTGAAGGCCGATAATTCCCTTTTCCTTCGCGATTGCAGCGACGTTGGAAGCCATCTGCATTGCCGCGTAGGGGGAACTCTCGTTTCTGTCCTGCTTGACGACCATCCCGCCGCTGCTCTTCGTCACGGTCTCTGCGCCCGAAAGGTCGGTTACGGTGATAATGGTGTTGTTGAAGGAGGCAAAGATATGGGCGATGCCCCACTTTTCCTTTTCATTTGCCATTTCACTTCACCCCGCCTGCTTTCGTGATGCGTGTCCGTTCTGCGTGGCTGTCGCTCTTGAACGGGGATGTGCCGTAATAGGCAATCTGGGTCTCTTCCGCACGGGTGACACGGTAGCCGGGGATGCTGGTTCTGCGTCCCGCGATTGCGATGTGTCCGTGGGTGATGAGCTGGCGTGCCTGCTTCGGGGAACGGGCAAGGCCGAGCCGGTAGACTACGGTCTGGAGCCGGCGTTCGAGTGCCTGCTGTACCTTGAGTGCAAGGACGTCGCCGATGTCTGCATCGGGTCCGAGAAGCCCTGTCCTGTGAAGGTGGCCCATCAGTTCGGCGCGCTTTGCGTCAACGAGGGACTGGTCGGCTCCTGCCGACATGAGTGCAAGAAGTTCACGGGCTGCTTTGCGGTATTTACGAAGCTGGCTCTGGGCTTTCCAGATCTCCCGCTTGTTCCGCAGGCCGTATTCGATGACGATTTTCGTCTCTTCCTCGATCCGGGTCTTCTCAAAGGGGCGCTTGGGGGTCTGGTAGGTCTTGTGGTTCTTTCCTGGGTATCCCATTCAGTTCACCCTCTTACTCCTTGCTTCTCTTGACACCGACGGTCGTCCCGGTTCTTCCGGTCGACTTGGTGCGCTGTCCGCGGACTTTCTGGCCGGTCTCGTGGCGGATGCCACGGTAACACCGGATTTTCCTCATGAGGTTGATGTCCTCATCATGGGTGATCTGGAGGTCTGCGCCAACAATATGACGGGTTTCTCCGGTGTAGACATCCTTGGGCCGGTTTGCCATCCACCAGGGAATTGTCTCTATGTAGGTGGCCAGCACGTTCCTGATCTTCTCAACCTGATCTTCCCCGAGTTTACCGAGGAGTTCGTGAGAGTTGACACCTGCAAGCTGCGTGATGACAGAGGCGGTGTGTCTTCCGACACCGTCGATTCCGGTGAGGGCTACACGAACGGTCTTCGTTCCATCGAGATCGGTCGTACCGATCCGAACGAAGTACCGGATCTCTTCTTCTTCGGTCTTTTCCTGTTTCTTATCCTGAGCCATCCAATCCCCTCGACTGTGAGATTTGCTCTGAAGCGCTGAGGGAGGGATTTGAACCCTCGAGTCCCAAGGGGACACAGGTTTAGCAAACCTGCGCCATACCGGGCTTGGCTACCTCAACAGAGAATCTCGCATCTTTCGACACTCGCAGTGCGGTCGCACCGCTCCATGAATGGTGCTTATTCTATGCGCTGGTACGGGTAATAAGCGTTGTGGGAGATCAAACAGGTATAAAAATACTGAAGGAAAAAAACGCCCTGAATTAATCTCAATATTGTAATTACGGTGTGAATAAAAGTACTCACTCAATACCCAATCGCCGTCAGTCCCGGAATATTCCTGAAATGCGGGTCCCGGGTGATGATCTCCCCATCGGAACACAGGGTTATCGCTGCAATCACTTCATCGAAATCACTGATGGGTTTCCCGTTCGGGCACAGTCCCGCAGCAATCTTTCCGAATACTTCGTGTACTGCTTCATCGACCGGAAGGAGGATGAACACCCCCAGGATGCTCCCGACTTTCTCCACGTTCTTCCGGTTCCCAGACACATAGGCCCCCTTGTATAACTCCATCGCGGTTATCGCGGTCGTGGAAAGTGCAATACCCTGGCTCTCATATTGCTCGTAGATCCTGATTGCGCCCGGCTCCCGTCTTATCAGATCGATGATGAACGAGGTATCTGCAACCGGCATCAGAGACCTCATGTATCTTCGCTTTCCGCATCTCCCGGGATACCGTCTCGACCGAGTCCGCAAGTTCGGTACAGTCACCGATCTCATCAAGCACATCCGATAATTTCCGCTTTACCGGATAGTACGCCACAATTACATCGGAGAAACTCATCTTCTCGTCTTTCTTGAGCGCCCGCAGCCTGTCGTACGCCTCCTCCGTAATGCTGATGGTTTTGGTGGCCATGATCAATTCTGTGTATGTATGTGTATTTAACAAAAAGTAGGGGAAAGGCTCGGGTTTTGGGCATCCCACTATTGGAGGCCCATCCGTATGACCAGAACCGGTTCCGAAAAACAGGAATTCAAAGCGATCCAAAAACGTCGCAAATTATAGTTTCCCCGTCCAACCCCCTCTTACCGGGAATCGGCCAAGTGCCGGAACAGCATCACCGGTTTCCTCGTACCCTGTCCTCAAGAGAACCTGTGGATTAAAAATTCCCAAAAAAACAGGCCGCTCTTGCTGCTTTTTCTAAGAATTGTACGTACATAGAATATAACGGAACAATCCCTTCAAAGCCGGAACAAGAAACATATCCGGCAGAACAAAAAAAGAAAACTATAGTCCCTGACGGAAGACGTGTTTCTTCCGGTTCCGGTGCGATTTCACCCTTTTCGTCCCGCTGCCGATAAGAGCCGAGAGAACGATAGGAAGCGCAATCGTCGCGTCAACGTGACACTGGATCTGCATCGTCGCCGGGGACTCCTTCCCCCAGCTGATCGCCTCATCGAATGTACAACCTGACAGCCCGCCCCAGTGGGGTGCATCGGTCGTGTACTGGATGGCGTAATCATGGCCGCCCAGGTCCTTCTCGTGGATCGACCCGATGACCTGGGTCTGCTGGATGAAATTCTTGGGAACTCCGCCGCCGAGATACACGACGCCGGTCTTCTTCACATCCTCAACCATCGATGTGATCTCATCGGTATCGGCTATCTGGTCGATGTTGATATCGATACCCCGCCTGCGTGCGATAAGCGCCCCGATGCCGATGGAGGAATCGCACAGGGCCGGGATAAAGATCGGGATATTTTCCTCATAGCAGGTTGAAATGACGGATTCCCGCTCCGGGACTTCCTCAGAGAGCCATTTCCCGATATGCAGGAGGAATTCCCGGGAAGAGCCGTGGAACGGTGCAATCGACTCGGCGAACTCTGCAATCCCCCGGTCGACCTGCCGGAACTCCTCTTCGAATGCAAAGACATCGTAGATCCGATCGATGCCTTTTTTGTAGAGTTGTGCGTCGTCAACGCGATGGTGTCCGATATAGTGGCAGACACCGAGATGTTCGCACATATCATGGAAGATATTCGCCCCGGTCGAAACAAGAGCGTCGACATAATGGCGCTTTGCGAGTTCGATCATGCACTGCTGCATACCTGCCGGGATCAGGGCTCCGGAGAGGCCGAAAAATATCGTACATTCGGGATCAGCCAGCATCTTCTTCCAGACCCGTACCGATTCCCCGAGTTTCCTGCCCTGGAACCCGGTCTGCGCCATACCGTCAAGGAGCGCAGCGACGTCGTTCGTAGGACAGACAGGAGTTGTCTTTGTCATCCCCTTCGCCTTACCCGGCTTGGGGGGCAGACCCAGCTTCTTCGGGGACAGAGAACCCGGCTTTGCCTGCTTTTTCTGTACCATTATGGTTTAAGAGTTTCAGCGCAATACTCATAATGATTCTGGCACCTGCGTGCTTAAAAAGAGAAAACAGGGAAATTTTGGGAGATTTGGGGGACCCTCCGGATCAGAGCGCGTTCACGAGCGAGGTACGCGTCACGATCCCGAGAACCTTCCCTTTCTCCATCACCGGGACCGAACTGATATTCTTTGAGAGCATCGTCGTAACAGCGGTTCCGACAGCCGCGTCCGGTGCAACCGAGATCAGGGGGGCGCTCATGATGTCCCGGACAAGGAGGTTCCGGATCCGGTGATCCTGGTGTTTGTCGTCCACATCCTCCCGGAATTTGCGCATCGCAATCGCAACATCGGTCTCAGTGACGATCCCGACCACCTTCTCATTCTCGGTTACAATGAACCGGTCCGTACCGGTATCGATCATTCTCCTGCGGAGGTGGACGACCCGTTCCTCGGATTCGATGGTGATCGCTTTCTCCATCACCTCATGGAGGGCAACCTCCGGCTGGTACAGCTTCAGGAGATCCCCGGCACCAACCTGGCCGATTAAACGGTGGTCTGTGTCGTACACCACGACCAGCTTGAACCTCTGGAGGAGCGGAACAAGGATGTTCACATCCTGGTCCGGGTAGACCGGCGTGAAATCCTCGGCAACCGCAGTCGCGACATGGATCTTGGACGGGGAGATCGCAGCGTTCTGCTTACTCCCAAGTTTCTCGGCGATAGACTTTCTCGATACGATACCGGCAACCGCATGGTTATTCATTGCAATGAGAGGGTCGATTCTCTCGTCCAGCATCTTATCGAGTGCCTCGGTGATGACCGCAGCCTTGGAAATAGTGACCGGTTTTGCCATCACGTCTTTTACCTGGATTTGTTTGGTTGTCATTTCGCCACTTCCTTTATTATGTCATCTCGTTTTACAATTCCCAGAACCTGACTATCTTCCATAACGACAACGCTGTTGATGCGATGCTCACGCATCAGCCGGACGGCGTCCGATAGAGCCGCTCCGGATCCGAGTGTTACCACCGGGGTTGTCATTACATCTTCCGCGATTACGGATGCCCGCACCGGTTCCCGGTAGGAACGGTGCCCCCTGCGGCTTGTCCGCTCAGGGACCCGTATTCCTTTCCCGCCCGCTCTTGCCCGGACTCCTCCGAGATCGAAAAACGCGAGGTTGGTCTCGGTGATTATCCCTGCCGGGGACCCGTCCTTTTCGAGCACCACTACTTTGTCATTCCGCTCGCTCATCACGTCAATAACATGGACCAGCGAATGGAACCGGCTCACGGCCGGAACGTCTTCCATCACATCAGTAACTCCTCCTTTGAGGTCAGATACCAGCCGGGACTGCATGATGTCGGATTTTGTTACTACCCCGACCGGTTTTCCGTTTTCGAGTACCGGGACGCTGCTGATGTCCCGGTCCACGAAAAGTGCGGCGATCTCCCGTATCCCCGTATCCGGGGAAACCGATACCGGCGAGGGAACCATCAGTCTTCCGATCAGGATCTGATCGAGAGGCCGCCTTCGCCAGTCCGGACCGGCATACCGTATCCGGTACGCGATATCCTTCTTTGTCAGGATACCTACGGGAACTCCGCCATCAATCACGAGCACCCGGGAGATCCGGCGCCTCACCATCAGGTTCCGGGCGTGAGCCACGGTATCCGAAGGTGCGACAACGTGGACCGGGGAACTCATGATCTCCTGTGCCTGCATGTACGTTCACCTCTGCGCGAATGCCCGCACCAGATCGAATTCAGTCAGGAGGCCGATAAGCCGGAAATCTTCCATGACCGGGAGCGATCCGATGCCGTTTTCCAGCATCTGCCGGGCCGCATTGTGGATACTCTTCTCCGGGTTCGTGGTTATCAGCTGATCGGCCGAGACCAGGTTCCGGACCGGAAGGCCCAGTACTTCGTTCATGTCACCCGTGGTAAGCCTCCGGAAGATCTCCCCCGATCCGAGATATTTCATGACATCGGTCGTCGTCACGATCCCGAAGAGGACATCTTCTGCAACGACCGGAAGCCTGCGGAACCGGTGGGCGGTCATTTCCTTTGTTGCAACGGCTATGGAACTGTCGGGGGATATAACCCGCAGATCGGTGCTCATCACATTTTCAACCGAGAGAACGCATTTTTCCGAAAGAAGCGCCCGCATGACGTCCCGTTCGGTCACGATTCCGGTCAGGGTGCCGTCATCCGAGACAAGGGGAATTCCCCCGATCTTGTCACGAATAATGACCTCGACTGCTTCATCGATCTTCGCGGTGTCCGGGAGGGTTTTCGGTTTCTCGGTCATGATGGTCCTGACGGTCTCGTTGACTGCAGCAAGGAAGTTTCCCGCATGCTTTACCTCGACCAGCCGTGCTTTGTCCCCGCCCCCCATGAAATTAATAATATCCCCGGAAGTAACAATTCCCCGGAGTTTTCCGGTGCCTGCATCCGTAACGGGAAGCCTGCGGAACCCGCACTTCGTCATCGTCTCTACGGCACCGAGGATACTCGCCGTCTGGGGTATCGTGACCACGTTCCGGGTGGCAATCGCTTTTGCTTCCCCTTCGCGTTCCACAACATGGGATTTGAACTCAACCGGGCCCCGGTCGAATTTGCCGTGCATCTTGAGGAG
This sequence comes from Methanoregulaceae archaeon, assembly GCA_039683275.1. Lineage (GTDB taxonomy): Archaea > Halobacteriota > Methanomicrobia > Methanomicrobiales > Methanospirillaceae > JBDKRP01. The sequence goes on along the minus strand of JBDKRP010000162.1, from coordinate 4,451 downwards.
CCGGTCCCCCTGTTTTATCATCCGGTCATTCTCTCTCATGTATCCCGTTCCCGGGACCGGGAGCTTCGCGCTTCCCGGTCCCATATTCCTGAACTCCTGCCTGTATGCAGGGAATATCCGCCGGACGATCCCGGGGGGAGAGCCGGCGTTTCAGTTGAACGCTTTCAGCACATCGTGCCGGTCCAGGATCCCGGCGAGGCGCCCATTATCTACAACCGGGAGCCTGCTGACATCACGCTGTACCATGAGTCCCGCGGCCCGGGTCAGGGGCTCATCAGGAGTCGTCGTCGCTACCTGGGAAATCATCAGTCTCGCAGCCGGGATATCCGCATCGTTCTCCAGGGCAGTCCGTATCCTGCCATCCCCGAGAAGGTCCCGCCGGGAGATGATCCCTGCCAGTTTTCCTTTCCGTACCACGGGAAATCCCGTGTACCCGCTCTCGATCATCAACCGGTAGATCCGCTGGAGGGGATCGTCCGGGCTGCACGTGACGACTTTCCGGGTCATCACGTCCGATACAATCCCCCGGATCTCGTGCCGGGAGATGATGATCGGGAAGAGGTCGGAGAGGAGGACCCCGCCGAGAAAATGCCCCGCAGGGTCCACAACGGCAGCACTGTCGGTACGGTGCTCCCGCATGATCCGGGCGACCTCTTCAATGGTATTATCCGGCTTTACTGAGGGGGCTTCCTTCTGGAACCCTTCAACGGTCACGTTGGACCGGGTTGCGGTGACCCGGAGCGCTTCCGTGATATCGATGTATCCCGTCAGTATCCGTTTTTCGTTCTCTACAAATATCTCGCGAAAGGAATCGTCCCTCAGGATCTGCCGTGCTTTTGTCACCAGATCGGTATTTTTGATGACCGGCATTTCGATCATGACGTCCTGCGCGACTTTCATAGAAGACGGTCCTCCTCCCTGCATCTTCCGCAGAGCATCAGGTTATCCACCCGCTTGATATCGTCGGACATCTGGTTACAGCGGTCGCACATGCCCATCTCCAGGTGCTCCACCCGGTTGATCTCGATAAGATCTGCCATCAGTTCGTTCATCTCATTCGAGACGGTCAGGAGATCCCGTACCGTCACGATGCCGATGACCGTATTCTTATCATCCACAACGGGGAGCCTGCGCACCCGGTGCTCGACCATCATGCGGGCTGCATCGCCCACGGTCTTGTCTGCATGCACCGTGATGAGCGGCGTGCTCATGATCTCGTTCACTCTGACCGTGCTCGGTCTGAGATCCTTTGCGACCACCTTGCAGTTGATGTCCTCCTCGGTCACGATGCCGATCGGCATCGCGTGTTCGAGGACAATACAGCTCCCGACCTCTTCCTGGCACATGACCTTTGCAGCTTTTGCTACCGTGGCCTCGATACCAATCGTGGTCGGATTCCGTTTCATCACTTCCCGCAGGGAGACACGGGTCTCAAACTGGATTGAGTCTCTGGTTTTCTTCATGAGATCACCTCCTGTCGCGCTGACCTGTCACAGACGGGGGAACCTTACCTGGTGCTGCTGTTTCCTGCTGCCGGAAGATCCGGGAGAAGACTGGTTCTCCTTCTGCAACGCAGGAACGGGTTCTGTTCGTCCCTGCTGGTGCTGACACTGAAGCATACTGTGAGCAGGGATATAAACAAATTGGTGGAGGTAATTTTTCAGGAGATGCGGTTCAGGGCGGGCGTAATTTGAATACAATAACCCGGGGCAGAGTATTTATCGTGCAGGTACATAGTTTAATTAAATGGCAGACTCGAGCGAGCCCCGGAGGTGCAAGGAGTGGGCATTTTAATCAATACGAAAAATAAGGTCTCAAAATTTTTCACAAAACTCTTCCGGAAACGGCGGTCGCGGATCGGTATTTACGGTCCCCCGAACGCAGGAAAGACGACGCTTGCCAACCGTATCGCCCGGGACTGGACCGGGGATGCAATGGGCCCCGTGAGCGAGGTCCCGCACGAGACCCGCCGGGCCCGGAGAAAGGAAGGTATCACGATTACCGGTGCAAACGGGAACGAGGTTGTCATCGATATCGTGGATACCCCGGGGGTTACGACCAAGATCGATTACCACGAGTTCCTGGAGTTCGGCCTTGAAAAGGATGAAGCAATCCTCCGTGCGAGGGAAGCGACCGAAGGGGTTGCGGAAGCCATGCACTGGCTCCGGGAGGATATCGACGGGGTCATCTACATGCTCGATTCGACGGTCGATCCGTTCATGCAGGTGAACATCATGATGGTCGGGATCATCGAGAGCAGGAACCTCCCGGTTATCATTGTCGCCAACAAAATAGACCTTCCCGATGCGTCACCCGGGCGTATCCGGAGCGCTTTCCCGCAACACCCGGTGGTACCGATCTCAGGGCTTGAGGGCACGAATATGGACCTGCTCTACGAAAAAATGCTGAAATATTTCGGGTGAGGGGAGATGATACAGGGAGTCCAGATTGACCTGATTTCGGAAGAGCGCCTCTCTTCCATGACTTCGATGGAGAAGATCCGTCTCATCCTCGACAACGTCCGGCAGGGGACGATTGTGGTCCTGGAAAAGGGCCTGAGCCCGGAGGAGCAGAGCACGCTCGTCGAGATAACGATGCGGGAGATTATGCCGGACGGTTTCTCGGGTATCGAGATGGAGACGTACCCGGCAAAGGACGACCGGGGCTTTTTCTCGCGCCTGGCAGGGAAGAAAGTCAATGCGCAGCGCCTGACCGTGATCGGCCCTGCAAACCAGCTCAAGATGATCAAGAAGGATAAAGACCTGATCAGCGCCTGGGTCTCGTCAAGGTAGGGAACCGATGCCCCACAAGTGCACGAAGTGCGGAAGGGAATTCCGGGACGGGTCGACCGAGATCCTGAAGGGGTGCACGAGCTGCGGGAACAAGAAGTTCCTGTACGTGAAAGAGATGGACCGGAACAAGGATATCATCGAAGAGAAGTCCATCGAGCAGATCGCAAAGGAGAAGCAGGATGAGATCCTCGAGGTGATCCCGGACAAGGCCGACCAGCCTGCCTACACCCCGAAGTTCGTGGAGATGCACGACCGGGTGGAGACGGTCCGGATCCTTTCCCCGGGTTCCTATGAACTGAACCTGGAGAAGATGGCGTCCGGGGACGAGCGGATCGTCCGGGTTGACGGGGAAGGGAGTTACCGGATCGATCTCCTTTCGATGGCGCCGAAGGCGAAGAAAAAAGCGAAGAAACCGGCAAAGTCCCGGAAGAGAGAGAAACCGGAGAATGGGACCGAACCGGAGAAAAAATAATCTCTTTTCCAATACGTTTCCCATACTCTTTTGAAAAATCTGAGAGACTGCTGAATCCCGGTTCTATTTCGCGGCAGCAGTATAGGGAATCGTTGCGTTCTTCGGCACGGCAACCACGTATGCCCTGTTTTTCATGTTGTCCGGGAAGTAGTGGGCATCGAACCACTCGTACTGGAACTGCCCGTAGTTGAAGTACGTGATGCCATCTGCTTTGTCATCGGCGCAGTCGGACGAGTCGGCGAAGATAACGACATCGTCCCAGGGATTATCGTCCGTTCCCCGCGTATCATAGCCAACAAGAACCACCCAGTGCCCGCCCCAGTCGATCCACTCGACCATGGTCGGTATTCCGTTCTTCAGGTTGCTGATCAGCATATCGCTGGTCCCGTTCGTGCCCCAGGCTGCGTTCCAGCCCTGGTTCGTGAACCATGTCGCAATCTGTTCGGGATTGGTCCCAATCGTGTGCGAAGTGTTCATCTCCCTGGCTACTTTGAGCTCCCCGGCTTCGGTATTTTCCAGGGGATAGCCATAATACGACATCACGGTCATTGCGGCGACCGGCCCGCAGGTGAAATTCGTGCTCTGCTGCCGGAAGGATTTCAGGGGAATGACCGTGAGATGGTCGTTCGATTTCAGGGTGTCAAAATCGATACCGGTATAGTAACCGGGCGGCGGGAGCCGGGTGTCGGTACTGTACCGTATGCCGCTTCCTATCCCAGTCAGGCCCGGGGAAAGGAGGAGACAGCAGGCGAGAGCCGTTCCTGCGCAGACCAGGATTACCAGGATGACAACGTGGGTGTTTCGCATGGTCGATCCTCTCTGATTCTCTTTTTCCGGGTCAGGTTATCAAGGCAGTACATTCGTTCCAGGAGGATCACGGGATCCTGCGGCTGTTGTAAGTCCGACTGGTACAGAAGGGAATTGGATAAATCAATATACGGTTTATGGCGCCGGAAAACCGGGTTTTCGCACTTTTCCGGATCCTTGGGACGCCGGGCCGGGCGGGCAGGGAACGAGAGAACTATAAGGGAGGAAACACCCGTGTCCGGGAGGGATCCCGGAACCGTGCCACGAACCAAGGATTCATTGGAGTATTGGCCGAGTACTTCCGGGATTCGTATGACCGATGCCACCTTTGGGGCGAAACTGCAGAAAGACGGAAGGACCTATGCCATCCAGACCCGGAT